>CAZPSL010000101.1:0-17778 GCA_964589145.1 uncultured Anaerolineales bacterium
ACCCAACTCCCTGTTCCCCTGCCTCCTCACCCTATTTCCTCATCGTGTTGCCGCGTCAGGCTATTTCTCTTCAATCACGATAGTAATGATTTTGTCGGGGGTTGGCAGGTCCCCGCCTTGAGCGGGATCGCGCGGGGTCAGGGCCTCAACCACATCCATGCCTTCGATCACCTCACCGAAGATGGTGTACCCGCCATCCAGGTTGTGCGCAGGGGCGTAGGTGATGAAGAACTGGCTACCGTTTGTATCGGGGCCGGCGTTCGCCATCGCCACCAGCCCGGCGCGGTCGAAGACCAAATCGGGGTCGGTCTCGTTCCTGAAGGCGTAACCGGGGCCGCCCATCCCGGAGCCGGAGGGGTCACCGCCCTGCGCCATAAAGCCGGGGATCACCCGGTGGAACGGCACATCGTCGAACCAGCCGTCGCGGGCGAGAAAGACAAAACTGTTGACCGCCAGCGGAGCCACATCCGGGAAGAGTTCAACCACAATGTCACCCTTCTCGGTCTCGATGGTGGCAATGTACTCCTTGTCAGGGTCAATCACCATCGGCGGGCACTGTTTGTACTGGCGGTCGGTGAGTTTGTTGGCATCGATGATGCGCACGAAACTCTCGTAATCCATGCCCCCCTGGTAGGGGATATTGTTGATGGCGACGAACGGGGTTCCCGGCACGCCAATCTGCTGCCCGTATTCCCAGGCTTCCTGCGCGATGGCGACAATCTCATCGCTGGTCAGGTCTTCGGTGAACTGGTCCACATCCAGGCCCAGACCGGCCGCGTTATCCGTCAGCCAGTCTTCAAACCTGGAGATGGAAAGTTGAGACCATTCGCCGTACTGACCATAGAGCAGATCGTGCATTTCCCAGAATTTATCCTGCTTCCCTGCGGCCTCGGCGGCCTGCGCGGCGAGCAGGGCTTTATCGTGGATGCTGGCCAAAGGAAAATGACGGTAGACAACGCGCACATCTTCGGGATAATCCTTTTTGAGTTGCGCCAACACGGGCGCAAATTGAGCGCAGTATGGTCATTGAAAATCGGCATATTCCACGATGGTGACGGCGGCGGTTTCGGGACCGTACACCCAATCGTTTTCCTTCACCCCCAGGATGGCTTCCAACTCCGCCGAAGCCTCCGGCTGGTCGCTGACCATTGTACATTCCATCTGGGGCCCGGTGATGGCGGTGGGGGAAGGCCGGGGCGGCTCCGGCAAGGCAGGCTCCACCGTGGGCGCGGCAACCGAAGATTCTGCCGTATCGGCAGGGGCAGTCGGCTGCTCTCCAGCGCAAGATGCAAGCCCCAGCGGAATCAGCAGCACAGTCAAAAGAAAAAACAAACGTCTGAACATAATTTTCTCCATTTCAAAGTCGTTCCCAAATTTCACTTATATCCTATCCGAAATATCGTTATGCAACAAACCGGATCTGTTTTGATCGGATAGAAACTTGCAGGCTTTCGACAGGACACAGGGGAAAGTGGTGTTTGTGTGGGTTGTGTCCGCTATGCTGTCTCGGCAACGGGCTCTGACGTAACCTGCTCCAGCGGGAAGCGCTCGCCGCATTGCGTGCAGGAGGCCGAGTGCTTGTTTTCGGCTACCAGCAGGCCGCCGCACTTCGGGCAGGGCGCGGGGAGCGGACGCTTCCAGGAGGTGAAATCGCATTTCGGGTATTTCTCGCAGCCGTAGAAGGTGCGTCCTTTGCGGGATTTGCGCTGCACAAGGTCGGCACCGCACTTCGGGCATTTAACCCCGATTTTGTTCAGGATCGGTTCGGTGTAGCGGCATTTGGGGAAGTTGCTGCACCCGATGAATTTCCCGTGCCGCCCCCAGCGGATAACCAGCGGACTCCCGCATTCGGGGCAGTCGCGGCCCGCGGGTTCCGGCGCGGTTTTGACCTCCGGCATGGCCTCGTTGGCGTGCTGCACCTGTTCCGAAAAGGGGCCGTAAAACTCGCGGATCACCTCCACCCACGAGCGTTTGCCGGAAGCCACCTGATCCAATTCCGCCTCCATTTTAGCGGTGAAGTTCACATCTACAATTTCAGGGAAGTACTCCGAAACCAGGTTGTTGACCACAAATCCGGTTTCCGTGGGGATCAGTTTGCGCCCCTCGCGCACAACGTAACCGCGCGCCTGCAAGGTGGAAATCGTCGGGGCGTAGGTGGAGGGACGTCCGATGCCGTTTTCCTCCAGGGTTTTCACCAGCGAAGCCTCGGTGTAGCGCGGCGGGGGCTGGGTGAAATGCTGTTCGGGGAGCAGCCGCAAAAGGTTCGCCCGCTGCCCGGCGGCCAAATCCGGGGGAACGGGGGTTTCCGGCTCTTCGGGCTGGCGGCTGTTGCCGTTTTTCGGCTTGACATCGGCATACACCACCAGAAAACCGGGGAAACGGACGGTCGAACCCGATGCTCGCAGGAGATACTTGTGCGCCGCGCCCGTGCCCGTGACCTCCACCGAAACGGTATCGTACACCGCCGAAGCCATCTGCGAGGCCACAAACCGCTGCCAGATCAGCGTGTAAAGGCGGTACTGGTCGCGGGTCAGGTGCTGCTTGATGGATTTTGGCGTGCGCATCACCGAGGTGGGGCGGCTGGCTTCGTGGGCTTGCTGCGCACCTTTGGGTTTGGTCTTGTAAATGCGGGGCTGGGCAGGCAAAAACTTCTCGCCGTGGTGCTGCCGGATGTACTCCTTCGCTTCCCGCCGCGCCAGTTCGGAGACGTTGGTCGAATCGGTGCGCATGTAGGTGATCAGGCCGGTTGCGCCGCGCCCGGTCACGTCAATGCCCTCGTACAACTGCTGGGCGATGCGCATGGTCTTGCGGGCGGTGAACCCCAGACGGCGGGAGGCGGCCTGCTGCATGGTGCTGGTGGTGAACGGCGCCTGCGGTTTGCGCCGCCGCTCGCCTTTTTTGACCTTGCTGATTTGGTACGCCGCGCCTTCCATATCGGCCAGCAGGGGTTTGACATCGGCTTCGGTTTTCAGTTGCGGCTCTTTGCCGTCCACGCGGGCCAGTTTGGCGAGGAACGCCATCTTGCTGCCCTCGCCTTTGAGTTCCGCCTTGATCGTCCAGAACTCCTCGGGCACAAAGGCCTGAATCTCGCGCTCGCGGTCCGCAATCAGCCGCAGGGCAACCGACGGCACCCGTCCCGCCGAGAGCCGACCGCGCACCTTGCGCCACAGCAGCGGACTGATGCTGTACCCCACCAGCCGGTCGAGAATCCGCCGTCCCTGTTGGGCGTCCACCAGGTTCATGTCAATCCCGCGCGGGTGGGCGAAGGCTTCCTCAATCGCCGGGCGGGTGATCTCATGGAACACCACCCGTTTGGTGCGCTCCGGGTCAATCTCGGCGGATTCCATCAGGTGCCAGGCAATCGCCTCGCCCTCGCGGTCGAGGTCGGTCGCCAGGTACACTTCATCGGCTTTTTGCGCCAGTTGCCTGAGTTCCTTGACAATCGGGCGCTTTTCGTTGGGGACGCGGTAGGTGGGCTGGAAATCGTGCTCCACATCCACCGAAAGCCTGGAGCGCAGCAAATCGCGGACGTGCCCCACCGAGGCTCTGACGGTGTACCCCTTGCCCAGAAAACGCCCCACCGTGCGCGCCTTGGCGGGGGATTCCACAATCACCAGTTTGCCGGAGCGTTTGGTTTTCTTCGTCTTTTTGCGCTTGCGCGGCTGAACTTCGGGTGGAGTCAGCCCCTCATGGGCGTCGGTGCGCCCCATGCGGAACATCCGGGTCCCGCAAACCGGGCAAACGCCCTCGGTGGCAGGCACCCCGTTGGCGGTGAAAATCGCCTTGGGATTCTGCATCTCCCGTTTTTCTCTACACTTCATGCAATAGGCTTCCATAAATTACCTTTCAAGTAGTAGGGGCGTGATTCAATCACGCCCCTAAACAAATCCCTTGTTCTCGCGCTTCAGCCTGTCCACCACCTGACGCACCTTCTGCGCCTGATCTTTTTTGCACACCAGCACCACGTCGCCGGTATCCACCACCACCAGGTCTTCCACCCCGATGGTCACAATCAGGTGATGCTCCTGGTTCATGTAAATCAGCGTATCGCGGGTATCCACCGGCACGTGCATCCCGCCCATGACGATATTGCCGTCCCCGTCGGCGGGCAGCACGTCAAAGAGCGCATCCCACGAGCCGACATCGCTCCAGCCCAAATCCTGCGCGGGGATGACCGCCACATCACGGGCGTTTTCCATGATGCCGAAGTCAATCGTCTGCGGCTGGATGCCGGGCCAGATTTGGCGGATCACCTCCGGGCGTTGAGGCTGATTCCAGGACGCGGAGATTTCCATCAACTTCCGGTGGAGTTCCGGCATTTGACGGGCAAACTCCTCCAGGATGCGCTCCACCCGCCAGACGAACATCCCGGAATTCCAGGCGTGGTCGCCGTTTTTCAACATCTCGCGCGCCCGCACCTCGGAGGGCTTCTCGCGGAAGCGCAGGGCGCGGTACACCGTCAAGCCGCGGTATGCGCCGATTTCCTCGCCCTGCTGGATGTAGCCGTATCCGGTGGCGGGGTAGGTAGGCGTGATGCCCAGCGTGACCAGGTAACCGTCCTGAGCGGCGTCGTAGGCGGCGCTGAACAGTTGGCGGTAGCGTGTCTCGTTTTTGATGACGTGGTCGGCGGTCAGCACCGCCATGCTGGCTTCGGGGTCGCGGTTTTGAATGGCGACCGCGGCGAAACCCACCACAGAGGCCGTGCCGCGCGGCATCGGCTCCAGCAGGTAGTTTTCGGCGGGGATTTGCGGAGCCTGCGCCTGCAATTCGGCGGCCTGCTCCGCAACCGTAACCACGTAAATATTCTCCGGCGGAAACAGCCCGTCCAGCCGCCCCACCGCGGACTGGAACAGAGTGCGCTCATCTACCAGTTTGAGCATCTGTTTGGGTTTTGCCTTGCGAGAAAGCGGCCAGAGACGGGTTCCACCGCCCCCGGCCATGATGACGGCGTAATAGTTCATTTTTTGTTGAAGGTAAAAAGTTGAAGGGTGACGGTTTGACCGTCAACCGTTTTTCACGTATCGCATCCCGCCAACCTGACGCACCATGCCTTTGAGTTCCATCAGCGCCAGGGCAGCGGTGACCTGCTCGATGGGCAGGCCGGTTCGGGCACGGATGTCGTCAACATGCAGGGGTTCGTGCCCCAGGAGGTCGAACAGTTGGGCCTCAGTGGCGTCGGCGGGGAGCACTACCCGCGCCTGACGGTGTTCCACCACGCGGTTCAGGTCGAGCGCATCGAGGATTTCCTGCGGGTCAAGCAGGGGAAACGCCCCGTTCTGGATCAGGCGGTTGGTGCCGCGGCTCTGCGGGGCGAGCACGTTGCCGGGGACGGCAAAGACATCCCGCCCCTGTTCGGCGGCAAAATCGGCAGTGATCAGCGCTCCGCTTTTCTCGCCCGCTTCGATCACCACCGTCGCCAGCGACAGCCCGGAGATGATGCGGTTGCGCGGCGGGAAGTTGCTGGCTTCGGGCGGCGTGCCCGGCGGGTAATCGCTGATCAGCGCGCCGTTTTCCATGATGCGCGCCGCCAGTTTTCGGTTGCGGGCGGGGTAAATCCGGTCTACGCCGCTGCCCAGCACAGCGAGGGTGCGTCCGCCTGCCTCAAGCGCAGTCTGGTGTGCGACGGTATCCACGCCCAGGGCCAGCCCGCTGACCACGGTCACGCCCGCGGCTGCCAGATGGGCGGCGATGCGCTCGGCGACCTGCCGTCCGTAGGCGGTGATGCGCCGCGTGCCCACAATGGCGACCGCCCACTCGTCCGTTTCGGCCAGTTCACCGCGCAGGTACAGCACCGGCGGGGGATTGGCGATCTCGCGCAAGCGGCGGGGATAGGCATCGTCATCCCAAATCAGGACACGGATACCCTGCGCCCGAATCTGTTCCCAGGCCGTTCCCAGGTCCACGCCGGAGCGCAGTGTCAGCAGGTTTTTCACAACTCCGCCGGGGAGTCCGGTGGCCCGCAGGGCTTCGGCAGGGGCCTCCCAGGCGGTGCGGGCATCCCCGAAAATCTCCAGCAGGGCGCGCAGCCGGGCCGCACCAATCCCCTTGACCATGTTCAGCCCGATCCAGTACTGCCGCTCGTCCATACGCCGTTCCCGTAAAGCGGACTGGCAGCCCGCTTCCGTGGGGCGGATTGACAATCCGCCCTTGCCGAGTGAATGGCTTTCAGAATATCACAGGCGGTTTTGGCGTGTCAAGGCGGGGAAAGTTATGGGTGCAGGTAAATGCTGCAGAAAGATTGTCATCTGCCGACAAACCGTGTCTTTTTGGAACCCCATCCCCCCTGTATCCCCCCTTCCCAAGGGAAGGGGGGATTGAGATTTTCGGTGTGTGTGCGGCGCACGAAGTGCGCCGCACACACACCTGACGAACACGCCCCTCCCGAAATTTCCGCTTTGGTTCCCCTCTCCCCTCGGGAGAGGGGTTAGGGGTGAGGGCGGGGGGAGGGTTGGGTGGGGGGAAAAGGAAGCAGAGCCCATACGACTGCCCAATTTCTACAACATTTGCTCGCACCCAAAGTTATTCCGGCAGCAGGCCGGGGAGCGGGCGGATGCGCACTTGCCCGGTTTCCAGGTCAGTTTTCAGCACAACGGAGTCAATATCCGGGATCAGGATGTCCTTCCCCTGCGGGGGACGGACGAGGAAGACATCGTTGGCGCCTGTTTCCAGGATTTCGGCGATCACCCCCAGGGGCGTGTCATCCGCATCCAGAACGACCTGCAAGCCCAGCAGTTGATGCTGGTACATCTCGCCTTCGGGGAGCGGCGGCAGGTCGGCGGTGCGGACGAAGATCACCTGGTTGCGGAACTCACCCGCAGCCTCGCGGTTCTCAAACTCGTCGAAGGCAATCAGTGCACTGGATTGGTGCCCGCGCACGCTTTTGATGCGCACCTGACGGCGGGTTTTGCCGATAAAAACGGTTCCCCCTGCCCGCAGCCGCTCCGGAAAATCGGTCCAGATTTCCATGCGCATTTCACCGCGCACGCCGTGGGGTTTGAGCAGTTTGCCCACAGCCAAAAATTCAGGCTCGCCGGGCGTGCGCGAGCCTGAATTCTGGGCAGGGTTCAGGGGAGAACGGCGAGCGTTCATACGGGGTCAACGATATCCAGCGAGGCGTTGACGCCCTCACGGGCGGCGGCCACGCGCAGGAGGGCGCGCATCGCCATCGCCACACGGCCGTTCTTACCGATGACACGCCCCATATCCTCTTTGGCAACGGTGAGTTCAAACCAGGTCATGCCGCCGCGCTTTTTCTCGCGGATCTCCACCTGGGTGGGATCATCCACCAGGGAACGGGCGATGTAGTCAATCAGATCTTTCATCGGGAACCTCCGATGGGTCAGGGATCAGGAAGCAGGGGGAGATAGTTGGGGATCAGGCGAGATTCCCTGTTTGCGCGTTTTCCCTATTCCGCTGCTTCTTCCTCCGCCTCGGCCGCCTTCTTCGTGGATTTCTTCTGGGCGGCCAGGTCGTCGCGGCGGGTTTTGGGGTTGACGTTGCGGGCGGCTTCCACTTCGGCGTATTCTGCCAGCAGGGTTTCGATATCCTCGCCTTCCTTGAACCGCTTGTAGCGCTCGTAGGTGCCCATCTGGTTGAACAGGCGCTCCACGGCTTCAGAGGGCTGTGCGCCGACGCTCAGCCAGTGGAAAATGCGGTCTTCCTTGAGGATGATCGTCGCCGGTTCGGTGCGGGGGTTGTAGTGCCCCAGCGCCTCCAGAAAACGGCCATCGCGGGGGGATTCTTTATCTGCGGCAACCACGCGGTAACTGGGCTGCTTTTTGGCGCCAATGCGGCGCAGTCGTAAACGTACCATGGGGTTCTGTCTCCTTCAAACAGATGTGGGTGTGAGTTGGTAACTGGCAGATTGAGAACTCATGCCCAATTACCAGTTTACCAGTCTTCTGGGAAACCGCCAGCCCGCAAACGGGTGAGAGGGTAGCAGTGAAGGGACTGCGACGTTCACGGGCTGGGAGTTAGCCGAACAAACGTGACAAACCGCGCATGCCCGTTTTTTTGAGCGTTTTGAACATGCGGCGGGCTTCACGGTACTGCTTCAGCAAGCGGTTGACATCCTGAACCGTGGTGCCGGAACCGGCAGCGATGCGCCGCTTGCGGCTGGCGTTCAGGATTTTGGGGTTGCGGCGTTCCTTGACCGTCATCGAACCGATGATGGCTTCCGTTTTTTTGAGTTGCGTCTCGGCCTCGTTGGGGTCAATCTGACGGGCAGCCTGCCCCAAACCGCCGGGCAGCATGTCAAACAGTTGTCCGATCGGGCCGAGTTTCCGCACCTGCGCCAACTGTTCCTGAAAATCTTCCAGGGTGAACTCGCCCGACATCATGCGCTCGGCCTGACGCTGGGCGGTTTCCTGATCCATGCTGGCTTCGGCGCGCTCGATCAGCCCGATGATGTCGCCCATCCCCAGGATGCGGGAGGACAAGCGGGCGGGGTCGAAGGCTTCGAGGGCGTCCAGCCCCTCGCCGGTTCCCAGGAATTTGATCGGGACACCGGTCACCGAGCGGATGGAGATCGCCGCGCCCCCGCGGGCGTCGCCGTCAATCTTGGTCAGGATCAGCCCCGTGAGCGGAACCGCATCCCGGAACCCCTCGGCGATGTTGACCGCCTCCTGCCCGATCATGGAATCCACCACCAGCAGGATTTCGGCCAGTTCCACCTTCTCGTCAATGGCACGGATTTCGGCCATCAGTTCATCGTCGAGTTGGGAGCGGCCGGCGGTATCCAGGATGACCACGCCGAAGCCGCCGTTTTTAGCGCGCTCGACGGCGTGCTGCGCCAGTTCAGGCGGGGCGACTCCGGGTTCGGCGAAGACCTCCACGCCCAGTTTTTCGCCGAGCGTCTGGAGTTGCTGCACCGCCGCCGGGCGGTAGGGGTCTGCCGCTACCAGCAGGACGCGCTCGCCCTGGGAGCGCAGACGCTTCGCCAGTTTGGCGGCCTGGGTGGTTTTCCCGGAGCCCTGCAGCCCGACCAGCATGATGACACGCGGTTTGGGGCCGCGCAGGTTGAGGGGGGCCGGTTCGCCGAGGGTGGCGATCAACTCCTCGTTGACGATTTTGATCACCTGCTGACCGGGGTTCAGCGCCCGTGAAACCTCGTGCCCGACGGCGCGCTCCCGCACGCGGGCCACGAAGTCTTTGACCACGGTGTAGTGGACATCCGCTTCCAGCAGGGCGAGGCGCACCTCGCGCATGGCGGCGTCCACATCGCGCTCGGAGAGTTTGCCGCGGCGGTTGAGTTTATCGAAAACGGCGTTGAGCCGGTCGGTCAGGTTCTCAAACATGGTCAGCAGTTGGCGGTTAGCGTCAAAGAGCGGCTGCCACCACCGAACGGGTCAGCCGCAAGGCCGCATTTTAGCCTGTTATCGGGGTTTGGTCAAGATACACTGAGGGCGGGGGGAGGGTTGGGTGGGGGGAACACCGCCCTTCTACAACATTTGCCTGCACCCTGATGACGGGTATAATTGGGCGCATGAAATCCCGCACCCTGCGCGCCGACCTGCTGCTGCTGACCACCGCTCTGATTTGGGGACTTTCCTTTGTGGCACAGCGGCTGGGGATGGTGCATATTGGCCCGTTCACGTTCAACGGGGTGCGCTTCGCCCTGGGCGCGCTGGTGCTGTACCCGCTGGTGCGGCGGAACTATCCCGACGGGCTGCTGCCCCGCGGGGAGGCGCGCCGCATCTGGCTGCCGGCGCTGGTGACGGGGCTGGTGCTGTTCGCCGGGGCCTCGCTCCAGCAGCATGGCGTGGTTTACACGGATGCTGGCAAAGCGGGCTTTATCACCGGCCTGTATGTGATCTTTGTGCCCATGCTGGGGCTGTTTTTGGGGATGCGCCCCGGCATCCGGGCGTGGATCGGTGCGGTGCTGGCGGTGGCCGGGCTGTACCTGTTGAGCGTCTCGGAGACGATGACCCTCAGCAAGGGTGACACGCTGGTGCTGATCGGCGCAATTGCCTGGGCGGTGCATGTCCATCTGGTGGGACGTTATTCGACGCAGGTCGGTTCGCTGCGGCTGGCCTGGCTGCAATTCGCCATCGTCGCCGGGCTGAGCCTGACTGCCGCGCCCATGTTCGAAACCATCACGCTGGACGGGCTGCAAGCCGCGGCGATTCCAATCCTCTATGCCGGTGCGCTCTCCGTGGGAGTGGGCTACACCTTGCAGGTGGTCGCCCAAAAGGATGCGCCGCCGACCCATGCCGCCATTCTGCTCAGCCTGGAGGCGGCTTTCGCCGCCCTGGGGGGCTGGCTGATTTTAGGGGAAACGATGACTCCCCGCGGCATCCTGGGCGCAGGGCTGATGCTCGCCGGGATGTGGGTTGCGGGGGGCGGGGAGTCGTGAGTTGAGTGTCGGGAGTGGTGAGCGGTGAGATGGGATGCGAGCGTCCTCTGTCTCCCGTCTCCCGTCGTCCGTCCAAAAGGAGTAACTATGCCGAAACTGACTCGCTGGTACATCAAACTTTCGCTGGTTTACCTTGTGCTTGCCCTGCTGGTGGCGGCGATCCTTGCCAGCCGCACGCTGTGGACGCTGCCGCCCGTGCTCGCCGCGCTCTCGCCGGTGTATTTTCACCTGTTCATGGTCGGCTGGGTCTCGGAACTGATCATCGGGGTGGTTTTCTGGCTGTTCCCGACCTATAGCCCGGAGCGCAAACGCGGCAACGAAACGCTGGCCTGGGCAGTGTTCTGGATTTTGAACGGCGGGCTGCTGCTGCGGATTTTCAGCGAGCCGATGCTGGGGCGGGCATCCTGGGCGGGCGGCCTGCTGGCGGCTTCCGCCGTGCTGCAATGGGTTGCCGGAATGCTGTTCGTGTACATCACCTGGGGGCGGGTGCGTCCCCCGCGGCGGAGGCAAAAAGCATGAGCCGCCCGAAACTGATGCTCTGGGCCACGCGGGCCGGGCTGCTCTACATCGCGCTGGGGATCACCTTCGGAGCGCTGATTCTCTTCCACAAAGGTATCCCTTACGCCCCGACCCTTTGGCTGCTTCTGCCCGCCCATATGGATTTGATGCTCATCGGGGGGATGACGCAATTTGCCTTCGGCATTGCCTTCGGGATTTTGCCGCGCTTCCGCACCGAACCGCGCCGCGGCAACGTGAAACTTGCCTGGGCAGCCCTGATTCTGCTCAATCTGGGGGTCTGGCTGGTGGCGCTTTCGCCGTACCTGGGCTTCAATGCCGGTACCGCCCTGCTGGCGGGACGCGCCCTCGAAGCCGCGGGCGCGCTGGCGTTCTTGCTCCACGCCTGGCCGCGGGTACGTCCGGTGGTGATTACCGTGCCCAAGGCGAAGAAGGTGGCGTGAGTGCTCCTCTTGTCCGTATCAGCCACAACATTCGTGTTTTCCGGTTGAAGCGAGCGCGCCATTCATCCACCCCCATTTCCGTTCTCTCCTCAAGATGAAGATGGAGGGTGCAAGCAAAAGATGTAGAAATCGAGCAAAATTCAGCATTGCATTATCGAGTGTGCCCCCACCCCCTACCCCTAACCCCTCTCCCACAGGGAGAGGGGAACCAAAGCGGAAATTTTGGGGAGGGGTGTGTTTGTCATTTGCCTGCACCCAAGATGGATATCCATTTGACAAGTGGCAGTCCTGGCAGGACTGCCACTTGTCAAATGGCGGGCGAACGCAAACCACCCGTATCCGGTGCTCCGCCTGTTTTAGCGCGATGCCAAATCAACCGGGTTGATGAGCAGTTCCGTCAGCAGTTTGACGGCGTTTTGCACGTCGTCGAAATCCACCATCTCGGAGGGGCTGTGGATGTAGCGGCAGGGGATGGAGATGCAGCCCGCCGGAACGCCGGCCCGCGAGAGTTGGATGGCGCGGGTGTCGGTGCCGCCGCTTTCCAGGATTTCCAACTGGTAGGGGAGTTTCGCCTTTTGGGCGGTCGTAACCATCCAGTCCACCACGCGGGGGTCGGAGAGGACACTCGAATCCTTGATTTTGACCGTCGGCCCCTTACCAAGGGCGACCTCCATCTTCGCCCCTTTGGGGGTATCGCCGGTGCCGGTGACATCCACCGCCACCCCGATGTCGGGTGCGATGCCGAAGGCCGCGGTGGTCGCGCCGCGCAGCCCGACTTCCTCCTGCACGGTAAAGACGAAATGCAGTTCGTGGGGCGTCTGCTTGATTTCGCGCAGGGCGGCGATCAGGACAGCGACGGAGATGCGGTCGTCCATCGCCTTGGCGACCAGCCGCTTGCCGTAATCGGAGAAAGGACGGTCGAAAACGGCCACATCCCCGACGCTGACGGGGCAGTCTGCGCGGCTGGCTGCGCCCACGTCAATGAACATTTTGTCCATCGCGGGGGTTTTCCTGGGGTCGCTGACGCGCTCGGTGTTGATCACGCCCAGCGTACCGTCCAGGAAACGCACCCGTCCGCCGGGCAGGTAGCGAGGATACACGCCGCCCAGGTTGCTGAAGCGGATGAAGCCGTTTTCGTCAATGTGGGTGGCGATGACGCCGATCTCGTCCATGTGGGCGGCGAGCATGATCCGGGTTCCGCCGCTGCCCTTGCGGGCGATCAGGTTGCCGAGGGCATCCACGCGGACTTCGTCGGCGTAGGGTTCAACCTCGGCGCGGATGAGATCGCGGATTTTCCCTTCGTAGCCCGAAGGCCCTGGGGTGGAGATAAGTTTTTCGATGAGGGTTTTCATTCTGGTTGGTCTCCTGTATTCAGTGTTCCTGCGAGAGGAATATCACGAATAAAAGCGAATAACACGAATTACACGAATGTCTGTGGTTTAGTTGATGATGCGTTGATAAGTTACCTTTGGCGTTCCGAAGTTCACCAAAATGCCCAAACGCAAGTTGGTGGCTTTCAGATAAGCCAAAAGTTGGGCGTGGAAAACATCAGCAAGGGCGCTCACGGCCTTGATTTCCAGAATAATTTTCCGTTCAACGAGCAAATCAAGGCGGTATGTGCCAACAATTTCTCCTTTGTAGGTGATATGCACCGTTTTTTGTCGTTCACAAGCGATGCCTCGAGATTTCAGCTCTTGAACAAGCGCGGTTTCATAAATGTTCTCAGTAAAGCCGGGGCCAAGTTGGTTGTGAACCTCGTACACGGCTGCCATAATCTCGTATGAGAGATCAGGGTACAATACCTTGTCGCCAACTTTGGGTTTCATGACACAAGCATCACGATTACAAACTGATACTCAATTCATTCGTGCCATTCGAGACATTCGCAGAAATTCGTGATCTCTAGCGTTCCTGTTCCAATACCTCCGGCGTGAGGGATGCCAGCCCGGCATGAACCAGGTTGAGCGTGTTCTGCCAGTCGGCGATGCGCATGATGGAGGCGGCGGTGTGCAGGTAGCGCGCCGGAACGGAGATGGACAAACTGGGCACGCCCGCCCGCTGTTTGTGAATCGCGCCGGCATCGGTGCCGCCGCCACCCGGCTGCCGCATCTGGTAGGGGATGCCTTCGGTCTCGGCAGCGGCGATGAAATGACGAATCAGCCGCGGGTCGGAGAGGGTGGCGCGATCAACGGTGTAAATTGCGGGGCCTGCATCCAGACGGGCGTTGTAACGGGTATTCTCCTCGCCTTCGGGGGCAGGCATGTCCCTCACGGGGGTGCAGTCCAGCACAATCGCCAAATCGGGGTCGAAAGCAAAAGCCGCCACACGCGCCCCGCGCAGGCCGTTCTCCTCCTGGACGGTGAACGCCGCCAGCAGGTCAATGCTCGACGGAGCGTTTTTGAGCAGTTCAATCAGGTTGGCGACGCCCACGCGGTCATCGAGGGCCTTGGCGCGCACGCTGGGGCCGAGCCGCCTGTATTCGGTGGCGAACACCGCCCGGTCGCCGACCTTGACTTTCTCCGCGTTTTTGGGGCCGACGTCAATCCGCAGGGCATCCAGCGGGATGGCCTTTTTTCGCTCGGCAGCGGTGGTCAGGTGAATGGGCTTGGCGCCGATCACACCGGGGATTTTCTCCGCCCCAACCCGGACCGGCTTGCCGACCAGTTGACGCTCGTCCACCCCGCCGACGATGCCGAAGCGGAAGATGCCCTTGCCGTCGTCGTGGGTGAGCATGAATCCCACCTCGTCCATGTGGGCGGCAATCATCACCCGCAGGCGGTTTTCGCCCGCGCCGCGCTTGACGGCCAGCACGTTGCCCAGCGCGTCCACGGTGATTTCGTCGGCGTGGGGGCGGATTTCAGCGAGCACGATCTTCCGCACCGCGCCCTCGTCACCGGAGACGGCGGCGGCGTTGGTCAGTTTTTCGAGCAGTTTGTGTTGGGGAGATGCGATTTTGAGCATGGTTTGTCGGGTTGGGGATTGGGAATTGGGAATTGGGAATTAGGGATTTGGGATTGGGGATTGGGAAATCGGGGTCGGCTTCAATCCCCAATCTTCAATCTTCAATCTCCGCCATCCAGCCGCAAATCGTCCATCGTCCCGTCGTCCAGCGCGGCGATGAACTCGGCCAGCAGGCGCCCGGCGCGCTTGACATCCTTGAGCGAGATCATCTCCACGGGGGTGTGCATGTAGCGCAGCGGGATGCTGATCACCATCGTGGGGATGCCCTCGCGGACGATTTGCAGCGCCATTGCATCCGTGCCGGAGTGGCGGGGGAGCGGGTCGATTTTGACGGGGATTTCCAGTTGATCGGCGAGTTTTTGGAATTTTTCGTACAGTTTGGGGTGGATGTTCGGCCCCCAGCCGAGGGGGAGACCCTCGCCCATCGGGTAGGTCTCGTGGTCGGGTGCGCCGGGGCCTTTGGCGAAGGTGACATCCACCGCTACGGCGAGGTCGGGGGCGATGCCGTAAGCCGAGGTGAGCGCGCCGCCCAGGGTTTCCTCCTCCTGCGCGGTGGCGACCGCCCAGACATCCCATGTGTGCCTGCGGCTCTGGAGCAGTTTCAGGCAGTGGGTGAGCGCGGCGACCGAGGTGCGGTTATCCAGCGAGTGCCCGGCGAGGATGTTCTTGCCCATTTCCACGGGTTCTGTGGCGAAGGAAATCAGGTCGCCGATGCGCACTTGACGGGCAATCTCGCGGGGGCGCAGCCCGACGTCCACGAGGAGATGCTCCAGCGGCACCGGTCTGTCGCTCGTCTCCGGGGGCAGGAGGTGCTGCGGGGGCTGGATAATCACGCCGGGCAGGTCTTTCCGTCCGTGAACCGTCACCAGTTGGCCGGGCAGGACGCGCGCGTCAATGCCGCCGATGGCGGAAAGGCGCAGAAATTCGTCCTGAATGCCAGCAACCATCAGCCCGATGGCATCCATGTGGGTGGCAATCAGGATGGAGCGGCGGGGTTCGTCGCCCGTGCCGCGGCGCAGGCCGTGCAGACTGCCGATGGGGCTGCGGCTGAGTTCGTCAGTGAGCGGCGCCCAGGCTTCGGCGATGCGGTCGGCGACGGGGCTTTCGTAGCCCGACAGGCCGGGGAGGGAAATGAGGTCTTTGAGAAAGGGGAGCAGTTTTGTCATGGTGTTTTCCGGGGACAAAAGACCCTAACGATTTGCCAGCCCTTGTCGGGTTTACGACTGGCAGTCCTGACAGGACTGCCAGTCGTCAGGATAACCCGCGGATGGTCACGGGGCAGGCGTATCGCTGGGGGCGGCTGGCAGGGTTGCGGTCAGTGTTTCGGTTGGGGTAAGTGTCGGGGAGGCGGTTTCTGTCGGGGTGAGGGAAGGTGCCCCGGTGGGGGTGAAGGTCAGCGTGGGGGTGCCGGAGGGGGTGAGGGTCGCCGAGGGGGGCAGGGTGGGGGTTTCTGTTTGCGTTGCGGTTGCTGTCTCGGTCGGTGTGGGGGTTTCCGTTTCCGTGGGAGTAATTGTTGGGGTGAGTGTCGCGGTGGGGATTTTCGTCGCGGTCGGGATGGGGGTTGATGTCTCCGGCGGCCTGGGAGTGAAACTGGGGTAAGGGGTCGCCGCCACAAAGGTTGCGGTAGCGCTCGGCATCAGGGATGGTGTGACCGTCAGCGTCGGTGTGGGCTGTTTGGCAACCTGCACGGCGATGAATCCGCCACAATAAAACGGAATGGTCGCCAAAATGATGAAAGCCAGCGCGATGCGCAGGCGGTCGCGTGCCAGGGTACTCGACGACATAGCACGATGATAACACCGGCTGGCAGGCGAGGCAAGGAAGTGGATGAGGGGGGGCAGGCAAATGGTGCCGCAGGACTTTCGCTTTGTGCAATGGTTTGTGTGGTTTTGCCGTGATTCGCACGCCCAAGGGAAAGGGGAAGATGCTCTTCAGGGAAGCGCGCGCTGTTTGGTCTCTTCCGCGATTTCCTTCAGTGCGCCCAGCGCCGCATCGTGAAGTATGCCGTTCGAGGCACAGATGCCACGATTGTTTGCCAGCGTGCGGCCCTGTGTGAAATCGAGGGGCTTGCCATCCAGGTCAGTGACCTTGCCTCCCGCTTCCTCGATGACAATCGCGCCCGCAGCCTGATCCCAGACCTTTTCGCGGTAGTTGGGGCGGCTGGGGGAGAGCAGGCGCAGGTAAAGTTCCCCCTCTCCAGCGGCCAGCACGGCATACTTGGCTTGACTGTCCATGCGGACAGGTTTTGCCTGTACCCCCAGTTTCTCGGCGAAGATGTCAATCTGGCTGACGTTGGTATGCCCAGACTCGAAGGAGCGCAGCAGCCGCGCCTGGGCCGGGTCATTTTGAGATGAGACCGCAAGCCGCGTGAAGGTGGTTTCACCCTCGACGGGTGTTGCCCATGTCCCCTCGCCGCGGGCGGCAACCACCAAACTCCCGGCTCCCTGTTTCCCGTTCATGGCAAGATTAGGGCATCCCAGAACGCCGACCTGAACCACTCCATCTACGACCAGTGCCAAAGCGACGGCGTACTGGTCGCCGCGCAGAAAACCTTTGGTGCCGTCAATCGGGTCGAGGGTCCAGTAGCGGACTCCGGAACTCGCCGAGCCGCGATCAATCCAGCGGCAGACGGACTCCGGGGTTGCATCGGGGGCGTATTGCCCCACAAATCGGGTGATCCGCTCCAGGGTTGTGCGCTCGCCGGGCGTTTGCAAAACGGCGGAATCCTCCTCGCCGATCAACGGGTCATCGGGGAAAGATTCTTCCAACAGGCAGCCGATCAATGCCTGGGCAGCAAAATCCGCCACGGTGACAGGGGAGCGGTCATCTTTGGTCAAGGCGGCGGAAACCATCTCCGCTTGTACCTGCTGTACCAGCAGCGAGGCCCGTCGCACGGCGTTGACGGCGAATTTCAGTTCGGGGTTGTCGAGGTTGAGCATGTATTTCTCTGGATTTTCTTTGTTTCTGTGTCCAGTCTCGCTATAGATGCGGACATTCCATAAAACCAGGCTTTCGCGCTGGGCGATGGTTTGTGGCATCCCAGCGAAAGCCTGAAAAACAAAAATCCCTGACCGAGTCAGGGATTTTGGGAGTGCCCCCACGGAGATTCGAACTCCGGTCTTAGCCTTGAAAGGGCTACGTCCTGGTCCCCTAGACGATGGGGGCATTCAGTGGGCGGTATTGGACTCGAACCAACGACCTTTGCGATGTCAACGCAACGCTCTAACCAACTGAGCTAACCGCCCAGAGCGAACCGCATTATACCATGACCGGATAAAATGGCAAGGCAAAGCAAAGTAAAGCAAATGTTGTAGAAATTCCTACGTGTTTCCCTCGCCCCGCGCACAAGACTGGCAGTCCTGGCAGGACTGCCAGTCTTCATTTGGCGAACAGGGCAGGCACCGAACACCCCGCCCTGCCGGGAGCAGGCCAGAGATATGCGGCTGCCTGATTTCTACATCTTTTGCCTGCACCCGTTAGATCTTTGCCAACAATTCTGCTTTC
>CAZPSL010000102.1:0-6553 GCA_964589145.1 uncultured Anaerolineales bacterium
CCGCCGGAGCCGGGCAGGCGCACTTTGGGGTGGTCGTACTCGCCGATGACGGTGGCGTTGATATTGCCAAAGCGGTCAATCTGCGCGCCGCCCAGAAAGCCCACATCCACGTTGCCGCGCTGGAGGTAGAAGGCGAAAATATCGTACATGCTGCACACCGAGAGCGCGCCGCTCACCAGCGTCGGGTCGCCGATGGAAAGCGGCAGGCGCGAGGGCTGCGCGCCGATCACACCGGCCTCGTAAATCATCACCAGGTTGGGGGCGTGGGTGCGCCGGGCCAGGTTGCAGGCCAGGTTGGGCAGCCCCACGCCGACGAAAACGACGTCGCCGTCCCGCAGCAGCCGGGCGGCGTTGATGGTCAGCAGTTCGGATGAGGTGTAATTGGTCATGGTTCTTGATCCGCTAATCTGCGCGAATTTTCGCGAATTCTTTTTACGGCTGGACGTGAAAATGCTCTGGTGTTTGCCAGCCGCTTCCACTCTAACTTGTTTGGGTGCCCAAAATTGATGAGCAAACCCAATGATGCCCCGCTCGCCTTGAGATAGTTGAGCAACTGGGCCTCTTCTCTGGAGGTCAGACGGTCGAGGGCTTTGATTTCGACAATGATCGCATCATACACCCAAAAATCGGCGATATACGATGTTTTGAGCAAATGGTCACCGTAGTACACCGGAATCGCACGCTGCGATTGAAATGGGATATGCCGCTGTGTCAGTTCAATCGCCAGGGCTTCCTGGTAAACGGCTTCCAGAAAACCGTGCCCCAGCGTGTTGTAAACGGTCATCGCTGCGCCGACAATGGCATAAACTTCATCCTTGAAAAGCAAGTTGTTTCCCATGCCGTTTGTCCGGTCAATCTGCTAACCTGCGAGTTTCTCTGTATCCCAACAATTCGCGCAGATTAGCGTAAATTCGCGGATCAGTAATCCCCGTACTCCACCGGTGTGCTCAGTTTGCTCCCGACTTTCAGCCGTTCGTGGACTTCCTCGCCGAGTTTCTCCCAATATTCGGCGCGGTCGCTCACGCCGAAAACCCACTCATCCAGCCAGGATTTCAGGGTGTCGGGCGATTTGCTGATTTTGTCCCACGCCAGGTAGAAGGCGTTGTCACGGTCGTAGTAGCCCTGCGTGTACGAGGGATGCGCGCAGTACGGCACATGACAGACCGCATCCACAATGAAGCCGGGAATCAGCGTGCGGTTCGGGTCGGAGCGGATGACGGACTCATCCACGATTTCCTCGGCGGTGAGGATGACGTGCCTGGCGGCGAAGGCGGCTTCTTTCTGCTCGCCGATGATGCCCCAGATGTGGGCGTTGCCGCTGGCATCGGCGCGCTGGACGTGGACAATCGCCACATCCGGGGTCAGCGCGGGGACGACGGTGATCTCGCGTCCGCTGTACGGGTCGGTGACGGTGCGGTACAGCGGGTTAGCGGCGGACAAATCCCCGGCGGCGGTGGGGTTGATGGGCATAAAGGGCAGCCCTGTCGCTCCGGCTTGCAGGCGCGAGATCATCGCAAAATGGGAGTATTCCTCCCATTCCAGGTCGCCGCGCTCCAGGGCCGCGCGGGTGGCACGCAGCGACCCGACGCCGGGATTCCCCATGTAGGAGAAGATCACCTTGCGGGCGCATCCTGCCGCCACCATCTGGTCGTAGATCAAATCCGGGGTGGCGCGCGCCAGCGTCAGGGCGCGGCGTCCCTGACGGATGATCTCATGTCCGGCGGCAAAGGGAATCAAATGCGTGAATCCGGCGGCGTAGAGCGTATCGCCGTCGCGGACGTATTTTGAAATGGCTTCGGAGAGGGGGATGCGTTTGTTCATTGGTTGCGGGTGGGGGAAATGGGAAATGGGAAATTCTGCTCTGTAATCAGGGTTCAAGGTAGTCGCGCAGGTGACGGCTGCGGGTGGGATGGCGCAGTTTGCGCAAGGCTTTGGATTCAATCTGGCGGATGCGTTCGCGGGTGACATCGAAGTGCTGCCCGACTTCTTCCAGTGTATGGTCTTTGCCGTCTATCAGTCCAAAGCGCAGTTCCAATACCTGCCGCTCGCGTTCAGAGAGCACGGCCAGCGCGGTTTTTACCTGCTCGCGCAGCATCTCGCGGGCGGCGGCATCCATTGGGGCCAGTGCGGTGGTATCTTCGATGAAATCCCCCAGTTGACTATTTTCCTCGCTGCCTACCGGGCTGTCGAGCGACATCGGTTCTTCTGCAATTTGCAAGATTCGATGGACGCGCGAAGTCGCCCGCCGCAGACGGCTTTGAACCTCCGGGGGCAAAGGCGTGCCTTCTTTTTGGGTGCGCGCGATGATTTCTTTGTCTTCCTCGGAGACGAAACCGGCGGCCACGGCAACTTCCTCGGCGGTGGGGTCGCGCTCCAGGTTCTGTACCATTTCACGCTGGACGCGCATCAGCCGGTTGATGGTCTCGTAGACGTGAACGGGGATGCGGATGGTGCGCGACTGGTCGGCAATCGAGCGGCTGATGGCCTGACGAATCCACCAGGTAGCGTAGGTGCTGAATTTGTACCCGCGCGTCGGGTCGAATTTTGCCACTGCCCGTAGAAGGCCGAGATTGCCCTCCTGAATCAGATCCAAAAAGGAGTTGCCGCGCCCGATGTACCGTTTCGCCACGCTGACCACCAGCCGTAGGTTGGCGCGGATCAGGGCGTTGTGTGCGTCGTAGGAGAGCGTTCGCAGGTTGTTGATTTCCTGTTGCAGTTCTTCTTCTGATGGCAGGTAGCGCGAGAACGTGCGCGGGGCAGGGAGTTTTGCCCGTTTTTCGTAGTAACGGTACAATTTTTCGGCGGTTGAATCGGGCAGCGCGTACAGCGAGATGAAAACCGTGAAGGCGTGCCGGGCAATTTCATCCCAAAATGGGTCTTTTCCCCACAATCCGTTGTCGAGATACCCCCGCAGGTAGGATGGCTCTTCAGCGTGCCAGGTCTGACGGAGTTGCCGCGCCTCAGCATACATTTTCAAAAAGTCGGGGCATTTGTATTTGAACCGCTTGACATCTTCTCCGACGCGCTTCCAGGCAGTAGCCAACTCATCAAACAGGGCACGGCAAATCCGACGGCAGGAGGTTGTCCCGCGGCTGGCGGTGGGATGCTGGCGGGCAATGACATCCAGGCGGCGCACCGCGACCATGCGCGCCGAGAGCCAGAACTCGTGATTGATGTCCAGCAGGTCAATGCTGCCGATGTCCTTGAGGTAGAGTCGCACGGGGTCATCTCCCAGTTCTGCCAATTCCGGCAAAACCGGAGCAAGCACAGGTTCGGCATCTGAGGGGGGCTTGTCGATTTTTTTCTCTTCCCCCGATAGCAGAAGGTCAGTTAACGGCGCTGCATCAGAGCCATTGGGCGATTGAGCCGCGCCAGCAACCAGAACGGCATCCTCCGCAATCTCCGGCATCTCCGGTTCGGCGGGGGTGATCCTCTTCAATGGCAGCGGGTCGTCGGTTTTGGCGTTCATGCAATGCCCTTTTGGCTTGATGGAGAAATGCGGGGGCCGCAGCACTTCCCTTGCGGGGTGGATTGTATCGGCCAGGGGAGCGCATCCGCGCTGCCCCGGCCGCGCGCTTCACTGCACGCTTGCGTTGCGGGTAGTGTAAGTGTTCTGTGCCCGGTGCAGCCGTCCGAGCAACTCGGCATACTGGAGTATTGTACTTTGGTATTCACCGCCTTTCAAGTCGCCCTGTTCTTGCAGGCTTTCCTGAATGTAACGCAAGTGATTGAGTTGCCGGTTCACCGCCTGCAAGCGCGAAATCACCAAAATGCGAAGCACATCCTCCAGCACATGCGCGTTTTCAGGGTCGGTATCGGCGGTCTGCGCCAAAATCCGGTCGGCGGTATCCACCATCTCGTCCGGCAGGGTGTTGAGCACAAAATCCAGCGGTTCGCTCTCATCCTGCTGGAGCGACAACTTCACCAGCCGGAAAATTTCCTGGTGAACCATGCTCTGAAAATCCTGAACGCTCAGCGGTTCCAGATCGTGTTCCTTCAGGCCGCGGTCAATGTGATAGATCAACTCCGGCTGACGGATGAGTACCCCCAGGATGTGGATTTCCCGTTTGGATACCGGGGAGGGGCCGACGGCCGCCATTTTCGCGGATTCCACCATTGGAGCGGGTTCCGTTCTTCGGGGGCGGCGGCGCTTCGGACGGGGCCGGGGGGCGGTCGCTGACCCCAGGAGGGCGCGTTCATCCACCCGCAAGAGACGTGCCAGCCGCTGCCGGTAGGTATCCCGCTCGATGGAACTGGGGATATCCGCAATCAGCGGCAGCACCCGCTCGGCGATCTCGGTCTTCACCTTGGGGTCGTCAAGGTCACGGTCGCGGGCCAGGGTTTCCATCACGTGAACCACAATCGGCCTGGCGGCTTCAATCAGGCGCGGCCACTCCTCAGGGTCGCGGTTGATCACATCGTCCGGGTCCATGCCGGGGGGCAGGGTGGTCACGCGGATATCGGCCTGGAGCCGCCCTTCATGGCGCAGCAGCCCGCGGGCATCGAAATACACGTCTTCTGCGCGGTCGAGAGTCTGACGGGCGACCTCCAGCCCGCGCAGGGTGGCCTTCATCCCCGCAGCGTCGGAATCCATCGCCAGCACGATGCGGCGGGTGTAACGTTTGAGCAGCCGCAGGTGACGCTCGGTGAGTGCGGTGCCCATGGTAGCGACCACGTTGCTGTAGCCGTGCTGGTGCGGGGCGAGAACGCCCATGTAGCCCTCGACAATCACCACCTGATCGAGGCGGCGGATGGCCTGGCGGGCTTTATCCAGCCCGAAGAGGATGCGCCCCTTGTCGAACAGGTCGGTTTGCGGGGAGTTGAGGTATTTGGGCATGTCCTCCGGGTCGAGCATCCGCGCCCCGAAGCCTGCCATGCGCCCGCGTTCATCCCGGATGGGCACCGTGACCCGGTGGCGGAAGCGGTCGTACACCCCGCCGGAGTCGCGCTGCGAGACCATGCCAGCCTCAATCAGGTCCTGCTCGCTGTAGTTTTTGGCCTGGAAGTGGCGGGTGAGCGCATCCCACGATTTGGGGGCGTAGCCCAGCCCGAAGGCTTCGATAGTCTCGTCGGTCAGGCCGCGCTGGTGCAGGTATTCCAGAGCCTGTTTTCCGGCGGGGGTGTGGTACAGGTTGTGACGGTAAAAGGTGACGGCTTCTTCGAGCAAGTCGCGCAGACGGTCGTACTCCTCGTAGCGGGCTTGCTGTTCAGGCGTTTGGGGGCGCAGTTCCACCCCGGCGCGTTTTGCCAGTTCCTGAAGGGCTTCGCGGAAATCCAGCCCCTCTTTTTTCATCACGTATTTGAAAATATCGCCCCCGTCATTGCACTCCCCGAAGCAGCGCCAGGTGCCCGTCTCCGGCCAGACAACGAAAGCCGGGGTACGCGTGTTGGCGTGGAAAGGACAAAAGCCGGTGTAGTTCTTCCCGGAACGGCGCAATTGCACGCCGCTTTCGGTGACGATGTCTACAATGTCCAGCCGGGCTTTGATTTCGTCAATCGGGTCCATGAGTTTTGGGGGAGACGGTACGATGGCGGGGATAATGAATTATACCAGCAGTGGAGATGCCTCGCCGGATTCGAGCAGGGGGGGCAGGCAAATGTTGTGGCGAAACGGTGTTTCCCTCGCCCCGCACACAAGACTGGCAGTCCTGCCAGGACTGCCAGTCTTCATTTTGCGAACAGGACAAGCACCGAACACCCCGCCCTGTCGGGAGCGGGACAGAGATATGTGACTGCCCTTGTTCTGACCTGAGTTGCGGATAAACCCGCTGGTGCTGTTCGGGGAACACAACTGCGGCAAATGGCACGAATTGCACAAGCAAGGGAGAAAATTCGTGCCATTCGTTTCTTCGCGAATTCTCGTGCTGCAAAACAGATGCCCCGTGCTTTATCCGGATTTCAGGTTTTTCACTTCGGCCTGCACTCCAAAATCGTTTTCGCGCTTGAAATTCGGGGGCCTTTTGTGCTACACTCCTTGCTGTAACAGCGGGTGGACCGTGCCGCCTTCGAGCCGCTCTCTTTAGGTGTCTTTCAGTGGATGAAGATTGCTGCTGTCGGGCAGCCTCCGGTGCTCTCCGGCTTGCGGATACGCTCCCTAAAAGCCATGCTTCGCTGAGGATAACAACGATGCCCAAAATCAAAAAAATTGATCATATTGCCCTGGTTGTTGAAGATATTGAGGACGCGCTGGCGTTTTGGCGGGATTCCCTGGGGCTGGAACTGGAACGTCAGGAAACCGTGCCCCGCGAAAATTCCGCGATCGCTTTTCTCCCCCTGGGGGACGGCGAAATCGAGTTGGTTCAGCCAACCACCGATGATTCCGGGATCGCCAAATATCTGCAAAAACGCGGCCCCGGAATGCACCATATCTGCCTGGAGGTGGATGACATCGCCGGGATGCTGGAACATCTGAAAGCGCGCGGCGTGCAGTTGATCCACGAACAGCCGGTGGTTGGCGAGAACGGTAAAAAGTACGCCTTCATCCACCCAAAATCGGCGTTTGGGGTGCTGGTGGAACTTTATGAACTCCCGTAACGGGGAGAATGACACCTGA
>CAZPSL010000103.1:0-11380 GCA_964589145.1 uncultured Anaerolineales bacterium
CGCCGCCAGCACCTTGTCGCCGATTTTGGGGTGTCCGCTGACCACCTCGCCGACGTGGACGATGATCCCCGCGGCGGGCTTGCGCATCTCGGTGACGCGGATTTCCCAGGCTTCTCCCTCACCCTCAGCCCCTCTCCCTAAGGGAGAGGGGAGCAGGGAACGGATAATGCCCGTATCGCTCACCTGTCCGCCGGATTCAACGTAGAATCTGGTCTCCGGCAGCAAAACTTCCACACGGTCACCGGGAGCGGCGGATTCCACGGGGCGGCCATCCACCACCAGGGCCAGCAGTTCACTCTCAAATTCCAGGTCGCGGGGGTCGGCATAGGGGTTGTAGTCCACGCCGTCGGGGGGGAGTTTCCCCGCTTTTTGCAGGTCATCCCGCAAATGGCGGTAAACGTCCACATCCTCGCCGCCCAGCGCGCCCATCGCCTTGCCCGCCCCGGAAGCCAGCCGGTGGGATTCCATCGCCTCCCTGAAGCCCTGCTCGTCCACATCGAGGCCGCGCTCCTGCGCGATATCGCGGGTGATCTCGAAGGGCATCCCCAGGGTGGTGTAGAGGTCCGCCGCCTGCGCGCCGGAGAGCACGCGCTCGCCGCGGGCTTCCAGTGCGTCCAGCAGGCGGGTGAGGCGGGCGGTGGCGCGGTCGAGCGTGCGCTGGAACTGCTCCTCCTCGCGGGTGATGGTATCCAGAATGGTGGCGCGGTTTTTGCGCAGTTCGGGGTAAAAATCGCCGTAGTGCTCGATGACGGTGTCAGCCACAGGGGCGAGGAAGGGTTCGTGCAGGCCGAGTTTGCCGCCGAAACGGTAGGCGCGGCGGATGATCATGCGGCAGATGTAGTTGCGCCCCAGGTTGCCGGGCACCACGCCGTCAGCGATCAGGAAAGCGGCGGCGCGCCCGTGGTCGGCGATGACGCGGTAGGGGGTGAAGTGGGCGTCAATTTCGGCTTTGGAGTGCCCCACAAGCCCCGCGGTGGTTTCGATGAGCGGCCACAGCAGGTCAGTGCGGTAGTTGGAGCCGGTGCCCTGCAAGATGTTGACGATGCGCTCCAGCCCCATGCCGGTATCCACGTGGGTGGCGGGCAGGGGTTCGAGCGTCTTCGGGCCGAGGCGGTTGTACTGGATGAAGACCAGGTTCCAGAGTTCGATGAAGCGGTCGGTGTCGAGGGTTTCCACGGTGACGGGGCCTTCTTCGGGGCGCAGGTCAATGTGGATTTCGGAACACGGCCCGCAGGGGCCGGTATCCGCCATCTCCCAGAAATTATCCTTGCGCCCGAGGTAGAAGAGATGCCCTTCCCGGAACCCCGGCTGCTCCCGCCAGAATTGGGCGGCTTCTTCATCCGTGGGGATTTCGCCCTTCTCGTCGCGGAAGACGGTGGCGTACAGGTGTTCCCGCGGCAGCCCCCAGACCTCGGTGAGCAGTTCCCAGGCCCAGGCGATGGCTTCCTTTTTGTAGTAATCGCCGAAAGACCAGTTGCCGAGCATCTCGAAGAAGGTGTGGTGGGTGTCGTCCTGTCCCACGTCTTCGAGGTCGTTGTGCTTTCCGGCAACGCGCATACACTTCTGCGAATTGACGGCGCGGGTGTAGGGGCGCTGGTCGGTGCCGAGGAAGACGTCCTTGAACTGCACCATCCCGGCGTTGGTGAACAGCAGGGTGGCATCCCCGCCGGGGACGAGCGGTGCGGAGGGGACGAAGGTGTGCCCGGCCTTTTCGACGAAGAAATCAATAAATTGCTGACGGATCTGGTTTCCGGTGAGGGTGGGTTTTGTCATGGTGGCTCCGAGGGGTGGGGGTGTAGGTTGGAGGTTGGAGGTTACAGGTTGAATGTTACAGGTTGAAGGTTGGGGAGTTGGGGGTTGGGGATTGGGAGTTAGGGATCGGGGATCGGGAATTGGGGATTGGGGATCGGGAGTTGGGAGTTGGGACAGTTCACCAGTTCCCAATTTACCAATTTACCAATCTGCCAGTTCCCAATTTACCAGTTCCCAGTTTCCAGTTTCCAGTTCCCAATCACCAACCTGCCGCCTCCCAACAAAAACGCCCGAATGAGGGAGGTCATCCGGGCCGCGGGGTGGGAGTGGAATTGAAAAATCTGCCGTTTCAGGCGAGTCGCTGCGGCTCGGACGCGGGGAGTTCTACGGCGACTGCCCGCGCACAGGCAGCCGCCTTGAGAGCAGCAGCCGGTTTTGGGTGAAATGTACAGGATGAGGGTGTTCTCATATCACAGTCAAAAGCATTTTGTCAACCACAGGCTGAGGAAGTTCAATCGGAACGAAATAATCTGCCGGGAACAAGTAATCTTCGCCCGATTCGTCAATCACGCGAAGCGTTTTATGCCGCTCTGCTTGAGGGTCCGGCACAACCTGATAGATTTTCCGCACCTCAAGAGAAGCAGCAAACCCATCGTTACGGATGCAGATGGCAAATTGTTGAGATGAATCGGTTGGCATTACCATGTTTCGTCCAGAATCCGCTTGATCTTAAATTCTTTCTTCCCGATGCCATGCGCTTCGTACCAGTGAACTTCAGCCGTGCAAACTGTATCATCTGGCAAACGTACCGTGGCAATCCCTTTCATTTTTCGCCATCGGCCTGCACCATACATTTTCTGAAGCCTGCGAACAACCCGAATGGAATTGCCAACGGCTATCGTCTCCACATCCGAGAAGTCACCCAGAATCTCAAATTGCATGGCGAGTACATTTTTCCACTTCAACAGGTGCCCAAATTATAAATCAACCCGCAGGATGGCGCAACTGAGGGTGCAAGCAAAAGATGTAGAAATCGGGCAGTCACAAGGACATTGCTTCTTCCCCCCTCCCTTACCCTCCCCCCACCGGGGGGAGGGTTGGGTGGGGGGAACCCAGGCGTTTCTACAACATTTGCCTGCACCCCGCAACTGATCTTCACGCCAAAACGCGCTCCCCTGCAACTTTTACCCCTTCCAGTGCCAGCAGCCGCGCCTTGACGGGCAGCCCTTCACGTCCGCCGGAATAGCCGTGCAGCCTGCCACCCGAGGCAAGCACACGGTGGCAGGGAATCACCAGCGGGATGGGGTTGGCCGCCATCGCTCCGCCAACTGCCCGCGCGGCGCGCGGGCTGCCTGCGCGGCGGGCGAGTTCTCCGTAGGTGACGGTTTCACCATAGGGGATTTTCACGGTCTCTTGCAGCACGCGTTGGCGGAACCCGGTCAGTCGGCTGATGTCGAGGGGCAGGTCGAAAGCGGTGCGCGTCCCGTCGAGGTACTCGCGGAGTTGGGTGAGCGCGTCGGTCACCGCCTCGGGGCGGGGAAACAGCGGGGCGCGGAATTCCTCGTAAAGCCGCGCCCGAAACTCGTCCGCCGGGATGCCGAAACTCACGCGGACCAGTTTCATCCCGCTGGAGGCCGCGAAAACCGTCCCCAGCAGGGGGTGTTCTAATTTGCCGTAGAAAATCGCGTCACGAGAACCAGGCATGGAAATCTAAACAACATTGACAAATCACGATGCAACAACCCAGGTACGTTCTGCCGTACTGTGGCGGTATTTCCCTGCGGTTTGACGAAAGTCCCAAAAGTATTGCTGAATTTATTTTACCAAACCAGGGTGCAAAAACAGTTCCTGTGGGCTGCCTGGTTTCTGCACCCCTTGTCTGTACCCAGTTTGACACCCTTTCCGGGCGGTGGTATCATCCCCGCAATAATTCAATAACCCCTGAACGGACTCTTATCCAGAGAGGTGGAGGGACCGGCCCTGCGAAGCCTCGGCAACCCCGCATTGCGGAAGGTGCCAATTCCGACAGACGGATGGTTCTGGAAGATGAGAGGGCGTTGGTGCGTGTGCGCGTTGCCCTTTCTGAGTCAGAAGGGGCAGTTTCTTTTCTCTGGAGGTAAAAACCATGCCCACTACTTTTATGACTTCCCCCAAACTGCTGTTCACATCTGAATCGGTGACGGAGGGGCATCCCGACAAAATCTGTGACCAGATCAGCGATGCCGTTGTTGATGCCTGCCTGGCACAAGACCCGTACTCCCGCGTGGCCTGTGAGGTGGCGACAAAAACCGGCTATGTGATGCTGCTGGGCGAAATCACCACCAAAGCCTTTGTCAACTTTGATGAACTGGCCCGTGAGGTTATCGTTGAAATCGGCTATGACCGCGCTAAAAAAGGCTTCGACGGGCACACCTGCGGCGTACTCTCCGCGATTTCCAGCCAAAGCCCGGATATTGATATGGGCGTGAGCCAGGCACTGGAAGCCAAAACCGGCGAGATGACCGAAGCCGAAATCGAGGCCATCGGCGCAGGCGACCAGGGCATGATGTTCGGCTTTGCCTGCAACGAGACCGATGTGCTGATGCCCATGCCGATTTACCTGGCGCACAAACTCACCCGCCGCCTCGCCGAAGTCCGCAAAGACGGCACGCTCCCCTGGCTGCGCCCCGACGGCAAATCGCAGGTGACGATTGAGTACCACTACGGCAAACCGGCCCGCGTCCACACGGTTCTCATCAGCACCCAGCACGCCCCTGAAATCACCCAGGATGGCATTCGCGAAGCCCTGATTGAGCACGTCATCAACCCTGTGCTGCCGCCCGAAATGGTGGATGATGACCTGATTATCTACACCAACCCGACCGGGCGATTTGTGATCGGCGGACCGATGGGGGATGCCGGCGTCACCGGGCGGAAAATCATCGTGGACACCTACGGCGGGATGGGACGCCACGGGGGCGGTGCCTTCTCCGGGAAGGATGCCACCAAAGTTGACCGCTCCGCGGCTTACGCCGCCCGCTGGGCAGCCAAGAACGTGGTCGCTGCCGGTTTGGCGGATCGCTGTGAAATTCAGGTGGCCTACGCCATTGGGGTTGCGCACCCCCTGAGCGTGAACGTGGAAACCTTCGGCACCGGCAAAGTCTCTGACGAGCGCATCGCCGAACTCATCCTGGAGCACTTTGACCTGCGCCCCGGCGCGATCATCCGCGATTTGGGGCTGCGCCGCCCGATCTTTCGTCAGGTTGCCGCTTACGGTCACTTCGGCCGCGATGACCTCGACCTCCCCTGGGAGCGCACCGATAAGGCCGAGGCTTTACGTACAGCCGCCGGGATTTAGGTCCATCTCGAAGAATCACGCTCCCCTCTTCCCTGTCTCCCCTCGCCTTTCGGGCAGGCGCCGCACTCCCCTCCCCCTACCCTCACCCCTCTCCCTGTGGGAGAGGGGAACCAAAGCGGAAAATTTGGGGAGGGGCGTGTTCGTCAGGTGTGTGTGCGGCGCACTTTGTGCGCCGCACACACACCGAAGAGCCCATACGACCGCCCAATTTCTACAACACTTGCCTGCACCCCGTTCAAATGGGTGCAAGCAAAAGATGTAGAACGACAGTGTTCCCCCCACCCAACCCTCCCCCCGACGGGGGGAGGGCAGGGTAGGGGGCAAAAAAGAAGTTCCCGCATGGCTATACATTTTCTACAACACTTGCCTGCACCCCGTTCAAATTTTCGGCTGGACACTATGATAAAATAAAGGCAGCATTCAAGAACCAACATTTCTGGAGATGGGTGCCGGCAAAAGATGCAGAAATCGAGTAACCGGATGGAAACCGCTGCATTGCACCCCTGGAGACCACGCTATGCCTGAGATGGTAGAAGTTGTTATTGACAGTATTCGCGCCAATCTGATGAATCCACAACGCATCGTGATCTTGCGCGAAATCGGCCGGGAACGTTATCTGCCGATTTGGGTGGGCGTTTACGAGGCCGAACATCTGACCATCGCCTTGCAGGATGTTGAAACCGCCCGCCCGTTGACTTACGACCTGTTTATCCGCATTCTTAAATCGCTGGCTGCCCGCATTCTGCAAGTGGAAGTAGTTGCGCTGCGCAATGAAACCTTTTACGGCAATATCGTCATTGAAATCAACGGGGAAATTCTCAATGTGGATTCGCGGCCCTCAGACGCGATCAACCTGGCGGCACGGGTCGGCGCGCCGATTCTGGTTGCCCGTGATGTGATGGAAATTGCCGGCATTGTCCCGGAGGAGGACGAAATCCAGGAAGGCGACTATGCCGAGGAAGAATCCGCTTCCGAAGGGGGCGAGGAACGGCTCTCGGTTTTTGAGGATTTCCTGGAACAGTTGATTGATGACGACGAAGAAGAAAAAAAGAAGTGAGTCCTGACCGTTTGTATTGAACGGATAAAACTCACCGAATACCATGAGTGATTTCCCCCCTATCGAAAGCGAACCGAACCCCGCTGCGCAGGTCGTTCCCCACAACCGCGAAGCCGAAGAAGCCCTGCTGGGCTCGATTCTCATCAACCCGGAGGCTTACTACGACGTCGCCCAGTTTCTGGATGCGGACGATTTTTACATCCACCGCCACCGCTGGATTTGGAACGCTTTCAAACACCTGACCGAAACCCGCACGCCCATCGACTTTCTGACCATTACCACCGAACTGGAGCAGCGCGGCCAACTTGCCGAGGTTGGCGGGGCAGCCTACCTGACCGCGTTGATGAGCAATGTCCCCTCCGCGCTGCACGCCGAGACTTATGGCCGCATCATCGAGGAAACCGCCATCCGCCGCCGGATGCTGGAAGCCGCCAACCAGATCGCCAAACTGGCTTACGATGAAGAAACCGGCCTGGAAGCGGTCATGGACGATGCCGAGAAGGCCGTCTTCGGGGTTAGCGAAAAACGCCTGACCCGTGACCTGACCCCGATCAGCGAGGCGATCAGCGAGTTTTACGACCATATCAGCGAACTCTCCCAACGGCCCGATGAAATCCGCGGTGTCCCGACCGGTTTCATTGACCTGGACAAACTGCTCACCGGCCTCCAGCCCTCGGATTTGATTATCATCGCCGGGCGGCCTGGGATGGGCAAAACCGGCTTCGCACTCAGCCTCGCCAAGCACGCCGCACAAACACACAAAAAGCATGTTGCCATCTTCTCGCTGGAAATGGGCAACGATCAACTTGTCCAGCGTCTCATCGCCCAGGAGACCGGCATCGATTCCCAACGGCTGCGCACCGGAAATTTGGAGCCGGATGAGTGGGAACTGTTTACCCAATCTGTAGAAGTGCTGGGAGACACCCGCATTTTCCTGGATGACACGCCCGGCATCACGCCCTTGCAACTGCGTACCAAATGCCGCCGCCTGTACCTGGAATTCGGCCTGGATTTGATTATTGTTGACTACCTGCAACTGATGTCCGGCGACACCCGCACCGACAACCGCGTCCAGGAGGTCTCCTACATCTCGCGGCAACTGAAAATTCTGGCGCGCGAACTCAACGTGCCGGTTCTCGCCGCGGCGCAACTCTCGCGCGCCGTCGAGCAGCGCGCCGACAAAAAACCCGTCCTCTCCGATTTGAGGGAGAGCGGCTGTCTGACAGGGGATACCCTTATCCAGACCTCGGACGGTATGCGTATCCCCATCCGGGAACTGGCGGAAACCCGTGCCCGGGTTGAGATTATGGCACTCAACGAGCAAACCTGGAAAATCGAGCCGGTGCGCATCCGAAAGGCGTGGCAAACGGGAACCAAACAGGTTTACCGCTTGCAGACCGGACTTGGGCGGCAAATACGGGCAACAGGAAACCACAAATTCCGCACCCTTGACGGCTGGAATCGGCTGGATGAACTGCAACCGGGGGATCACATTGCCCTCCCGCGTTCCTGGGCGCAACTCCCGGAAGCCGCCCCCTCTCTCACGGAGGCGGAGGCTGCTTTGCTGGGGCATCTCATTGGGGATGGCTGCACGCTGCCCAAACATGCCGTCCAGTACACCACCAGCGATCCCGCGCTGGCAGATAAAGTTGTCTCGCTGGCAACAGATGTTTTCGAAAATCAGATAAAACCGCGCATTGAAAAACAGCGCACCTGGTATCAGGTCTTTTTGAGCGCGGCTGAACCGCTCACGCACCGCAAACGCAACCCCGTTGCCGCCTGGATGGATGAACTGGGCGTTTGGGGCTACCGTTCTTACGAAAAGCGCGTCCCGGAGCGGATGTTTCGACAACCAAAAGAAACCATCCGCGTGTTTTTACGCCACCTGTGGGCGACGGATGGCACTCTTGGCGTGTATGGGCGCAAGAAGCCGCGCCCAATCGTCACTTACACAACCAGCAGCCGCCAACTGGCAAACGATGTTCAGTATCTGTTGATGCGGCTGGGCATCATCGGGCGGATGTCAGCCGTGCCGCAGGGGAGCAAGGGCAGAGACCAATGGCACGTCACCATCACCGGCAAGCCGGATGTGCTGCGGTTTGTGGAACAGGTGGGCGCAATTGGCAAAAAATCAGCCCGTCTGGATGAACTGCGTGCCTTTTACGCCGGGAAGACCACCAACCCCAATCGGGACATCATCCCAAAAACGGCCTGGCGAGCGATTGTGGAACCCGCCCGCTACCGGGCCGGGATGACTCAACGGGAGTTTCAATCTGCTTTGGGGATGCAGTACAGCGGCACCAGTCTGTTCCACGCCAACCTCAGCCGGGAGCGCGCCCGCCGCTCCGGCGAGATTCTGCACAGTTCGGAACTGCTGGCGCTCAGCGAGAGCGATGTGTTTTGGGATAAGGTGACCGCGGTTGAGCCCCAGGGCAGCGAACCGGTGTACGATATCGAAGTCCCCGGACACCACAACTTTGCCGCCAACGACATCATCGTTCACAATTCCCTGGAGCAGGACGCCGACATCGTGATGTTCATCTACCGCCCCGAAGTGTACGAAGATGACCCCGCCAAAGCCAATCTTGCCGAAATCATCATCGCCAAGCACCGCAACGGTCCGGTGGGCAGCGTGCAACTCATCTTCCGCAAGAACCTCGCCAAGTTCGAGAACGCTACCACCATCAATGTGGACCTCTCACAGGTGACCTGATGCCCGATTTCGCCGGTTTCCCCGACGGCAAAACCGCCTTCGCCCGCATCCCGGAGCCGTTTTTCGGCGAACTTTTGCCGCAAATTGACCATCTGGGCGAACTCAAGGTCACGCTTTACGCCCTCTGGCGGCTGGAGCGGATGGGCGGTGAGATCCGCTACCTGCTGGAACGTGATTTTCTGGAGGATGAGACCTTTCTCCGCGGGCTGGCGGAAAACCCCGATGACGCGGAATCCGCCCTGAAGGAAGCCCTGGAACTCGCCCTTCGGCGCGGGAGCCTTTTGAGGGTCACCGTCAAACTGGATGGGGAACTGTCCCTCTATTTTTTCAACACCCCGCGCGGCCGCGCCGCGGTCGCGGCCATCCGAAACGGAGAGTGGCAGCCCTCCGGGGCCCCGCGCATCCCCGTGGAACTGGCACCGCCGCGCCCCAGCATCTTCCGCCTTTACGAGCAGAACATCGGCGTGATCTCGCCCCTGCTGGCCGAAAGTTTGCAGGACGCCGAAGATACCTACCCGCCGGAGTGGATCGAAGAAGCCTTCCGCATTGCCGTGGAGAAAAACGTGCGCAACTGGCGCTACGTGGAAGCGATTTTGCGCCGCTGGCACGAAAGAGGTTACGATGGCAGAGAAAATCGACGCGATACTGAAAAAGACCGCCGAAAATATGCCGACTGGGAAGCCTGACGCCAAGCCGAAGGCCTCGAAAGACTCCGCAAGACCTTTCGGCTCCCGAAACGCGGATTTGCCCGGCGACCCCGACTGCCCGATTTGTCATGGCACGGGTTACTACCGCCTGGATGTGGAGGTCGGGCATCCCGATTTCGGCAAACTGAAAATCTGCTCCTGCCGTCAGATGGACCTCAACCGCCGCTGGCACGAGCGGCTTTTTGCCATGAGCAACCTGGACGAGTTGCGACACCTGACTTTTGACAATTTTCAGCCGCGCGGACGGGTGGGGCTGCGCGAGGCGCAGGGCATCTCGCTGGAACAGGCCTACAACCAGGCGCGGCTGTTCGCCGAGCGGCCGCGGGGCTGGCTGCTGCTCTCCGGCGGCTACGGGTGCGGCAAAACCCATCTGGCGGCGGCAATCGCCAACTTCGCCGTGGATTTGGGCATCCCAACCCTGTTTCTCACCGTCCCCGACCTGCTCGATTCGCTGCGCTTTTCCTACGATGACCCCGAATCGACCTTCGAGCAGCGTTTTGACGAAATCCGCAGCGCGCCGCTGCTGATTATGGACGATTTCGGCACCCAGAACGCCACCGCCTGGGCGCAGGAAAAACTCTTCCAGATTTTGAATTACCGCTACATCAACAAACTCCCGCTGGTGGTCACCACCAACCTGATGCTGGAGGAGATGGAGCCGCGCATCCGCTCCCGCCTGGAAGACCCGGAGATGGTCACGCGCGTCAACATCATCGCGCCCGATTACCGCCGTCCGGCGCACGACAGTTTGGGGTATTCCAGTCTGTCGGCCTCGATGGATTTCCTCCACAACCTGACGTTTGCCACCTTCTCCCTGCGCGAAAACGAGAAACTCCCCGCCGAGCACGTCAAGAGCCTCAAGCGCGCTGTGGATGAAGCCACCGCCTTCGCCAAGGACCCGGATGGCTGGCTGGTGCTCACCGGGCCCTACGGGTGCGGGAAGACCCACCTCGCCGCGGCGATTGCCAATTACCGCGCCGACCTGGGGCAACTGCCGATGTTCGTGGTTGTGCCCGATTTGCTCGACCACCTGCGGGCGACCTTCGGGCCGCGCAGTACCGTCAGCCTCGACCGCCGCTTTGAGGAGGTCCGCAAAGCCCCGCTGTTGATTCTCGATGACCTGGGCACCCAGAACATGACCCCCTGGGTGCGCGAAAAACTTTACCAACTGTTCAACTACCGGTACAACGCCGAACTGCCCACCGTGATCACCACCCCGGAACTCAAGGACGAGATGGACCCCCGCATTCTCAGCCGGATGCAGGATGCCCGCCTGTGCACCATCGTGGCGATCACCGCGCCCTCCTACCGCGGTACGCCGCGCGCCCGTCGGCGGCGAAAAAAGCGGCGCTAGGGCGTGCGCCTACGGGGAGGTGGTACTCGTCGGGGATGCGGTTGGGGGAATGTTCGTGAGGCTGGGCACGATTGTGTCCGTCGGCGTTGGCGTGGATGTTGCTGTAGGAGTGGGGGAAGGCGTAGCCGTCGGCGGTATCGAGGTCGCGCTGGGGGAGGGCGTTCCTGTGGGGGTGAGTGTCAGCGTTGATGTGGCTGTCCCCATCGGGGTTTGTGTGGCAATATCCGGGTTGGGGACGTACAACTCCTGCCCCACATGGATGATCGTCGAGGTCAGGCAGTTGGCAGCCTGCAACTCGGCGACTGTGATTCCCTGTGCGCTGGCGATGCTGTAAAGCGTATCTCCCGATTTGACAACGTAGATGCCCCAGCCAGGCGGTGTGCTGCACTCGGTGGGGGTCAATGTTGGGGGGCTGGGAGTGGAGACCGCTGTGGAAGAAGGAGCCGCCGTCGGAGAAGCG
>CAZPSL010000104.1:0-20379 GCA_964589145.1 uncultured Anaerolineales bacterium
CCAGATCACTGGATTCGGTCTCCCCGCGAAGTTGCTGTCCAGCGACGGAATCGAATACCAGCGCGATGATGACAATGGGCACAATGAGCAGCGAGTACAGTGCCAGGATTTGCAATCCCAGGTCGTTTTTGAAGGAGGCTCGCATGGGGGATCGTGAAGATTGAGCAGGGTAAGGATTGTGCAGCAAAACCGGCAGCGCACAGGAGCGGCAGCGGACGAGACACCAAGATTTTACCAGACCCCAAAAACATCACATCGCGGTAAAATACGCAATCACGATTTTGGGATTCAGCGAGTCAGCGAGTCAGCGAGTCGGCGAATCAGCGAGTCAACGATTCAGCGAATCCCAACTCCCAATCCCCAATCCCCAACCCCCACTCCCCAACATGAACCCTATCCAGCAACTCCACGCTCTCGGACAATCCATCTGGTACGACAATATCCAGCGCAAATTGCTGGAGAACGGTGAATTGGCCGGGATGGCCGCACGCGGCGAAATCCGCGGGGTGACCTCCAACCCCAGTATTTTCCACAACGCGATTGCCAAATCGCACGATTATGATGCGGCACTGCTTCCGCTGGCGGCGAGCGGGGCCTCAAAAGAGGCAATTTACGAATCGCTTGCCATTGCCGACATCCAGGCAGCCTGCGATTTGTTCCTGCCCCTGTACGCAGAAACCAGCGGCGGGGACGGCTACGTCAGCCTGGAGGTCAGCCCCTACCTGGCGCACGACACCGAAGGTACTGCCGCGGACGCATCCCGCCTGTGGGAACAGGTGAACCGCCCGAATTTGATGATCAAAATCCCCGCCACGCTGGAGGGGCTGCCGGCCATTACGCGCACAATCGCCGCCGGAATCAACGTCAACGTGACGCTGATTTTCTCCATTGGACGCTACGAGGCCGTGATGGAGGCTTACATGGCCGGGCTGGAAGCACGTCTTGCCGCCGGGAGAGAAATTAACCGCATCGCCTCGGTGGCTTCGTTTTTCGTCTCGCGCATTGACACCGCTGTTGACCGCCGTCTGGAGGAACTGGGGGGCGAGCGCGCCCTGGCGCTGCGGGGCAAAATCGCGGTCGCCAGCGCAAAAGCGGCCTATGTTCGTCACAAAGCCGTCTTTTCCGGGGAACGCTGGGCGAAACTCGCTGGCGAGGGAGCACGCATCCAGCGGGCGTTGTGGGCTTCCACCAGCACTAAAAATCCCGCTTACCCCGATACCAAGTACGTGGACGAGTTGATCGGGCCGGACACGGTCAACACCGTGCCGCCAAAAACGCTGGCAGCCTTCAGGGATCACGGAACCGCCGCGCCCACGCTGGAATCCAACCTCGAATCGGCACATGCCGCGCTGGACGAACTGGCCGCGCTGGGCATCTCCCTCGACGCAGTCACGCAAGAACTGGAAACCCAGGGAGTGGAAGCGTTCGCCAATGCGTTCACCGCCCTGCTCACTTCGATTGAGGAGAAAAGACAGGGAAATCGGTAAGTTGACAAATGGGCGATTGCCTGACCTGAAATCACTCACTCCCCAACCCCCAATCCCCGATTCCCAATTCCCAATCCCCAATCTCCTGTACAGAGAAAGGATAACACCGTGTCGCACGTCTCACACAAACTCTCAAATTCGCTGGAAGGCGCACTGGCTGGCGGCGGTGATCCCGCAACCTCGCCGTTGTACGTCTTCGGCCCGTTTCTAAAGTTAATTGTCGTCGCCGGGGTCGCCCAAATCACCTTCGGCGCTTCCATCTGGCTGGTGATTCTCACCATCGCGGTGGTCTCCGCGATGTACCGGCTGGTGATGCGCTGGGTCACGGATGGCTCCGGCGGCTCCGGTTTGAGCGAGGAGGAATTCGGGGGCTGGGCGGTCAAAATCAACGCTGCGATCACCTTCATCGAGTACACGCTCACCTTCCTGGTCAGCATGGCCGCGATGGTCACGTTCATCGCCGACCGGATGCCGATTCTCAACGAGCATTTTTTGTGGATTCAGTACCGTACCTTTATCGCCATCGGGCTGAGCGTGCTCACGGGATGGCTGGTCAACCGCGGGCCGAAGATGGCTGCGCGGGCCTTCGGGCCGGCAACCGCCGGGGTGTTGCTGCTCCTTTGGGTGATGATTTTCGCATCCATCTGGCATTTCAAAGGGATCCGCCTCCCCAGTCTCAATCTGGAAGCCTTCAAGCCCGAATATCTGAACTACACTATCGGGGGCTACGCCCGCATTCTGGCAGTGATGACCGGCATTGAAGTATTTGCCAATCTGGTGGCGGCCTACGACGGCCCGCCGGAGGTCAAAAGCCGACGGGCGTTCAACAGTCTGCTGATTATCATGGGGACGACCGGCCTGACAATGTTGATCGTCGGCCCTGCAATTCTCTCTCTCTCCGACCCGACCAACCCCGAGATTTCGGTCTTCACCCAGACGATGGACGCCCTGCTGCCTGACCCTCTGCCGTGGCTCGGCACCCTGGTGGGGGTCGCCGTCCTGATGTCGGCCTCGGCGGCCAGTGCCCAGGGATTGCAAAATCTCTCTTTGGGGCTGAAGGAACGCCACTATGTCCCGCCGGTGTTCGGCAAGCCGAATAAATTCGAAGTTGCGGATATTCCCGTGTGGCTGGAAGTTGCTGTGGTGAGTTTATGTTTCTTGCTGTTTGGCACCCATGAGGAGACGTATCTCTCGCTCTATGCGGCGGGCGTGTTCATTCTGCTCAGCATGACGGGATGGGCGGTTACGAAACGGCTCAGCCGGGAGGTGCGGGCGGAGTTCAGCGCCAGCCATATCGGTCTGATTGTCGGCACTGTGCTGGCGGCGCTGCTGACCACTGCTGCTACCATCGTGATCTTTGCTGAACGTTTCCGCGAGGGCGCCTGGATGTACTTCATCCTGATACCGATGCTGTATGCCTGGTTTTCATACTCCCGCAAGAAACTGGGTCCCCCGGCCCCGGAGATGGACTATCTTGGGCAACTGAATGCGGCACAACTGGGCGGCTTCGGCTTCGGGCAGACTTCCGTTGTGGTCGGCGAAGGCAAAAAACGCCGCGAAAAGGTAGAGATCACCTGGCAGCCCGACCCCAAAGAACGCAGTTATTGGAGAGAAAAGCGGGTGGATATTCAGAAACTCGCGATTTTGCTGGATGGTTCCAAATACGCTGCCTGGGCACTTCCCTGGGCACGGGCAATTGCCAAAGCAGCCGGGGCACAACTCACCCTGCTTTCAGCAATCAAAAACCAAACCCAATCAGAACAAGAGCAGTTCGAAACCCTGCGCGGGGAGCGGGAACAGTATTTCTTGGAGCAATCCAAGACCCTTGAAGCGGAGGGCGTCCCCGTGAATGTCGTCATCCGCGCAGGAAGCACGGTTCAGGTCACTAAGCAACTGGTGGAAGCGGAAAGCATTGATCTGGTAGTCACCTCCACCCGCGGCAGTTCGGGCGCACAAAACTGGTTAAGCGGCGGGCTTTCCCAAAAATTGATTCAGGAACTCGACATTCCCGTACTGCTGGTAACCACCGAAAGCGGTGATGAAAAACTGCCGCATATCAACCGTTTGCTGGTTGCGCTGGACGGCTCGATTAACTCGGAAGCGGTGCTGCCCTACGCACGGGCGCTGGGGCAGGCTTTCAACTGCGAACTGGTGCTGCTTTCCGTACCGCAAGTTCCCCAGGTAACAAACTATCGCGCCGCACCGGAAGTGATTGAAACCATCCGCGACAAGGCAGTGGTCAATATGCAGGCCTTCCTGGAAGCGGTCGCCCGCTCTCTTCGGGAAGACGGGCTGGAAGTGCGAACAATTGTACGCGGCTCCATGCCGGCCCGCACAATTGTTGAGACTGCCGAAATGGAGAGCGCAGATATGATTATGATCACCTCGCACGGCCGCGGCGGACTGGACTATCTGATGATTGGCAGCGTTGCCCAACGGATTGTGGAAAGCACCAAAGTCCCGGTATTCATCGTCCCCGTTTACGAGCAGGAAGGTAAAGCAAACACAGGAGCGTGATTAATCACGCTCCTGTGCATCCTCTGCCTTTGGCTGCAATGTTTTTGTTATGCAGGTTTGGTAAACTCTATGTCATACTTGTAAGTGGATGCTTTACCTCCTGAAAAAAACCATGGAAGCCAATCTTTCCCAACCGACGTTGTTTGACGCTGCGGATACCGTTACCGGTGCGGCAGAACTGTTCCCGGAAGTGTGGCACGCTACCGAGGGGCTGTCTTCGCCCGATTTGATGGTGCGCCGCGAATCCCTGGATCGTCTCATCATCCTGGATGCCGCCCGTCTTTCACCGCTGGTGGCGTATGTAGTTGCCACCCGCATCTTCGAGCCGGATCTGGAATTGCGCCGCCGGGTTGTGGAAGTTTTGGGTAAGATTTTCCTGCCCGATGAAACCGGAAAGTTAACGCCCCCTGAAGTGCGTATTCACCTGAGTGCTTACTGCATGTTGATTGAACGCCGCGGCGTGCTGAGTTTGCTGGAAGTTGCCAATGCTTTCCCTGATTCCGAATCGCAGGTTGCCGCGATCTTGAATGTCTGCTCACAGAGCGGGGCAATTCTGGCAGAAGTGATGAGCGACCGTAAACTGCCGCTGGACATTCGGCATCAGGCGATCAATTTCATCGGTCGGGTTGGATTTCTGGATGCAATTCCCGCGCTCGACCGTTTGAAAGGGCGGCTGGAATCCCGCATTAACGGACAAAAAGCCATGTCTTTCGCACCACTTTCCCGCGGCAGTGAAACCGCGCTGCTACCGGTTGTTCAGGCGACCTTGATGCTCCTGAAGGAGCCGTAACGATGACCGGTTTGCAGGCCGGGCGCAGGATATGGTACAGGCGGGGCGGATGGGGCCGGGAGAGGGGGGAAGGAAGCAGTTCCCGCGTGCCTAGCCAATTTCTACACCTTTTGCTTGCAGCCGTAGTATTCTCCGCAAAAGCGGATATGCTGCCAACCTGTTGCTATGTATCAGCCGTTTGCGTTTTTTGGGTTCACTCGCTTTCTGTTTCCGCCGTTTGATTCTTTGGGGGAGAGGGCTTTGGAGTCTCCAAATCCGTTGTCTGCCGCGGGAAATGGGCTGCACCTGGGGTTAGCCGGTGATTTTTTCGGGGAGCAAGGCTTATTGGTGAGCAAACTGGCTTTTCGTTGCGGCAGCCTGCTTCTTGGGGCTGCCCCTGCCCGCCCGGCAATTGCCATCATCATTGGCGCAGCGGTAATCGTTGCGATCATCTTCGGCGGCTGGTGGTGGGGGAAAACTTCGGGAAGATCGAAACGGTGAGGCGGATTTTTGTTTTAGTGTTGGGAATGCTGGCCCTCGCCTTTGGGTTGGCCTGGGTTTCTACGGGATTCGCCTCCGTGCAGGGGAGTCTGGTGTTTTTCGCGGCCATCCTGCTCGCCGCGGGGCTGCTCTTTGCCGCCGGCTGCCTGCTCTCCAGCGATGTTCGCCCGCCTTCAGCGCTTAGCCTCCAGTCTCCAATCATCAAACTTCTCTTCCTCGCCGCGCTGCTCCGCCTGGGCGCGGGCGCGGTCTGGTACACCGCCCTGCCCCGCTGGGGATACGGCAACCCCGCGGAGACCGCCGGGTACGTCATGTCCGACGCTTTCGAGCGCGACACTGCCGCCTGGGAACTGGCGCAGTCCGACTGCCCGCTGATGGATGCCTTCCGCGCCCGTTCCTTTCGGGCAGTGGATCAGTACGGCGGGCTGCTGTTCGTCAGCGCGGGGTTGTACCGCCTGACGGGCGGCGCGGCGCACCAGCCCCTGCTGATGGTGGTGTTTGCCGCCGCATTCTCCGCGCTGGCGGTGCTGTTCACCTGGGGGTTTGCGCTCCGTTTGTGGGGAGGGCGTACCGCCATGCTCGCGGCGTGGGTGACCGCCCTGTTCCCCGATGCGGTGCTGCTGGGCAGTTCGCAGATGCGCGAAGCCTTCACAATGACGCTGGCGATGATGGCGTTTTACGGGCTGGTGCTGGTTTTGCGCGCAGGCACCCGCCGGGGGCTGGCCTGGATTTTCGCCGCGCTGCTGCTCGCCCTGCCGCTTTCGCCGCTGTTTGCCGTCATGCTGGCGGGATTTCTGCTGGTGTTCGCCTTTTTCCTCGTGGAGAGGGAACGCCTGCGGGACTGGCGGCTCTGGCTGGGGCTGGGCGGGATGCTGCTCCTCGCGCTGGGCGCGGTCTGGCTGCTCGGCGACCGGCTGCTGCCCGGTGCAGCCTCCGACCCGCTGACCCTGCTCCACCGCTGGATGCGGGCTGCCGCCCACTGGCAGGCGTACTACTCCGAGCGGGCTTCGGGCTGGATGCAGAAAATTTTCCGCACCACGCCGGAAGCCCTGCACCCCTGGATTTTGCTCGTCTACGGAGTGATGCGTCCCTTTTTGCCTGCGGCGCTGTTTGACTTGGTTTCCAACCCGCTTTGGCGGGGGATCGCGGTTTGGCGGTCTGCGGGCTGGGCGTTGATGCTCCCCTTTTTGACGGTTGCCCCCCTCTGGGCCTGGAAACAGAAGGGTTTCCGCTCCCCGGAAACGGGGGTATCCCTGCTGGTGTGGGCGGCGATTTTGGCAGCATCCTTCCGGGGCGGCGGTGATCAGTGGGATAACCCCCGTTACCGCGTCGCCTGGATCGGCTTGCAGGCAGCACTGTCCGCCTGGGTGTGGGCCTCGGCGCGGGAAACGCGCTCCCCCTGGCTGCGGCGGACGCTCGTCAGCATGGGGCTGATTTTGCTGTGGTGGGTGCCCTGGTACCTGCGGCGCGTCACTCCGCTTGCCTGGCCGGTTTCGGATGTTTTTCTGACCTTCGGGCTGGGGCTGCTCTCCGCCGGGCTGTACCTGATGTGGGACCTGTGGCGGGAGCGCAGGGATGGAGGCTAGAGTGCGGAGGTTCAGGGTGTTCGCCAAATGAAGACTGGCAGTCCTGCCAGGACTGCCAGTCTTGTGTGCGGGGCGAGGGAAACGCACAGGAATTTCTACATCTTTTGCCTGCACCCGGAGGTTTAGGTAATCTCCCCAGATAACCAAGTCGGGGTTATAATTCAATCCTTGAATTTTGAAACCTGATGACCCCGTGGAGGTTTATATGCCTACTGCAATCGTAACTGGTGTAACCGGACAGGACGGCTCGTACCTGGCTGAATTTTTGCTCTCGAAAGGATACCGCGTGATCGGCATGGTGCGCCGCTCCAGCACGGTCACTTTTGGGCGCGTTGAGCACATTCAGGATGACATCGAGATTATTCAGGGGGATTTGCACGACCAAAGTTCGCTGGTCTCGCTGATTGAGGAGTACGCGCCCGATGAGGTTTACAACCTCGCCGCGCAGTCCTTCGTGCCGACCTCGTGGAAGCAGCCCGTGCTGACGGGGGAGGTCACCGCCCTGGGGGTGACCCGCATCCTGGAGGCGATCCGCTTGGTCAAGCCGGATACGCGTTTCTACCAGGCTTCTTCGAGCGAGATGTTCGGCAAGGTGCGCGAAGTTCCCCAAACGGAGGCCACGCCTTTCTACCCGCGCAGTCCTTACGGGGTGGCGAAGGTTTACGGGCACTGGATCACCGTCAATTACCGGGAATCGTATAACCTGTTTGCCTGTTCGGGGATTCTCTTTAATCACGAGAGTCCCCGCCGGGGGCTGGAGTTCGTCACCCGCAAGATCACCCACGGGGTGGCGCGCATCAAACTGGGGCTGGCGAAGGAACTCCGCCTCGGGAACCTGGAATCCCGCCGGGATTGGGGCTACGCCGGTGATTATGTCGAGGCCATGTGGCGGATGCTCCAGCAGGAAAAGCCCGAAGATTACGTGATTTGCACAGGGGTTACCCATTCGGTGCGCGAGTTCTGCGATGCGGCTTTCGGGCATGTGGGACTGAACTACGAGGACTACGTGGTGCAAGACCCGCGCTTTTACCGTCCTGCGGAGGTGGATTTGCTGGTCGGCGATCCGGCGAAGGCCAATAAAACCCTGAACTGGCAGCCGAAGGTCGGCTTTGAGGCACTGGTGCAAATGATGGTGGATGCCGACCTGCGCAAATTGGGGGCTGAGGTGCTGTAATGGCGGAAAAAACTGAGACTGGCCGTTTTTTCAATCAGTCGTGGGCGTCAATCCTGGTTGCGTTGTTTGGCGGCGGGGTTTATTTGTGGCAGGCCTGGATTTACGCGCATACGCAAGTCTCAGTGTTGGATGAGGGGCTATATTTGTTGAAAGGTTATTTATTTGCCACAGGCCGCTACACACCGTTTCAGGATTATGGCCCATGGACGAACCACATGCCCTTTTCGTTTCTGGTGCCGGGCTATTTCCAGGTGTGGTTCGGGCCGGGACTTCGTACCGGACGAATGCTGGCGATTGCCTTGGGAATCCTGTTTTTGATTGCTTTCTGGATTGTGGCGCGGCGATTTGGCGGGCAGTGGTGGGCGGCGGCGGCGGTCTGGGCGGCGGCCTTGAATCCGGCAGTTATCAAGATTTACAGCGGGATGACCTCTCAAGTGTTGGTGAGTTGTCTGCTGATGTGGGTGTTTGTGCTGACTCTTGGCGAAGGGCGCAGCCGCTGGCAGGTTTTTCTTGGCGCGTTTCTGGCCGGGTTGCTGCCATTGACACGTCTGAACCTGTTCCCCCTCCTGCCGCTCTTGCTTCTCTACCTGGCTTGGGAACACGGTTGGCAAACTGGTTTGGAATCCGCTGCTGCCGGGTTGATTGCATTTGTCGGCGGGCATGCGCTTTTCTGGCCGGGAATTCTCCGTTTGTGGGCGGGCTGGCTCCCAGCCGGATTGACCCCTTTTTTAGATCCTTGGCGGCTCCAAGATGGCGGCGCGGGGCTTTGGCTGCCTGATATCGCCTTTTGGCCGCGCGTTGTTAGTTTCTTCGAGGGGCTGCGTTATCACTTCTTGGGTCTTCTGGGTGCGCTAACAGCCTGGTTTTTGGGTTTTCGTCTTCATGGAAAGGTGAGCCGTTTCACTGAGTTCAAGGCTTTTATCTTCCTTTCGGTATTTTTCGCTGTTATGTTGGTAGCGCATATCTGGGCGGCATTGTTGCACGATTATTGCGTATTTTGCTTTTCGTCCTATCTTTCCTTTTTTGGATTTACCGGTTTCCTGATCCTTGTACTGGCACTTTCCAACTGGCGGGCGGCGGATGGGCCCATCGGCGGCAAATGGGTGTGGTTGCTGATCATTCTGATCATGGTAGGGATTGGTTTCAGTCTTTACAAGAGCAGTTATCGCATTCCGGCGCTGGATGCCGTCTCCCTGCGCCGGTTACTTTCTATCCCCGTTCCTCGCATCAGTGAAGGCCGCTTGCGCTCTGGAACCGTTCCCTTGTTGTTGCTTCTGGAAAACAAAACTGGCTATTCGCTGAAAAACTTTGTAGCATTCTCGCATATCTTTGCAGTTGTGGTAGTTGGGATTTTTGGAACTTTTTTGGTCTTGCTCCTGTTTCGGCTGGCAGAAAAGCACCACCCGCTCTTTTTGAAAACATCCAATTACCCATTGAGCGCTTCTGTTCTTTTGGCTTTTCTCACTTTTGGATTTTTCATCACGCCTACATCTATCCTGGGTGGCGGACGCACTTTTTATGATTGCGGCCCCGATACCCTTGCAGCCTACGAACAGGCTGGGGCACACTTGGCCGAGGTTATTCCACCGGGCGTGCAAGTTTACTGGAAGGGTGGAAAGCAATTGGCGGTACTTACTTATATTGCGGATGCTGAATTCTTTCCCCCTCAGTTCAACCTGGTATATTCCTATCGGGATGGCGGCAACCCTGATGACCTGGAACGCTTCGGCTTATGGAATGAATCTCTTGACCGCCGCTGGGTTACCGAGGCCGATTATCTCCTTCTCGCGGAGCGGGCCTACACTGGCTGGTTGCAAGATTACATCGAAAGCAGCCCGTTTGATGAAATGCCTTCCACCCGTCCGCCAAACCCCTGCCGTCCGGAAACTGCCATTCGCATTTACAGGAGAACTCCATGAGACTTTCGGTGGTTATCCCCGTTTACAACGAAGAAGAGAGTTTGGAACTGCTGCGCGATGCGCTCTACAACGCCCTGCGCGGCCTGCCTTATGATTGGGAGGTCATCCTGGTGGATGACGGCAGTTCCGATGGCAGCGCAGACATCCTGCGGCAGTTCGTCGGCGATGACCCGCAGCATTTTGTGGCGGTGATTTTCCGCCGCAACTTCGGGCAGACCGCCGCCATCGCCGCCGGGATTGACCACACCCGCGGGGAGGTCATCGTCCTCATGGATGCCGACCTCCAGAACGACCCTGCCGACATCCCCATGCTGATGGAAAAAATTGACGAGGGCTACGACGTGGTCAGCGGCTGGCGCGTCAAGCGGCAGGATACGTTTCTCACCCGCACACTGCCTTCCCGCATCGCCAACGCGCTGATTTCCTGGGTTACGGGCGTCAAACTGCACGATTACGGCTGCACGCTCAAAGCCTACCGCCGCGAAGTGCTCACTAACTTCCGGCTCTACGGCGAGATGCACCGCTTCATCCCCGCTTATGCCGGATATGTGGGCGCGAAAATCATCGAAGTGCCCGTCCGTCACCATCCCCGGCAATACGGCAAAGCCAAATATGGCCTGGAGCGCACCTTCAAGGTCATCCTGGACCTGTTCACGGTCAAGTTTCTCATCAGTTACGCCAACAAGCCCATCTACCTGTTCGGCGGCACGGGCATGGTGCTGATGACCGTCAGCGCGTTGATGCTCGTTTTCCTCTTCATCCGCCGGATTTTCTACAGCATCGGCGTGTTTTCCTCGCCGCTTTTCCCCACCGCGCTGATGTTCATGGTGATGGGCTTCTACTCGATTTTGATGGGTTTCATCGCCGAACTTCTCGTGCGCACCTACCATGAGTCTCAACATAAACCGACCTATACTTTGCGAGAAGTGATTGACCGTCGCCTGGGAAAAGAGACAGGAACAACAGGAACCATATGAATACAGTACGGGGCTGGTTATCACGTCATCATCAGTTGCTCCGTTTTGGGGGGAGCGTATTTTCGATTGCGCTGCTGGTATATCTCCTGACCAGGCAAGGGTGGAGCGAAATCACTCGGGCATTTTTGCAAATCCCTGTCAGGGTTTTTGTTTTGGTTGCAGTTGCAATGATTATTTCTCGCTTTGCAGTAAGTGGCCGTTGGTATGCCTTGTTGCGGGTGACGGACCAGGAGGCAACCTGGCGAAAAACCGTTTACCTGACCTTTGCAGGTTTGTTCGCAACGAATTTTTTGCCCACAACTATTGGGGGCGATGTTGTCCGAGTGGCAGGGGCAGTGCAATATGGTATAAACGTTTCAGTTGCCACTGCGTCTGTGGTCATTGACCGGTTGATTGGTTTGTTTGGTATGGCTTTGATGGTGCCGTTTGGTGTGTGGCCGTTTATCACAGCAGGGCAGGCAACATTTCGTTTTCCTCCCGTGCAGTTGACAATAGTGTTGCCTCTTCACCGGCTTTGGTACAAAACACTCGAATTCTTGCAAAGAATCCTAACATCTGTACATTTTTGGCGGCAAAGGCCTGTTTCGCTTCTGGAATCCCTTGTCTTCACTTTCATTCACATGTTTTGTTTTTTTTGTGTCATTTGGGGGCTTTTTTGGGGTCTGAATGATCCGATGCCATTTATCTTGGTGGCTGGTCTGTACAGTTTGGTGTATTTCATCACGCTGTTGCCAATTTCAATTAATGGGTATGGTGTTCAGGAGATATCGATTTCGCTGATTTTCTCGCAGGTGGGCGGGGTTTCAATGCAGCATACTTTGACAGTCGCTTTGATTTTTCGTACGTTGACGATGCTGGCTAGCCTTCCAGGGGCCATTTTTGTGCCTGGGATTATTGCTGGTCATCGAGGCGAGGCAGTGGAGGATATGGATAGTGGTGAAGTCTGATCGCCTGATTGCTTTGCGGCTGGTCTTAAGTGGGTTGCTTTTTCTTTGGGGGCGGGCAACATTGAGCCTGTATCGTCAAATTCAGGCTTTTGGCGTGACTTTTTTCCCAACATCCCAGATTTGGTGGTTGCTATTCGGGATGATTTTCATTTCCATATTTGGGCTGGGGGTTTTGCTGCTCACTTGGACAGGAATTCGCGATTCAATGGTCAGGTTTGCACAATCAGTGACAAATGCCTTGCCACCGAATAGGCCATTGCTGGTGGGAGTAATTATTATCTTTTCGCTGGCATTTTCGCTGGCAGTACTCTTTTTGCAAAATGAATTATGGGATTTGTCGGCTTATCGCTGGCTGGTTTTTGGCTGGCTGACGGTGCTTATTGCTTTGTTGTGGGGGCGAGCATTCCCCAATACGCGCTGGCTGAACGCGCTGGCAATCGCTTTGTTGTGGATGGGATTTTCTTACCGTTTGTTCCAATTTTTACCGGATATTTCCAGGTATCCTTTCTCATTGGGGTGGTCAGAAGCCAGCCGTTACTACTACGCTTCGTTATTCTATTCCGAGGAACTTTATGGATTTAGAATTTCTCCTTCTACGTTACATCCCACTCGTTACTGGATGCAGTCGCTCCCTTTTATGGTAGGTGCCCTCCCACTCTGGTTTCATCGCGCTTGGCAAGTTTTCCTGTGGCTGATCTGCTCTTTGGGCACTGGCTGGCTGCTATCCCGCCGCTTGAGGGTTCTTATGAAGCCTTGGGGGTTGCTGTTTACCATTTACGCGTTTTTATTCCTTTGGCAAGGGCCTGTTTACTATCACCTGCTCGTAATGGTGATGTTGGTACTCTGGGGAGTTGTTCCATCTCGTTTCTGGCAATCGTTGCTGGTTGTGTTGTTGGCTTCTGCTTGGGCCGGGGTCAGTCGTATTAACTGGTTTCCCGTGCCGGGGATGCTGGCAGCGGTTATATATTTCCTTGAAACACCTGATCAAACGAAAACAGATTTCCGTTACCTATGGCAACCGGCTATCTGGTCGGGAGCGGGGCTCCTGACCGCTTTTTTGGCACAAGCAATTTATATTCAGTGGTCGGGCAATGCGGCGGAACAATTTGCATCCAGTTTTACCTCGGATTTGCTGTGGTATCGATTATTTCCCAATGCAACTTATTCGCTGGGGATTCTCACCGGTGCGCTTTTGGTTTCGCTGCCAGGGTTATTTCTTCTGCGGTATCGTATCCGTTCAAGAACATTTCAACTGCCTTCGATTTCCTGGCTGGGGCTGGGGGCTATTCTTGCGGTGTTATTAATCGGTGGACTAGTAGTCAGTGTCAAAATTGGGGGAGGAAGCAACTTACACAACCTGGATGCCTATTTGACTGTATTTCTGGTAGGAGTTGGATATCTTTATTTTCAACGCGTCACCCCAGGTGTCAGATTTGCGGCTCCCTGGATTCCAGGATGGCTCAATTTGTTTTTAGTAGCAATCCCGGTTCTGTTTACAATGGGGTTGAGCCATCAGTTTGTGCAATATCATCCCCAAACCGCGCTGGATTCCATCTCCGCAATTCAGCGTATCGCGTCTCGCACTGCGCAAAGCGGCGGTAAAGTGTTATTCATCTCCGAGCGGCAATTGATTACCTTTGGTTATGTTGAAGGAGTACCGCTAGTGCCCGAATATGAGAAAGTCTTCCTGATGGAAATGGTCATGGCAGGAAACCATGAGTACCTGGATGCCTTTCAGCGCGATATTCGTGAGCAACGTTTTGATTTGATTATTACGGACCCACTTTTTGATACCTTGAAGGAACGGGGCGAAAGTTGGGCAGAAGAGAACAATGCCTGGGTCGCAGCGGTCAGTCAGCCAATTTTATGTGCATATGGCGGTAGAATCCGTTTCCCTGAATCCGGAGTGCAAATTTTATCACCGCTGGCTGAGGTGAAGGACTGCCCTTGATGCGCATTCTCATTCTCAACAGTGAGTATCCGCCTGTTGGCGGCGGGGCGGGCAACGCCAGCGCGTATCTGGCGCGGGCGCTGGTGAAGCAGGGGCAAACGGTTGCCGTCCTCACGGCACGCTATGACGATTTGCCCCATCAGGAAACCCGTGACGGCGTGCTGGTGCGCCGTCTCCCGGCCTTGCGCAAGCGGCTGGACCGCTCCAGCGCAGCCGAACAACTCAGTTTCATTTTCAGCGGTGCAGTTTACACAACGCCTTTCGCCCGTTCCTGGCGGCCGGATGTCATCATCGCTTTTTTCGGTATGCCAAGCGGGGCAATTGCCTGGCTGATGCGCAGATTTTTCGGCGTGCCCTACGTTGTTTCACTGCGCGGCGGTGATGTGCCGGGCTTCCGCCCTTACGATTTCGGCTTGTACTACCGCCTTTCGGGGCCGTTTTTGCGGCGCATTTGGCATGACGCGGGTGCCGTGATTGCCAACAGCCGCGGCCTGCGGGATTTGGGCAATGCCTTTGACGCCGCGACCCCCATCGGTGTGATTCCAAACGGTGTGGATGCGAGCCGCTTCACCCCCGCCGGGCGGGACTGGGCCCCGGGGCGGCTGCTGTTCGTCGGGCGGATTGTGTATCAGAAGGGGCTGGATGTTCTCCTGCGGGCCTTGGGCGGGCTGCGCGACCTGGAATGGTCGCTCACCCTGGCTGGAGATGGCAAACAGCGCCCCGAACTGGCGGCACAGGCGTCTGCCTTGGGGATTGCGGAGCGGATTCATTTCACCGGCTGGCTGGCAAAAGACGCGGTCGCGGCGCAGTACCGGCAGGCGAACCTGTACGTCGCCCCCTCCCGCAACGAGGGCATGCCCAATGTGGTGCTGGAAGCGATGGCTTCCGGGCTGCCGGTGGTCGCCTCGGAAGTCGCGGGGAATGGGGAACTGGTCACGCCGGGGTTCAACGGGCTGCTGGTTCCCCCTGAGGACGCGGAAGCCCTTCAGGCCGCCCTCCGCAGCCTGCTCTCCGAGCCGGAGAAGATGCAAAAAATGGGCGCAGCCTCCCGTCAGCGGGTAGTCGAATCCTACACCTGGGATTCTGCTGCCGCTCAATATCTCGAAATCGCCAGAGAATTGGTGCAGGGTTGAAGGTTCCCCAAACCCTGCAACCTCAAACCTTCAACTTGCAACCTTCAACCATCACCCCCCTCCCATGTGCGGCATTTGTGGCATTCTCCCCTCTGACCTCGCACCGGTGAGCCGCGCGGCGCTGGAAGCGATGAACGCGGCCATCCGCCATCGCGGCCCGGACAGCGAAGGCTTTTACCGCGCTCCCGGTGTGGGGCTGGCGATGCGGCGGCTGGCGATTATTGACCTGAACACCGGCGACCAGCCTATCCCCAACGAGGACGAAACCCTGTGGATTGTCTTCAACGGCGAGATTTACAATTTCCCTGCCCTGCGCCCCGCCCTGGAGGCCCGCGGCCACCGGTTTCGCACCAGCACCGATACCGAAGCCATCCTTCACCTGTACGAGGAACACGGTGCGGACTGCGTTAGCCGCCTGCGCGGGCAGTTTGCCTTTGCCATCTGGGATGCGCGGCGGCGCACCTTGTTTGCTGCCCGCGACCGCCTGGGGCAAAAGCCGTTCTACTACGCTGTGCAGGGGGGCACGCTGTATTTCAGTTCGGAACTGCCCTCCCTGCTGCGCGGCCTGCCCCGCAAGCCCGAAATTCACCTGCCTGCCATTGCCCAGTACCTGAGTTTACAGTACATCCCTGAACCGTGGACGCCCTACGAGGGGATTTACAAACTCCCCGCCGGGCACCGCGCCACCTGGCAGGCAGGCCAGTGGCAGATGGAGCGCTACTGGGATTACGCTTACGAACCAAAGTGGACCGCTTCCCCCGCGGAACTGGCTGATGAACTGCGGGCACGCCTGCGCGAGGCGGTACGCATCCGCCTGATGAGCGATGTGCCCCTGGGGGCGCATCTCAGCGGCGGAATTGATTCCAGCGTCATTGTTGCGTTGATGGCGGAGGAGATGAGCCAGCCGGTCAGGACTTTTTCGGTGGGTTTCGAGGAGAGCAGTTTCTCGGAACTGCCCTATGCCCGTGCCGTTGCCGAGCGTTACGCTACCGACCATCACGAGTTTGTGCTCACCTTTGGCGACATCCCTGCGACGCTGACCCGGCTGGCTGCCCACTTCGGCGAGCCGTTTGCCGATCCCTCCGCGCTGCCGCTTTATCACCTGGCGCGCCTGACCCGTGAGCATGTCACCGTGGCACTCAACGGAGATGGCGGCGATGAGGCTTTTGCCGGATACCAGCGTTACTGGCTGGACCCCTGGGCGGCGCGTTACACCCGTTTGCCCGCCTTGCTCACCTGCCGCCTGGTGCCCGCGCTGGCCCGCCGCCTGCCCGACAGCGGCGACCGTCCTGTGGGGCAGGGCCTGGTGGATGGCATCAAGCGTCTGGAGCAGATTGCGCAGGTTGACCCGCGTGCCAGTTTGCTGCGCTGGGGATCGTATTTTTCTCCGCAGGCACAGGCCGCGCTCTGGCGGGCTGACCGGCTCCCCGAGGCGCGGGTGGATGCCATCGAGCCCTGGCTCACGGCGCAGTTTGACGCCGCCGCGGCGCGAACCTTCCTCGACCGCACACTCTACACCGACATCCACACCTACCTGCCCGGCGATTTGCTGGTCAAAGCCGACCGCATGACGATGGCGGCTTCGCTGGAAGGGCGTTCCCCGTTTTTGGATCACGAACTGTTTGCCTGGGCGGCGCGTCTGCCCCGGAATTTGCGGGTGCGCGGCCGCACCGGAAAGGTTCTGCTGCGGGAAGCGTTTGCCGATAAACTCCCGCCCGAAGTGCTGTCCCGCGGCAAGCAGGGGTTCGGCATCCCGGTAGGGACGTGGTTTCGCGGTCCGCTGGCGGGCTGGGCACAGGAGGTCATCCTGGGCGGCGGCTCCCCGCTGGATGCGTGGTTCACCCGCGAAGCCCGTCAGCAACTCCTGGATGAGCACCTTCAAGGGCGCTCCAACCACGGCAAGCGGATCTACGCGCTGGTCGCGCTGGCGTTGTGGCGGTCACGTTGACAAAATCTCTTCCCAATGGCACAATGCGCTTGCGACGCGTGATGAGCCGATGCGAAAATGGTTTTGGGACATATGCTGTGGATGTTTTTATCCATTTACAGTGTCCGCTGTTGTGTGGTTATGGTTACATCAAGGTTTGATCGGGATAAACCGCAATGGCATATTCGCATTCAACGTAGCCAGGGTTGGGCTGCGCTGAATTTGCGCGAGTTGTGGGCATACCGAGACTTGTTTGGTATCCTTGCTGGTCGTGATATTCGCTTGCGTTACAAGCAAACTGCACTGGGGATTACCTGGGTGATTTTGCAGCCTGTGCTGGCATCTGGCATTTTTGCGGTGATTTTTGGTGTGCTGGCGGATCTGCCATCGGATGAGACACCCTATTTTTTGTTTGCCTTTGCCGGAATGTTGCCCTGGACTTTGTTTGCTCAATCACTTTCTCGCTCTGGCGGCAGTTTGGTGGGAAATCGGGATATGATATCAAAGGTGTATTTTCCACGCATTATTTTACCAATTGCCAGTTCTATCGCGGTACTGGTAGATTTTTTTATCGGATTGGTGATGTTGTTGATTATGTTGATGTTTTATCGCATCCCGTTTACCATGCGGTTGCTCTGGTTGCCTGCTTTGGTTTTTCTTAATCTGACGATTGCCATTGGTGTCAGTTTCTGGATTTCTGCTTTCAGCGTGTATTATCGGGATTTTGTATATGTGTTGCCCTTCTTAATCCAGGCTTGGATGTACGCATCACCAACTGCTTATTCTACGGACTTGATTCCAGAAGGATGGCTATGGGTGTATTCACTTAACCCGATGGTTGGTGTAATCAACGGTTTCCGCTGGGTGTTTCTGAACCATGGTGCATTCCCTGCGACTTCGCTTGCTGTGGGGAGCGTGGTGGGCATTTTGGTTTTTGTGCTGGGGGCGATGGTGTTTCGGCGAATTGAGCGCAACTTTGCAGATGTGATTTAAATGAGTAGTACGCCTGTCATCCAGATTAATAGTATTAGCAAGGTTTACCGTATTGACGCGTCAGATGGCGGCGGAGCACATACTTTGCAGGAAGATGTTGTGCGTATGTTCCGCAGGAGGTATTCTGCATCGCGTCGTGAAGAAATCTGGGCATTGAAAGAAATTTCTTTTGATGTAGATGCGGGAGAGGTTATTGGACTTATCGGACGCAATGGGGCCGGAAAGAGTACCTTGCTAAAAATCCTTTCGCGCATTACTGAACCGACCTCCGGGGTGGCGGATATTTACGGGCGGGTTGGTTCTCTTTTGGAGGTGGGAACGGGTTTTCATTCAGAATTGACCGGGCGAGAAAACGTCTTTTTGAGTGGTGCGATCCTGGGAATGAGAAAGAAAGAGATTGCTCGCAAGTTCGATGAAATTGTGGATTTTTCGGGGGTCGAACGATATATTGATACTCCGGTTAAGCGTTATTCCAGTGGAATGGCAGTGCGTCTTGCATTTGCGGTTGCTGCTCATTTGGATCCGGAAGTACTGTTGATTGATGAGGTGTTGGCTGTTGGTGATGCGGCTTTCCAGAAGAAGTGTTTGGGGAAGATGTCGGAGGTGGCTGGTAGCGGACGTACAATTATTTTTGTCAGCCATAACATGGGCGCAATTAAAGGGTTGTGCTCGCGAGCCGTTTGGTTGGATAGCGGGCAGATGCGATCGGATGGCCCGGTTGATGAGGTTGTTCATCAGTATTTAGTTGCCAGCACGGAACAGGGAGAATGGCATACCCGAATTGCTGAGCGGACCGATCGTATTGGAGATGGCAAACTCCGTTTCACGGGATTTCAGTTGCGATCGGTAAATGGGGACCCTTGGGTTTCGGCTGTCGCTGGGGAACCTGTGGAATTTGTGCTTTCTTATGAATTACATACTTCCAACATGCAAACCGCGACGATTATGTTGTGGTTGCGAGATGCTTTTACGAAAGGCTTGTTGAAACTCTCGACTGATCTCACTGGGCAAGATTTTTCTGCTTTGCCGCCAAAGGGTCAAATTGTTTGCCGGGTAGCGCGCTTTCCGCTTCGCGGGGGACGGTATTATGTTGATTTAGGTGCGAATATCAATGGTGTAAAGTCCGATCGGGTTCTGCGTGCCAGTGTTCTGGAGGTTATTGATGGGGACTTTTACGTCACTGGGCGTGTGCCTGCTCACCCTAATGATGGGGACTTTCTCTGTGAGCATTCTTGGGAAGTCAGTAAGTTGCCTCGATGACACTTCGTGCGGTTTATGTGGGGTTTAGTCTCCCCTTTTGGATAGATGTGGGTGTTCGCCTGGCAGATGAGGCTGGCTGGCAACCAGTTTGCTGGATTGGATCACCGAAGATAGCGGCTCAAGTAAAAATAAAATTTCCCAAAACGCGTTACTATTCGATCTTGGATGCTGTGCGTGGCGCAAATTTATCAGAGACTTTTAATGTGTCTCCAAGGCCGCTCGATCAGCCTTTTTTGCGGGAGATGGCCGATCTTCAAATGGATGCTCTGAAAATGATGGATCGAATGGATATGCTGGGTTCATTTGATTATGCAGGACGGGTGCGTCTGTTCCATCGCTTGCTGCAAGGCTGGCAGGCTGTACTTGAGCATTACCAGCCTGATATTGCGGTTTTCTCCACCATTCCACATATGGTTTACGATTATGTTCTTTACCGTTTGTGTTTGCGTTCTGGAATTCGCACTGCTATGTTCGAATCTACTCCAATGCGAGGACTGGTTTTTTTGATGGAGCGGTACAACGAAGAGTCTCAGGCGGTGCAGATTTATCGGCAATTGCTTGGGCGCAGCATGGCCGATTCGGTTTGTCTCCGGTCGGAGACCGAATCTTACTTGCAAAGGTTGCGCGATAATTATGAGCATTTACCTGTTTATATGCGTCGCACGTACAAAGAGGAACTTCCTGGAAGGGGCAACAAACTTACCTGGAAGATTGCTTTGCAAAAATTATTCAATGCAAAAAACTATGCTCGGTACGCAAAAAAGCAACAGCAAATTTTGCGCAAACATTTCAATGTTCCCCCAAATTACTTGGTGCAGAAAGGTAAAACGCCGGAACAATCTTCGATATCTCTGGGGGAAAATTACATTTTTCGATGGCGGGCAAAACGATATGTTCAGCGGTTGGAAAAGCATTACCATACGTTGGCTACCGATGTAGACCTGTCATTGCCTTATATCTACGTTGCGCTGAGTTTTCAGCCGGAGCGTACATCATCTCCGATGGCAGGGGTATATGTGCATCAATCCTTGATGGTGGACCTCCTGGCGCGTTCTGTGCCGCGCGGTTGGCATATTTACGTAAAGGAACATCCGACGCAATTTGTTCCCTCCATGTATTTTCGCTCCCAGTGTGGGCGCACACCTGTTTTTTACGATGATCTCGTATCTTTACCCAATGTACATCTCGTTCCGATGCGGGTTTCATCTTTTGATTTGATTGATCGCGCGCGAGCAGTG
>CAZPSL010000105.1:0-10508 GCA_964589145.1 uncultured Anaerolineales bacterium
GGCTTCCAGACTGCGGGCGTGTCCCAGCAAATGCGAGAGCAACAAGGCGTACTCTTCCGATGTTTTGCGCGGTACCCCCTGGGATGAGAGCCGCAGCCGCGCCCGCAGTTCGTCCAGCGCGGGCAGGCGCGTGTCCATCGGCTGGAGATTGCGGCAGATGAGATTATCCTGCAAGAACTCGCTGAGTGTGGTTCGTCCGTAGGTTTGCATAGGTGTCGGGTCAGGTTAAATGGGACGCAGGGAAGGCGGGTATAGGCAAACATTGCAGGAAACGCCTGCCTGTTTCCCGCTCACTTTCTGCCGGTTGCCGCGTTCAGCCTGCCAGCCGCCCGTAGAGAAAGTTGGTCTCCCGCAGGCGGGCGCGCAGGGCGGCGTCTAGAACGCCGGGGGACATGCGCCAACTCCAATTGCCGCTGGGGTTGCCGGGGTAGTTCATGCGGGCGCGGTTATCCAGACCGAGCAAATCCTGCATGGGCGCGATAGCAAACACGGCTACCGAGCCCCAGGCAGCGCGGATCAGATCCCAGGCAATGTCGTGACCGTCCCGCGCCAGGTAGCGGCGGGCGAAGTCGCGCTCTTTTTCGCCCACCCGCTGATACCATCCCAGGGCAGTATCGTTATCGTGGGTGCCGGTGTAAACCACACAGTCGCGGGTGTAGTTGTGCGGCAAAAAGACGTTCTCAGGGTCGCCGTCAAAGGCAAAGACCAGGACTTTCATGCCCGGCAGGTCAAACTCGCGGCGCATTGCATCCACATCAGGGGTGATGACGCCCAAATCTTCGGCGATGATGGGAAGACCGCGGCTGACCGGGGTTTCCACAATTCCGAGGGACTCCCGCAGCGCGGCAAGGAAATCCGCACCGGGGCCGGGGGCCCAGCGGCCGTTTTCGGCGGTTTCCGCCTCCCCGGGGACTTCCCAATAAGCCGCGAACCCCCGAAAGTGATCCAGCCGAACCAGGTCTACCAGCGAAAGGACACTCCGCAGGCGGGCGATCCACCAGGCGTAGTTTTCCCGCTTGTGAACCTCCCAACGGTAAAGCGGGTTGCCCCACAACTGCCCGGCAGGCGAGAAATAGTCGGGCGGCACCCCGGCAACCACCGCGGGGCTCCCGTCATCATCGAGGAAAAACAGTTCGGGATGCGCCCAAACATCGGCGCTGTCATGCGCCACAAAGATCGGTATATCACCGATCAGGGTGATACCGCGCTGGCGGGCATAGGCGCGCAGTTTCTCCCACTGACGGAAGAACAGGAACTGCCAAAAGGCGTGCCGCTCGATTTCCTCAGCGTGTCCGTCGGCAAAAGCGGCGAGCGCAGCGGGATCACGGCGGCGGAGAGGGGCCGGCCAGTCCGTCCACGCGCCGCAGCCAAAGTGTTCCTTGATCGCCATGAAGAGAGCGAAATCATCCAGCCAGGCGGCATGGTCGCGGCGGAAGACGGCAAGGGATTGGAGGGTGGGGGTTGGGGATTGGGAATTGGGAATTGGGGAAGGCGGCAATGTGTTTTCGCGAAACCGGCGGTAGGCGGTATTCAGCAAGTGCAGTTTCCAGGGGATGACCGCGCCATAATCCACGCGGTCGGCGGGGAACGGGGGCGGGTCGGCCAAATCCTCCTGGTACAGGAGCCCATCTTCCAGCAAGGCATCGGGGCTGATCAGGTAAGGGTTCCCGGCAAAAGCGGAAAAGCACTGGTAGGGGGAATCCCCATAGCCCGTAGGGCCGAGGGGGAGTACCTGCCAAAGGGCGGTGCCCGTCTCAGCGAGGAAATCTACAAACTGGAAGGCGGCAGGACCGAGGTCGCCGATGCCGCAGGGGCCGGGTAAACTTGTCGGATGCAGGAGAATGCCGGAGGCGCGTTTGAAAATCATGGCATAATTCTCGGCGTGGTAAATGCGTTGTAGGAAGCGCGCGAAGTTTCATCGACGAGCGGTTGGCTCCAGACGGAAACCAACTCGCGCCAGGTTTCAAAGGGCTGTCCGCCATGCTCATCTCCGGAAAAAAATGCTGCGCCGGTAATCTCTTGCAAGGAAACAAAACCTTTAACAGACTGATGGCGGCTTGCGACAGGGTAATAGGCCCGCATCCAACTCCCCGTATTGGTGTAGACACGTCCCTTTGCATAAACTGTTGCATTGGCATCCAGAGGAACCATCTCGTAAAGATGCGTATGCCCGTAAACAATGAAATCCGCGTCCTGCCGAACAAAAGCCGGTTCTTTCAGGGCACGGGAAACGAGGGAATAATTCCCATTCCAGAACTTTTCGGTTCCCCATTCGAGCATCTTGCCAGCCGCACCAAAGGAGACAAAGCGAGAAGAAAGCAATGCGTTGTAAATGATGTTTGTAAGGCCAATCCCGTTCCTGCGTTTTTGCGTATGTACAAAATCCAGGTTGGAAAAGCGAATAACGGCATTGTTCCAGATGTTTTTGATGCTGCGGTCAACTTCCGGGTCGGCGATGTAGGATTTCAGAAGGCTGTTCACCCAAGACATGGCTAACCAAGGCGGGCGGACGTGGGTCAGGGCGTTCAGGTGATGATAAACTTCTGGCGGCACCTGGTCTCCCAAGCGGCGGCTGATTTCAAGCGGGAACAAGGTCCAGAGTTCAATATCTACCGCATCCATCAAGGATGCAGCATTGCGGCCGCAGGCCTGGTTGTAATTCAAGGGGTCGAAGATATCACCATGACGAGCAAAAACGCGATGGCTACGCAAAACCCTCTCCAACACCGGCGATTCTTCCGGCAAGTAGGGAAAGGGAACAGCAGCATCTGTGACCAGACCCAGAGCGTCGGCAACTTCGGCGCGCAGGGCATTATATTCGGGCCCGGGCAAGTGCAAACACCAATCGTGGTTGCCTACCATGTAGTGGATGTTGACTTTTACCGGCACACGCGGGAGAGCATGTTTTCCCGGAAGATGGTTGTCCATTGCAGGGGGCAGGCTAATGCGCGTGCCGTTGCTCAACTGCCGGAAAATGCGAAAGACTGCGGCATTGTTACGCAGAATGCCGCGCATGATATCCGTAAAGGTGGCAATCAGGGCCGGGCTGTCAGGGTTGTCCCAAGGACGGGCATACTCCGGGCTGCCGGGTTCGTATTCGTGCCAGCGAAAAGACTGGGTGCAATCGAACACATCCCCCAAAAGCAGCAGGTCCAGCGTTTCAATCGGGCGGTAACGTCCACCGGCCCGCCAGGAGGCGCGGTAAGCCAGGTCTGTCAGTCGATTGCAAAGGGCACGGAATACACTTGGGGAAAGCGTTTCTCCAAATGTACCATCATTGAGATGTAAATCGCTGATGATCACAAGCATAGAAATTGCGTCCGTCGGTCGGAATTACTTACCGGCCTTCAAGTTTACCCCAATTTTACAAATCATGACGCAATTTTCGCGTTTTCGGGGGCAAGCAAAAGATGTAGAAATTGAGCAGTCCTATGAGAACTGCTCCTTTCCCCCCTCCCCCGGAGGGAGCGGGGAACCAAAGCGGGAATTTTGGGAGGGCTGGGTGGGGGGAGTGAGGGTGGGAATTAACTGGAGACTGCGGATACCGGACGATAATAACGGATCACTGACCGCCGTTTGCTGGGCGCAAGACGGGGACGGGCTTGACCTTTGGGTTCGTAAAGAAACCTTCGGGTAACGGCAGCGGTTCGAAATTGGCGCCAGTGGTCAACCGGGCGTAGGGAACATAGTACAACTGCGTGACAGCACCGGCAACGAAGGGCTGGTACGCAAAGATGAAGTAGTGTCCATCCGGGCTGAACTGGGGATCGCGGTAACAGCAACTACCCACCGGGCTGACTTTTGAATCGGCGCGGTGCAAATTGGTGTTGTAAACGTAGAGGTAGCCGTAGCCATCGTTGCGGGTGTAACTGTTCATGGCAAACAGGAATTCGCCATCGAAACCAAAATTCTGGATGTAGGGCGTCTTATCGTAGCCATCCATGTGAAAGCGGGAGGCAGGGAATTCATCCAGTTTGTTGGTGTACTGGCAGGAACTGACATCAGTGTAACGGATCAGATCGACCTGCAAGCCGTTTTGCGGAGCCAATACTTTGAGTGCCATTTTGGTGTCATCTTCCGACCAGTATACCTGGGTAACGGCTACGCTGGTCCCTGTGTTGGTTCTGAGCGGGTTGAGTATTTCGCAATCACTCATGGCAATCAAATCGCGACGGGAACGGGCATCATGCAACTGTTCGCGGTCAAAAGGCACGACAAACAGTTCCAGGTTCAAACTGATGGCTACCCGGCTGCCATCGTGGGAAACGATAAATTCATCCAGGTAGCGGGCACCTTCAAAGCAGGCCAGGAAATCCTGGCGTCCGGTCTGGTAATCCAGTTCCCAAACGCATTTGCCGGAAATATAGGTGATTGCAGAGCCATCCGGCAGCCAGTGCAGACGGGTTTTCCGGGCGCCGTCAAAGGTGAGTTGCTGCGGGTCGCTGCCGTCTACGTTCATCACCCAGATTTCGTCATCATTGATCAGGGCAATTTTGTCCGCACCGCCGATTACGAGGGCGGCAGGGGTGGGTGTCGGTGTGGGCGCAAGTGTGTTTGTCGGGAGCGGGGTATCTGTGGGCGGTAAAGTTTCCACCGGCGGCCGGATGGTGTTCACAGGGGTATCACTGGGAAGGGGCGTTGCAGATGGAGGCGGCTCGGTGGGAGACGAGGCCGCAGGCAGCGGCATTGTCGCCGTTGCGGTCGGAAGGGAGGGTATTCCAATCAGCGGGCTGTTGTTCGAGTCGAAGTAGATTAGCCCGCCCAGCGAAAATACGGCGATACACAGCAGCAAGCCAACCGTAATGCCCACCAGCAGCCAGCGATTGCCTGAAGCGGCCGCGGGAGGAGGGGAGGTATCGGGATAAGGGGTTCCCGGGGGAGGAGTTCCGCCCGGAGGGGACGGGGGCGGAGGCGAAGTGAGAGTCACGCGGGCAGCAGACAGGCGGGCAGCGCCTACCACGGTGCGCTGCGAATCAGCAACCGGGCGATGCGCGGTGCTGCGGGGGGAAGATGCAATCTGGCGCATTGTATCTCGCAGCGCAGCCCTGGCATCTTTTGCAGATGCAAAGCGGTCATCCGGGTCTTTTGCCAGGATTTTTTCAAACCAGGCTTCCACCTGGATGGGAATATCGGGCAACGCCTGCGTCAGCCTGGGGGCCGGTTCGAGGATGTGCATCATCATCACCTTTGCCGGGGTGGTCGCCTGGTAGGGCGGTGTACCGACCAGCATCTGGTAGAAGATAATTCCCAGGGAATAAAGATCGCTGCGTCCGTCAATGGTTTTGTCCCCCTGCACCTGTTCGGGGCTCATATAAGCCGGTGTGCCCAGGATATTATCGCCTGTGAGTGTGGTGCCTGCTTCAGCAATACGGGCAATACCAAAATCCGAGAGAAAAGCATTGTCGTACTGGTCGAAGAGGATATTGCCCGGTTTGAGGTCGCGGTGGATAACGCCCTTGCGATGGGCAGCATCCAGGGCAGAGAGGATTCGCAAGATGATTTCGGCGGCCTCTTCAAGAGGATAACGGCTCCGTTCTTTGAGTTTGTCGGCCAGGGAACCGCCAGCCATCAGCCGCATGACGATGAAGGGGATGCCGGCGTCTTCACCAAAATCGTAAACCGGCACAATGGAGGCATGTTCCAGGGTGGCAATAACCCTGGCTTCGCGGCGGAAGCGCTCGCGAAAGCGCGGATCGTGCAAGAACTCCGGCGGCAAAACCTTAATGGCAACTTCGCGTCCGAAACTTGGGTCAACCGCGCGGTAGACGGTCGCCATTCCCCCGCGCCCGAGTTCGGAAACAACCTTGTAGCGGCCTATTTTTTCCATAACTGTGCTTCCCGCAATACTGGAAATGAAAGGAACAGGGGGCCTGTGGAATTGCGGAGAGAGATACGTCTGCGGAGAAGTCTGTTGTGCAGCGCACAAGAACCATCCGCATCACTCTTTTGCTCCGACGATTCCTCGAGCCCCAACGTGAGTTACTTAAACCCGGATTGTTTTTCGGACGGGGGAGGTGTTTTTACGAATGCCGCAACGCAACCGCCTGCACCGGATAGGCTGCCGCGCTGCTTTCAGCGGTTTGTGCGGGTAATCCGGCGCTGGGGGTTTCCCTTTCACAAACACAGGTTTACCTATGATTATACAATGCTTTTGAAAATAACGCGAAAGATTATCGCCGCGGGGGCAGGCAAAAGATGTAGAACGCCGGTGGTCCCCCCGCCCTCTCCAGCACTTTGAGCGGAGCGGCAGAAGCGCAGCCGAGCCGCGAAAAAGACCCTAAAGGTCTTGCAGACCTTTAGGGTCTGCGTTCAACCGAGGACTGGCAGTCCTTGCGCATCCACCCTCCGCCCGCGTCTCGACTTCTGCCCGACGCGATGACATCCGCTAATCCGTTCCCCATCCGCTGCTGACTTGCCAATCCGGAACCTGGCCCGAAAACGGGCAGTTCTGCGAGAACGGTGTAAGAGAAACACACTGGCCCTCTGCAACATTTGCTTGCACCCTATGATGGGCGCGCGCTGCGGTCTGCCGCCTGCGGTCAAATATGACAGGCCGCAGGTTTTTTTGTGCCGTAAATAACTGGCAAACCCTGGTGAAAACGGTTACACTTTCTCCGAAATCTGGTAAACTTGCGTCTGGCGTGCACGACCTTTCGGCGTGCGCTGCAAAGAACAACATTCAATAGTGGCCGCAGAGTGATAATGTGGGGGCAGCCCCGCATTATCACTTCTCGCGCGTGACCACTACTGCTATTTTACGATTGGAGAAAATAATGACCCCAAAAATCAAAACGCTTGACGGTACCGAGGCGGTTGCTTCGGTAGCCCACCGCATCAACGAGGTAATTGCCATCTACCCGATTACCCCCTCCTCTGGCATGGGGGAACTGGCAGACGCTTACTCCGCGCAGGGCAAGACCAACATCTGGGGCACGGTGCCTCTGGTGGTGGAAATGCAGGCCGAAGGCGGCGCTGCGGGCGCAGTCCACGGCGCACTGCAAACCGGTTCGCTCACCACGACCTTCACCGCCTCCCAGGGGCTGCTGCTGATGATCCCGAATATGTACAAAATCGCCGGGGAACTCACCCCGACGGTTTTCCACGTCTCCGCCCGCTCGGTGGCGGCGCAGGCACTCTCGATTTTCGGGGATCACTCGGACGTGATGGCAACCCGCGCCACCGGCTGGGCGCTGCTCTCCTCCGGCTCGGTGCAGGAAGCCCACGATTTCGCCCTGATCGCCCAGGCATCCAGCCTGGCTTCACGGGTGCCGTTCCTGCACTTCTTTGAGGGATTCCGCGTTTCCCACGAGATCAACAAAATCGAAATGCTGGATGACGACGTCCTGCGGGAGATGATCCCCCTGGAACTGGTACATGCCCACCGCGCCCGTGCCATGTCGCCGGACCGCCCGGTGGTGCGCGGTACCGCCCAGAACCCGGATGTGTTCTTCCAGGCCCGCGAGAGCGTCAACCCCTTCTACCTCGCCGCACCCGACATCGTTCAGGAGAAGATGGATCAGTTCGCTGAACTGACCGGGCGGCAGTACAAACTCTTCGAGTATGTCGGTGCGCCGGATGCCGAGCGCGTGATCATCGTCCTCGGTTCCGCAGGCGTGACCGCTGCCGAAACCGCCAAGTTCATCAACGCGCAGGGCGAGAAGACCGGCGTGGTGAAAGTGCGCCTGTTCCGCCCGTTCTCGGTGAAACACCTGATGGCTGCGCTGCCCGCGACCGTCAAGGTGATTGCCACCCTCGACCGCACGAAGGAACCCGGCTCCGCTGGCGAACCGCTCTACCAGGATGTGGTCACCGCCATCAACGAAGGCATGGCCGAGGGTATCGCCCCCTTCAAGGTTGCGCCGCGCGTGATCGGCGGGCGCTACGGGCTTTCCTCCAAGGAATTTACCCCCGCGATGGTCAAGGGCCTCTTCGACGAGATGAAGAAGGATAAACCCAAAAACCACTTCACCCTGGGCATCTACGACGATGTGACCCACACCAGCATCGAATACGATTCGACCTTCTCCATCGAGAACGAGGACACCATTCGGGCACTGTTCTTCGGGCTGGGCTCCGACGGGACAGTGGGCGCCAATAAGAATTCCATCAAGATTATCGGCGAGGAAACCAAGAACTACGCGCAGGGCTACTTCGTCTACGATTCCAAAAAATCCGGGGCGAAGACAATCTCCCACCTGCGCTTCGGGCCGGAACCGATCAACGCGCCCTACCTGATTGATGCCAACAAGGCAAACTTCGTGGCCTGCCACCAGTTCACCTTCCTGGAGCAGATTGACATGCTCAAGTACGCCATGCCGGGGGCGACCTTCCTGCTCAACAGCATCTACGGGCCGGATGAAGTCTGGGAACACCTGCCCCGCGAGGTTCAGGAAGCCATCGTTGAGAAGAACCTGCAATTTTACGTAATCAACGCCTACGATGTGGCCGAGAAAACCGGCATGGGCAGCCGCATCAACACCATCATGCAGACCTGCTTCTTCGCCATCAGCGGTGTGCTGCCCAAGGATGAAGCCATCACCGCCATCAAGGAAGCCATCCAGAAGACCTACGGCAAGCGCGGCGAATCGGTTGTAAAGAAGAACTACGCTGCCGTGGATCAGGCGCTGGCGCACCTGCACAAAGTCGAGGTACCTGGTGCGGTAGACAGCAAAATCACCCGCCGCCCGCCGGTTCCTGAAAATGCCCCGGAGTTCGTGCGCGAGGTTTTGGGCACCATCATCGAGGGCAAGGGCGACAGTTTGCCGGTCAGTGCTTTTCCTGTGGATGGCACCTACCCGCCCGCCACAACCCAGTGGGAGAAGCGCAATATCACCCTGGAAATTCCGGTTTGGGAGCCTGACCTTTGCATCCAGTGCGGCAAATGTGCCTTCGTCTGCCCCCACGCGGTCATCCGCCAAAAGGTGTTCGACCCCGAACTGCTGGAGAACGCCCCGGAAACCTTCAAGAGCCTGGATGCCAAATTCCGCGAATTCCCCGGCTACAAATACACCATCCAGGTTTCGCCGGAAGACTGCACCGGCTGCGAACTGTGCGTGGAGGTCTGCCCCGCGAAGGACAAGACCAACCCGGAGCGCAAGGCACTCAACATGGCACCGCAGCCCCCGCTGCGCGAGCAGGAAAAGGAAAACTGGGAGTTCTTCCTCACCATCCCCGAAGCCGACCGCAAATCCTTCAAACTCAGCACGGTCAAGAACTCGCAGTTGCTTCAGCCGCTCTTTGAGTTCTCCGGGGCCTGCGCCGGATGCGGCGAGACCCCTTACATCAAACTGGCGACCCAGTTGTTTGGCGACCGCATGATCATCGCCAACGCCACGGGCTGCTCCAGCATCTACGGCGGCAACCTGCCCACCACGCCCTACGCGGTCAACCCCGATGGGCGCGGTCCCACCTGGAACAACTCCCTCTTTGAGGACAACGCCGAATTCGGGTTGGGTATGCGCCTGACCATTGACAAGCAGACCGAGTACGCCCGTGAACTGGTCAAGCAGTTGAGCGGTGCCCTCGGCAGCCAGTTGGTGGATGAAATCCTGAACGCGGATATGTCCACCGAGGCCGGCATTCAGGAGCAACGCGAACGCGTCGAAATCCTGAAGAAGAAACTTGCAGGCAGCGATGACCCCAAAGCCCGCGACCTGCTCAGTCTTGCGGATGTGCTCGTCCGCAAGAGCGTCTGGATCATCGGTGGTGACGGCTGGGCGTATGACATCGGCTACGGCGGCCTGGATCACGTGCTGGCCTCCGGGCGCAACGTCAACGTGCTGGTGCTCGATACGCAGGTTTACTCCAACACCGGCGGGCAGTCCTCCAAAGCCACCCCGCTGGCTGCGGTCGCCAAGTTCGCCGCCAAAGGCAAGGACATCCCCCGCAAAGACCTGGGAATGATTGCCATGTCTTACGGCTATGTCTACGTGGCGCAGGTGGCGATGGGTTCCAGCGACGTTCAGACGCTGCGGGCATTCATGGAAGCGGATGCCTACGAAGGGCCGTCTCTGATTATTGCCTACAGCCACTGTATCGCTCACGGGATTGATATGAGCAAGGGGCTCGACCAGCAAAAACTGGCCGTCAAAGCCGGTGCCTGGCCGCTCTACCGCTACAATCCCACCTGGGCCGCGCAGGGCAAGAACCCGCTCAAACTGGATTCCAAAGCCCCCAGCATTCCGCTTTCCGATTTTGCTTATAACGAAACCCGCTACCGGATGCTGCTGCGCAGCGACGAGGCACGCGCTGAAAAACTGATGAAGATGGCGCAGAAAGATGCCAAATCCCGCTGGGAACTCTACGAGCAGATGGCTGCCATGCACTATGAAGCCCCGGAGGAGTAAATTCCCCCGTTTGCACTAAAAAAGCCCCGAAAGGTCAACAAACCAGATACGTTTTGTATGCTGTGGCGGTATTTCCCCCCCACCCCAACCCCTCCCCTGCCCTCACCCCTGACCCCTCTCCCTTTGGGAGAGGGGAACCAAAGCGGAAATTTTGGGGAGGGG
>CAZPSL010000106.1:0-6470 GCA_964589145.1 uncultured Anaerolineales bacterium
GCAGGCAAACGATGCAGAAATCGGGCAGTCACATGTCTCTGCCCTTCCCCCGGCGGGGCGGGGTGTTCGGTGCCTGTCCTGTTCGCAAAATGAAGACTGGCAGTCCTGCCAGGACTGCCAGTCTTGTGTGCGGGGCGAGGGAAAAACATAGGAATTGCTACAACAATTGCCTGTACCCACGGGGAACTGCTCTGTTTTTCTTCAATTCCAGATAAGGTATAATAAAACATCAAAACTCTTCCGCTTTTGTAAGTACCCTAAAGGAGACAATGCTGATGCAGCCAAAAATGTTACAACTCCCGTCGCAGAAAATTGCTTATTACGAGAGTTCCGGAGCAGGCCCGGCCATAATGTTGATTCACGGCAATTCGTCCTCCGGAATGTCATATCAGCATCAAATCAATAGTTCGCTGGGCGAAAAATATCGTCTTGTAGCCATTGATCTGCCCGGCCACGGCAATTCCGAACCGTTTGCCGGGCAATCGGCCTATAGCATACCGGGGTATGCGGCCATTGTTACTGCCGCGGCAGAAGCATTGGGAATGGAGGACGCTGTTTTTGTGGGCTGGAGCCTGGGCGGGCACATTGTGTTGGAAACCCATAACCAACTGGAAAAGGCAAAGGGGTTCGTTATTTTTGGTACACCGCCGCTTGCATTTCCCCCAGCCATGGAAGAGGCATTTTTGCCGAACCCAGCGGTAAACATAGGTTTCAAAGCGGATGTGACGGAAGAAGAGGCCCGGGCGTATGCTTCATCCTTTTTTGTTGCCGGAACACAAGCGCCTGAAACTCCCTTTGTTGCGGACATCCTTCGCACAGATGGTAACGCCCGCTCCGGTTTGGCCGCCAGCATCAAGCCGGATGGTTACCAGGACGAAGTTGAGATCGTAGCCAATTTGTCAATTCCGCTGGCGATTTTCCACGGGAAAGAAGAGCAATTAGTGAATGAATCTTATATTGCCAATTTGGCAATGCCGACTCTTTGGCGAAATACAATCCAGATTATTCGCGCAGCGGGGCACGCGCCGCATTGGGAACAGCCGAAAGAATTCAACGGCCTGCTGGACGCATTTGTGGCAGATGTAACGGAATAGATGAAAACACCCGGTCCATCGTTCGGCGCGAAAGTCCTGCGCTGGCGATGGGTTGGGGGAAGGGGAAATGAACCCCGCAGCCAGCCCAGCGCGCAACAAAAACGCTCTACCCAGTCCTCCGGGGCTGGCCGCCACTCGAAGACTTTGCCGGGTGTGACGGTGACGGCGCAGCACATCAACAACTGAATAGAGCGTCAGTGGCGAGGGTGGGACTTGAACCCACAACCCACGGCTTATGAGTCCGTTGCTCTGCCAATTGAGCTACCTCGCCATTGGGAATTTTGCGGCCGTAATCTTACTATGCCATATTTTTTTTGTCAACGCTCTGGCGCACGGGGATTGAGATAAAAAATATGCTTCCCTCTCCCAGTTGACTTTGCACACCGACCGTGCCGCCGTGCCGTTCGGCAATGGACTTGACAATTGCCAGCCCCAGGCCGGTGCCGCGTTGCCGCTTGGCCTCCCGGTTTGCCGAGCGGTAGAATTTTTCAAACAGCCGCGGCTGATCAATGGGCGAAATTCCGATTCCGGTATCCCGTACTTCAAATACCACCTGCTCATCGCGCAGGAAAACCGAAATCCGCACTTTCCCTTCAGGCGGAGTGTACTTGATCGCGTTTTCCACCAGGTTATGAATTGCCTGGGTTAGCAGCGATTGATCGGCCTCAATGAGCGGCAGCCCGTCTTCGGGCAGGGAAACCTCCACCTCGATCTGCTTCTGAGAAGCCTGCATTCGCAGGGCGTCAACCACGTTCTCGATGACGTCCTGCGCCGCGAGCATCTCCAGCCGCAGCCCCACCTCAGCCTCAATGCGCCCCAGATCCAGCAGGTTATTAACCAGCCGAGACATGCTTTCCACGCCGATCACAATCTTCTGGATATATCCCTCCTGTTGGTCGTTGAGGTTGCCAACCATCTCCAGCATGGTGGCATAGCCCCGCATCAGCGTCAGCGGGGAGCGCAAATCGTGGCTGACTGTTGCCACAAACTCCGACTTGAGGGCGTCCAGTTCCTTGAAATGTGTCACATCCCGCAGCACGCAAACCCGCCCCACGGGTTGATCCTTGGCTAAAATTGACGTTGCCGTTGCCAGATAAACCCGCCCGTTTTCCAGGGTAACCTCCACCGATTGTTCCTCGGTTTCAGAAACACGCATTAACGCCGCCAATTCAGGCTGGTCTACAATTTCAGAGACGGGTTTGCCAATGGCGTTCTCTGCCCGCCCGCGGAAGAGTGTCAGTGCCGCCGGGTTCAGTAGTGACAACCGGTCGCGGTGGTCACTGACCAGAACCGGATCGGGAGTCGAAGCCAGAATTGCTGCCAGCCGCTGGCGCCCGATTTCGGCAGTGCGGAACAGGTGTGCATTGACCGCTGCCAGCGCGGCCTGCTGCGCCAGCGTTACAATAAAGCGGCGTTCTTCCGCACTGAAGTTGTGCGGCTGATCATAGGCCAGCCATAAAATGCCATAGTACTGATTTTCGTGCCGCAGGGCAATTGCAATCCACGCCTTGGGCGGGCGGGCATTTGGCTTAAGTTTCAGCGGGGCATCAGCGCGGGCGCCGGAATAATACATTTCGTCTTGTTCTTGCAGCAAGGCCAGAATTTGTTCATCCAGAAAAGCATAATGGCTGGCCTTTGGCCCGTAGCCAAATCGCGCCGGTTGACTGTCGCTGGCGCTGAAATCGGGTATTGCTGAGGGCACGAGTACCACCCGCGCCGCCGCACCTCCCATCGAAAGTGCCGATTTCAAAATCGGCTGTACGGCTTCTTTCATCTCAAGGCTGGATGCGACCCCCTGGCTGACCTCCAGCAGTTGATTGAGTTCCTGCAAGCGCGCTTTCAGGCGCAAACGCATCTGTTCAAACGCGCGGCTTAACCGGGCAATCTCATCATCCCCGTTGACAGGCAGCGGCCGGTCCAGTTCTCCCTGAGAAATACGATCGGCCTGTTCCGCCAGTGTCTCCAGGGATGATGTGACCATTCGCAGCCCGATTTGCATGACGACAACCACCAGGATTGCCACCGCCACAATCATAATCAGCAGGGGAGAGGCAATCTGGATGGCGAGTTGCTGAGCGCTTTCAGCGGGGACAGTCATCACCACCGACCAGGGGCGGCCCGTCGCAGGCTGATAGTAAACCATCTGTCGGGTGCCGTCGGCGGCGGTATCCTCGTAAAAAGCGGCTGTATCTGTTTCATCCGGGAGCGGGTAAGTCATCATCAGCCGGGTCGAGTCGGGGTGATACAGAACATGCCCGTTCTCGTCCAGCAGGTAGCCCTCCCCGCCCACATCTGCCATGCTGTTCAGACTGGCGAGAATCGGTTTGGAAAACGGATTCGTGCTTAAATCTGTGCGGCCAATCAGCACTCGCGGGGTTTCGCTCTGCCCAACAGCGGCAATAAATGAAACCTGTGCACTGGTATCCCCCTCGGCGGGCGGGATGGTGTAAACCTGAATGGTGACACCGCTCAAGGCCAGATCAATCCCCGTTTTTTCTTCAATCGGAACGTACACGGAATCGTAGTGCGGCAGCGGGTATCCGCTTAGCGATGTGCCGTTCTCGTTCAGCAGGAACAGTTGGTCAAAATACGGGGTCGAGCGGATCAACTGTTCCAGCGCAGCCCGCAATTCCTGGGGAGAAGCCTGCGGATCATTCAATCGCTCATCTTCGGCAAACTGCAAAATCAGGTTTTGCCCGGAACTAAGGAAGAACGGTATTCCCTGCGCAACCAGAGAAGATGCGCTGTCCATTCTCTCCTGCAACATACGCTGGGCGGCGTTCCCGGCGGTGATCCAGTCGCCGACCATCAAGGTCAGGATCAAAATCAGGGCAAGCGGGGTCAGGCTGAAAATCAGGCGGGATTCGAGTCGGCTTTCAGCGGGTGACGGTACCCAGGGCGGTTGACCACCCCAAAGCCGGGGGCGCAGCGCCCGCACAAGTTCCGCGAGCACTCCGGCGATAAAAACCGCTCCCCCGACGGCAATCAGCATGGAGGGCATCAGCGAGATGGCATAATCAATTCGGGATGACAGCGAACCTTGTGTGATTAGTACCGCCCCTGGCAGGTAGATCAGGGGATACAGCAGCGCAACAACCACCGCCGCCAGCACAGGAGAACGCAGCCCAGCGTAAACCCGCGTGCGGTAGCGCTGCATCATGAAAACCGAGAAGAAGACCGCCAGCGTTGCGAGTTCCAGCGGGGTGAAAATGGAATGTGTATCCCAGTATGCCAGAAAGCCCCCCGAAAGTGCTGCCAGACCTGCTGCCGGGAGCGGGCCGAGCAGCCCGGCGGCCAGCAGCCAGGGCAGCGCGGAAAAAAGCATCAGGGCCAGGCCGACCGGTTCCAGCGCAATGCCCGGCGGCGGCAACTGGTTCCAGACGGGAAGCCGCACACCCAAAAGCAGACTGGAAAACGGTGTTAGCGCCGCCAGCCCGGCCAGAGTTTGCCACCGGGCGCGATTCCAGGGTTTATTATAAGCGCGCCATTTTCGGAGCAGGGCAGCAATCACCCCCAGCCATACCAACAGCCCCAGCCACCCGCTCCAGCCGCTGGGGAAAATCAGAAACGGAATCTCAGTGAAAAGCCCGATGATGAAAGTCATGCACAACTGCGCTACGGAAATGTTAGGGCTGGGACTTTTGCTGAAACACCACAAATCATCACGCAGAGCAAAAGTCCTGAGGGCGTTCGCACAATGAAATTGAACGGGCGAAGGCCCTGAATCTGCCAGAATTATAGCACTAAAAACCAGCCGTTTTGGGGATTGCCGGGGAGAAGCGTACCTTTGGGGCATAACGGCAGACCGGAAATTGCTGCTTTGTTGCCAACTTTGCCCGTGCAAATTTAATCGCTGATGCAGGCTGGTTCTTCCCCGGAGTTTTTTCAGGCCATTACGCGCACCCCGTACAGGCATTGCCGCGCGGGCATTACTCCTGCCCCTGCACCCACACAAAGGTTTCTTGTGTGGCTTGCGAGAGATCTGCGTATTCGCCGCGCTTCTCCTCCGGCAGCATAGCAGCCAGCAGGTACATGGCTTCATCTGTCATTTTGCGGAGTTGGGCCGATTTGGCGCGTTTTAATTTGGGAAGGTACCGGAAAGGTCGTCCAAAGCGTATCCGAATGCCCGGCCCCTGCCAGCGTTTTTTGAACCGCGGCGTCGGAAACCCTTCCGCATGGCGGATTGCTGCCGGCACCATCACCGCACCCGACCGGCAGGCCAAATATGCCATCCCCTCCAACCCGCGGCGCAAGGTGCTGCCGCGGGTCCCCTCCGGTGCAATCAGCAGCATTTCCCCGGCACTGAGCACCTCCAGCGAAGCGCGGATTGCCTGCCGGTCGGCCTCGCCGCGCCGCACCGGTACCACACACCAAAGTTTTGGCAGAATACCGATAATCGGATAATCGTACACTTCGATTTTTGCCATCGGTACAATATCCCGTCTCAGAACGTACATGATGGTCAACGGGTCGGCAAAAGAAAAATGGTTGTAATACACAATCACCGGCCCTTCAGAAGGCACATTTTCCAGATTGTCGGCGCGGTCAATTTTAACCAGCAGCCGGGCATAAGGCGGTCCCAGAAATCTCCTGATGACCCGCCGATTTCTCTCATAATGGGTTGAATTACAACCGCTTTTCGTTGGTTTCTTTTCTGTCATGGGCTGTTTCAGTTTCTTCTCGGTAAACGCCCTGATATTCGGGCGGCAGCATCTTCGCCAGCGTGCGCATGATCAGATCGGTGCCGTGACGAATATCCGCCCGGCGGTCGCCGGTTCGGGGCAGGCGGAATGGTTTTCCGATTGTCATTGTAACGCGGGGACGGCGGAATTTTTTGAGATTCCCGAAGATATGCTGATCTTCGGTGCCGGTGAAGGTGATCGGCAAAATGGGGACATCCGCTTTCAGGGCGAGATACGCTGCCCCGCCCATGCCTTCCTCCAGCCCGCCGGAGACGCTCTGACGCCCTTCCGGGGCGATCCCGACCATGCGGCCTTCCGCCAGCCCCTGGAGCGCGGCCCGCATCGCCCGCCGGTCGGGGCGGCCGCGGTGAACCCAGATCACCCCGTACCCGTCCATCAGCCGCCCGACCACCGGCAAGTCGTCGAGTTCCACCTTTCCCAGCGCATCCGGCGTAACGGGGGAAAACGCCAGCCCGACAACCACATCCGCTGCGCCGAGATGGTTGGCAACAATCAGAACAGGCCCTTTTTCAGGGTAGTTTTCGCCCCCGGTCAGGGTCAGGCGCAGCAGAAGTTTGGAGAGCAGCCAGAAGATGCCCTTCATCAACCGCCGGAACGCCCGCCGCCAGAACGTCAACCGCGGCAGGCGCACGATTTCCGGGCGGTAAACTTCGCTGACGGGTTTGGGAGGGGT
>CAZPSL010000107.1:0-6240 GCA_964589145.1 uncultured Anaerolineales bacterium
CGAGGATGAATGCGGCCAGCGACGCCCAGACCCAGGCGCCGTGCAGGTAAACCACACGGGCATTCGCCCCCAACGTGGCCTCCGCCGGGCTGGCGAGGGCCAACGCGGCGACGGCGAGCAGGCTCAACGCCAGCCAGAGCAGCGGGGAGGTTTTTCTCATTACCCTTGAGCGTTGCAGTTGACGGTTTCCTAATTTTCAACCTGCAACTTCCAGCCTTCAACCTTCAACCCGCCTACACCCAGGTCGGCTCATCGTAGGTGCCGAAGACTTCCTTCATCACGCCGATAATCTCGCCCAGGGTGGCGTAAGCGCGCACGGCATCGAGAATGTAGGGCATGGTGTTCTCGGTTCCCTGGCAGGCGATTCGCAGGCGGTCGAGGGTTTGTCCGACGCGCCCGTTGTCGCGCTCTCCGCGGAGTTGTTTCAGGCGGGCAACCTGCCGCTCGTACCCGGCGGGGTCCATCTCCAGCAGGGGGATGGTGAGCGGTACGTTATCGGCGTAGGCGTTGACCCCTACGATTTTTCGCATCCCCTCATCAATCTCGCGCTGGTAACGGTAAGCGGCATCGGAAATTTCGGACTGGAAGAAGCCTTTTTCGATGGCGGGGAGCACGCCGCCCAGTTCCTCGATGCGGCGGAAGTAATCGTAAGCCTGCTGTTCGATGCGGTTGGTCTGCGCTTCCACAAAGAAGGAGCCGCCCAGCGGGTCAATCGTATTGGCGACGCCGGATTCGTGGGCGATGATCTGCTGGGTGCGCAGGGCGATGGTGACGGCTTCCTCGGAGGGCAGCGCCAGGGCCTCGTCGAGGCTGTTGGTGTGCAGGGATTGAGTCCCGCCCAGGACGGCGGCCAATGCCTGGATGGCGACCCGCACCACGTTGATTTCGGGCTGCTGGGCGGTGAGGGAGCATCCCGCGGTTTGGGTGTGGAAGCGCATCAGCCACGAGCGGGGGTTCCTGGCCCCGAAGGTGTGGCGCATCTCGCGGGCCCAGATGCGGCGGGCGGCGCGGTATTTGGCGATTTCCTCGAAAAAGTCGTTGTGAGCGTTGAAAAAGTGCGAGAGGCGCGGGGCGAAGGCATCCACATCGAGACCGCGCTCAACCGCCCAGCGGACGTATTCGAAGCCGTCCGAAAGGGTGAATGCCAGTTCCTGGGCGGCGGTAGCGCCGGCCTCGCGGATGTGGTATCCGCTGATGGAGATGGTGTTCCACTGGGGCAGGGTGCTGGTGCCGAACTCGATGGTGTCGGTCACCAGGCGCATGGAAGGCTCCGGCGGGAAGATGTACTCCTTTTGGGCGATGTACTCCTTGAGAATGTCGTTTTGGATGGTGCCGCGCAGTTGGTCGGGGCGCACGCCCTGTTTTTCGGCAGCGACGATGTACATCGCCCAGATAATCGCCGCCGGGGAGTTGATCGTCATGCTGGTGGAGACCTTGCCCATCGGGATGCCCGACATCAGGATTTCCATATCCTTGAGGGAGGAGACGGCCACCCCGCATTTGCCGAACTCGCCCAGGGCTTCGGGTGCGTCGGTGTCGTAGCCCATCAGGGTGGGCAGGTCGAAGGCGATGGAGAGGCCGGTTTGCCCCTGGTCGAGCAGGAATTTGAAGCGCCGGTTGGTTTCCTCAGCGGTGCCGAAACCGGCGAACATACGCATCGTCCACAGGCGGCCGCGGTGCATGGTGGCGTGGATGCCGCGGGTGTAGGGGTACTCGCCGGGCATGCCGAGGTCATGCTTGTAGTCCAGGTCTGCCACGTTCAGGGGCGTGTAAATACGCTCAACAGGTTCGGAGGAGGTGGTGATAAAGGTTTCCTGCCGTTCCGGGAAACGGGAGACCGCCGGGGTCAGGGTTTCTTGTTCCCATTGGGTGTGCAGGTGACGGATTTCTTCGAGTTTTTTTGGATCGTACATGGTTGCTCCTCTTTTGGGCATTGCGGGTTGCGAGTTGGAGGTTCGTCTGGTTATTTGTCGTTTTCAGCAAATTCCGGCAGCCAGATGGTAAACGTGCTTCCCTCACCGGGAACAGAGTTGACGGTGATTTTACCACCCATTCTCTGGATGATTTCTTGCGAAATTGCGAGTCCGAGGCCGGTGCCTTCCGCACCGGTGACTCGGCTGGCGTTCCCGCGGTAAAAACGCTCGAAAATGCGCCTGGATTCTTCGGGAGCAATGCCTACGCCGGTATCTGCAACCCGGATTGTGAGCCAGCCGGTGCTGGGCCGGGCGGTGGAGACGAAAATGCTCCCTCCGGCCTGGGTGTAATTTGTTGCGTTGGTGAGGAGGTTGGAAATTGCCTGGGTAAGCATGTTTTCATCAACGGCAGCCAGTGGCAGCGTTTGGGCGGGCGAGAATTTAAGTTCGATTTCTTTTTGCGCTGCCAGGAAAATGCGGTCGGAAACCAGGTTTGCCACGATTTGGTTAATATCCACAGGCCGAATTTGAAACTGGATGCGGCCAGCCTCCAGGCGTGAAATGGTTAGCAGATCTTCAATCAGGTGGGCGAGCCGCCCGGTTTCGCGTTTCAGAGTCTGGATGTAAGCGGCCTGGCGGTCTGGGTTGTTGGCAAGGGCCAGCAAATCCAGGTAGAGAGTCAGGTTGGTCAGCGGGGTGCGTAATTCATGGGAGACATCGGAAACGAACTGGGTTTTCATTTGATCCAGTTCGCGAAAGTGGGTGACATCGCGAAAGACGACAATTTTTCCGCCCGGACGGCCGTTTTTTCCTTCCAGCGAGGAGGAGACGACCTGGTAGGATTTCCCCTGCACTTCAATCAGTGACTGCATGGTGGGGAGGGAATCCCGCTCCAGTGTTTTGAGCAGTGCGGGGTCGAGCAAATCCAGCCCGATTTCCTGGGCCTGTTTGCGCAGGGTTTCTCCGGCCTGGTTGGCGTGTGCCAGGGTATGTTTTTCGTTGAAGACGAAAACCGCCTCCGGGACGGAGGAGAGAATGCCTTCAAGGTACTCGGTAATTTCCTGAAGTTGCCGGGTGCGCTGCTGGACCCGGTTTTCCAGATCAGTGGCGTGTTCCTGCAACTGGTGGTACAGGCGGGCGTTTTCGATTGCCGCTGCGGCGTGGGATGCCATAGATAGGCCAAGGGTGATCTCGCGAACCGAGAAGGACCGCTCGTCTTGTTTGTTGACAAGTGCTACCAGGCCGATGGTATGCTCGCGTAAAATCAGAGGGAGAAGGACCATGGAGGTAATTTCTTCATCTTCCAGACAGGCCCGGCCGTTGTCGCTCAGCAAGGGGTCATCAACACGCAAAAGATACGGTTCTCCCTTGTCAATAATATCCTGAAGCAGTGCGTAGGAATTCAGGTTATACATCCTTTTGGATGGAATATCCACGCTTCCGTCTGCAAAGTGGCGCAGCAAAACTGAAACCACCCGCTGGTTGGCATCGTAGCCCAGAATTGTGCACGCATCGACAGGAAAAATGTTGAGCATCTGTCGGGCAACTCCTTGCAGAACCTCCAAAAAGTCAAGGCTTTTGGCAGCAATTGAAGCGGCGGCAAGCAGGGCCGCGTTTTCCTCTGCCCGTTGGATGATATTGGTGTAAAGGCGGGCATTTTCAATTGCTGCGGCGGCATAATCTGCAAAGATTTTCAGTTGCGGGAGGTATTCGGCTTTGAGCGCGTTGGGGGTATTGTTGTTGATGTTGAGAAAGCCTACCACCCGCTCGCCTGCCAGCAGCGGCATCCCGATGTAACTGCGGACATTGGATGAGTTTGGACGGTTTGTCCACCGGTCATCCGTTTGTGTATCGGGGATGAAAACGGGTTCCTTTTCGGTGGACATGATGCGGTAGGTTTCCCAGTTCATCAATTCGGCGGTATTCACAAAGAAGGTTTTGGAGAAGAGCAGGCGGTCATTGCCGCGCCGATGCGCCAGAATGACTTGTCCGCTTTCTACCAGGACGATGTTGGTAGTATGGCACGGCACAACGCGCATCAACTGTTCCAGAATTTGGTCCAGCACATTGTCCAGTTGCAGGCTTTTGTTGATAACCGCCGCGGCTTGCGCCAGTGCTTCGGCAAGTTTTCGCTGTTGGGATTCTTCCTGATAGAAGATCGCATTCTGGTAGGAAATTGCCAGGGTGTGCGCCAGTGTCATTCCGATTTGCACATCTGCTTCGCTGAACTTCCGGGGCTGGTGATAATAGAGTGCCAGCGCGCCGATGGTCAGATTCTGGTAGGTAACAGGCAGAATAATCAGCGAACGGAAGCCGTGCTTGGCAATGATCTGGACTTTTTCCTGATAAACCGGGTTGTTGAGCGTATCGTCGAGATAAACAGGGCGCAATGTGTGTTGAGCCGTCTCTACCGGCATTCCCTGCAAATTGTTTCCGGTGATGAATTTTACATACGCGTCGGGGAGGTTGTGCGGTATCGCGCGCGTGATTTTTTTTGTTGCATCTGACAAATACATGCTGCTGGCATCTGCCCCCAGCAGGTTTTCTCCTGTTTGCAGAAAAGTGTGGATGAGTTGATCCGGATCGTGAATTTGGACGAGATCCGCGGCCAGATGGTGCAGGGCCAGCAATCGCTTCTCATACTGGCGCTGCGAGGTGACATCTTGCACATTGATTACGATATAGGTCGGTTCCTGGTGAGAATCCCGCCCCAGTGTGGCCGTAATTGAAAGTGTTGTCGCATTCCCTTGGTGCTGATACGGAAAATCGAAGATCACTGCGCCTTCATCCGATAACTTTGCATAAAACCACGACAACCTCTCCTGCTGCTGGGGCGTAAGAAGGTCTTTGATATGACGTTTTCGCAGTTCGTCTTGTTTGATGCCGGTGAGTTGGCTAATGATTTGATTGGCATAGATAATTTCCCCGCGGGCATCAAGAATCAACAACCCGTTTTTCATGGTTTCAGCAGATTTTTGCAGCAGCAGTTGTTGATTGCGGGTTTCCAGGTTTACAAGCGCATAAGCCAGGTCGTCAGCCAGTTCCTGGAGCAGGGCTTGCTCTGAATGGTTGAAAAAATTGGCTCGGTTTGCAAAAATTCCTACCAGCCCGAAAACTTTGCCCATATAACGCATGGGAAACAACCCGGCAGATTGTCCCCCGATTTTTGCCATTGTTTCCTGCCACAAGTCGCCGCGCTCCTTTTCCGCACGGATATCGTTGAGTATTATGGCTTCTCCAAGCAACCCGGCTTGATGAAACTGCAAAACGGTTTTCTCATCGAACTTTTCCCAGAACCTGTTCCCCGCTTCTCCGGCGCAGGCGATGAATGACGGCAGTACGCCGCTTTCGTCAATTGGAGCCATCCATACAACACGGTAATCACGGGTTTCTATCAGGGTGTCGCAGGCCTGCTGAAGCAGGCTTCTGGCGTCGGTTGCGCGCGCAGTTAACTGGTTGATTTGAATCAGCGTCCGCAGCAGGCTCTGCTGGTAGCGGGCGTGTTCCTCTGCCCGGGTTATTCGGGATAAGATGCTCAGCGCAGGGCGGGGCGCCGCAACCGCCGAATCCGGCCCGCAGGGGGCGAGATACTTCAGGTACAACAGCAGCATAATCCACAAAGTAAACCCGGCTGCGGTTTTCCCGGCCAGGTGTGTCAGCATATTCGGCCACCATTCACTGCTCCCTGCGTATGCCAAAAACGAATAAATCAGCGAATCGGCCCAGAGCGATGCCAAAAGTGCCGCCAGCCCGGCGGTGCGGCTGGGATGCCTGTTCCGCCAGTTGCTCACTCCCTGATAGGTTATTGTCAAAACAAAAAAATCAATTGCCATTGCCCCCCCGGAGGCGAGCATTGCCCGGACGGGCCGCGTTGCTGGTAAAATCGCATTCCGTATTATCCCCCCCCAAATGCCGGACACAGCGAACAACTCATACATCCAGGAATACCAGGTCAGAAAGAGCGCAAACCCGGTCAGCCCGATAATCAGGGCTTGGGCGTGCCTGGAGCCATTGATGATGTAAATGAGCAGCACCCCCAACAACACAGCAGGGAAGAGCACATACGAGCCAAACCCGAATCCGGGCGGTACCCCCGGCAGACTGCCTCCCTTGGGAAACAACTGAATTATGACGATGATGCCTCCCAGAAAAACGGACAATGGCATCAACCCAATTTGCAGACCACCCCAGTGCAGTCCCAACACAACTCCGGAGAGAACCAGCAGCGAGAGCAGATATACAAAAACAAGCGGAAACAATGTTGGCATAATAAGCATCCGTCACCATCAGCGAGCAAACACAAATGCCTGCCCTTCCCTCCTGAAAA
>CAZPSL010000108.1:0-2442 GCA_964589145.1 uncultured Anaerolineales bacterium
ACCGAAAAAAGTGTGCAGGCAAATTACGCTTGCTCTGTACTTTCTCCCTTTCATGCTATAATCCTGGCATCTCTGCATATCAGTTTAACACGAATCCCCCCTTTGGAGCGCAGCAATGGAACAATCCCAACTGGAAAGGCGCGTCGCCTGGCTGGATGATGAACACCGCAAAGATAAAAACCTCATCACCATGCTCGAAGAGCGTATTAAAACGCTGGAAGAACGGCTGTATGCAACCGAGCAACAAAACAAAACCCTCGGCAGCGAACTCACCCGTCTCTCCACAGTGGTGGGGCGGATGGATTACTTTGATTCGTCTCTGGCACAGCACCGCACAGAGTTCAACAAAAAACTCAAAGCGCAGTCCGAACAATCGGATCAGCGGATCGAGGAAGTTACCAAACTCCTGCGGGTGGAAATCCGCAACCTGGAAACCCCGATCGTCGAAATGCGCAAAGACCTGGAACTGATCCCCGTATTGCGTTCCGAAATCCAGGCCCGCGTACAGGAAGATGAACGCCTTGCAGAACAGATCTCCAGCCTCAACCGCTCCCTGCACGACCTGAAACGCAGCGAAGAAGAGCAAACCCGCATCTACCGCCTGCTGGAAGATGGCCGCCGCCAGGATTCCAAACGCCTGACCGACCTTCAGGGCGAACTGGCCGCGCTCCGCAAACGCTCCGACGAAATGCGCGGGCGGCAGGAGGTCACCGAGAGCGATCTGCGCAAGGTTGAAACCCGCATCAACGAACTCCTGGCAGTCGAACTGGAACGCCGGGATGCCCAGGCCGAATTCCTTGAAAAACAATCCCTCTCCGAAGTCGAGCGCGAACGCGTCTGGAAGGAATGGCAGGCGCGCTTTGACGCCATCGAACAGCAATCTGCCGACCTCGAATCGAAACTGCAACTGCTCGATACCACCCATCTGACAATCAAAAGAATGCAGGACGGCGTGGACGACCTGATCACCCGCGTCGAGCGGCGCATCAACGAAATCGTCGAAATGCAGCGGCTCGCCGAAGAACGCTTTCGCCAGGAATGGGCTGCCTTCAAGGCCGATGACCAAAAACGCTGGACGAACTACACCCTCTCCCAGGAAGAGCAGCGCACCGAAACCTCCCGCCGCTTCGACCGCGTGGCCGACCGCGTCACCTACATCGAAGACAGCCTCCAGGAGATACAGGATACCCTCCAGCAGGTCAACGAACTTACCATCAAACGCCTGCAATCGCTGCTGGCCTCGGCGCACGAGTGGGTTTCGGAATTCGAGCGGGTTCAGGGGTGAGTATGCGCGTCATTGGAACCGCCGGACACGTTGACCACGGAAAATCAACGCTCATCGAAGCCCTCACCGGCACCCATCCCGACCGCCTGCGCGAAGAGCGCGAGCGCGAGATGACCATCGTACTCGGCTTCGCCTGGATGACCCTCCCCAACGGCGAGGAAGTCGGCATCGTCGACGTGCCCGGTCACCGCGATTTCATCGAAAACATGCTCTCCGGCGTGGGAGCAATTGACGCCGCGCTTTTTGTGGTCGCCGCCGATGAAGGCGTGATGCCCCAAACCCGCGAACACCTCGCCATTTTAGACCTGCTGCAAATTCAGGGCGGCGTGGTTGCCCTGACCAAAATTGACCTTGTGGATGATCCCGAATGGCTGGATTTGATTGAAACCGATTTGCGGGAGACTCTGGCCGGAACCGTGCTGGAATCCGCACCCATTGTGCGAGTCTCGGCCCGCAGCGGAGATGGCATCCCCGCGCTCCTTGAAGCGCTCGCCGGGACCCTGGAGGGCCGCCCGCCCCGCCCGGATTTCGGGCGTCCCCGCCTTTCGGTAGACCGCGCCTTCACCATCTCCGGGTTCGGCACCATCGTCACCGGCACCCTCACAGACGGGCATCTCGAAGTCGGGCGGGAGGTCACCATTTTGCCGCGCGGGGTGCGGGGCCGCATTCGGGGCCTGCAAACCCACAAGCGCAAGGAGCAGACCGCGGTGCCAGGCAGCCGCACCGCCGTCAACATTTCGGGAGTCGACATCGGCCAGATCCGCCGCGGGGACGTGGTCGCTTATCCCGGAGATTATCAATCCACCCGCCGTTTGGACGTTTTCTTCCGCGCCCTGGATGACATCTCCAAACCCCTGCGCCACAACATGGAAATCAAACTCTTCATCGGCGCGGCGGAGGTGATTGGCCGCCTGCGCCTGTTGGGGAGCGAGGCGCTCAAGCCGGGCGAGACCGGCTGGCTGCAACTGGAACTGACCGAGCCGGTGGTGGCGGTGCGCGGCGACCGCTACATTCTGCGCCGCCCCTCGCCGGGAGAGACCCTGGGCGGCGGCATCATCCTCGACCCGCAGCCCCGGGGACGGCACAAACGCTTCGACCCGGCAGTGCTGCAACGCCTGGAAGCCCTGGTGGGCGGCACGCCAGAAGATGTGCTGCTG
>CAZPSL010000109.1:0-10673 GCA_964589145.1 uncultured Anaerolineales bacterium
CAAAATCTGCAAGAGCGCGTTCCATACCTCGGGGTGGGCTTTCTCAATTTCGTCGAAGAGTATTACCCGATAAGGGCGTCGCCGCACGGCCTCGGTCAACTGGCCGCCTTCCTCGTAGCCCACATATCCCGGAGGGGCACCAAAGAGCCGTGAGACCGTGTGCTGCTCACGGTATTCACTCATGTCAATACGTACCAACGCATCTTCGTCGTCGAACAGGAACTCGGCCAGTGCTTTAGCCAACTCGGTTTTGCCCACTCCCGAGGGGCCAATAAAGATGAACGACCCAATGGGCTTGCGGGGGTCCTTCAAACCCGAGCGTGCCCGCCGGATGGCGTCGGAGATGGCGGCAATGGCTTCATCCTGCCCGATGATGCGCTCGTGGAGCCGCGTTTCCATGTTCAGGAGTTTTTCGGCCTCGGTTTCCAGCATCTGGCTGACGGGGATGCCCGTCCACTGGGCGACCACTTCCGCCACGTCGTCGGCATCCACAATTTCGTCCAGTTCGTGCTCGCTCTCCCACTTGTCGCGCATCTTGTTGAATTCTTTTTCCAGCCGCAGACGCTCGGCTTTCTTCTCGGCGGCGCGCTCGTAATCGCGCTCCAGCCCGGCCTGCTCCTCCTCGGCGGCGAGACGGTCAATCTCGGTTTTCATCGTCTTGAGTTCCGGCGGCAGGGAGTAGAGCGCAACCCGCAGTTTGGCCGCGGCCTCGTCCATCAGGTCTATTGCCTTGTCCGGCAGGTGCCGGTCGGAAACGTAGCGGTCGGAGAGACGGGCGGCGGCCACCAGGGCTTCGTCCGAAAAGCGGACTTTGTGATGTGCCTCGTAGCGGTCGCGCAGCCCCTGAAGCATGGCGATTGTATCTTCCACGCTGGGTTCTTCCACATAAACCGGGGCGAAGCGGCGTTCCAGGGCGGAATCCTTCTCGATGTATTTGTGATACTCGTCCAGGGTGGTCGCGCCCACGCATTGGAGTTCCCCGCGGGCCAGGGCGGGCTTGAGCATATTGGAAGCGTCCAGCGAACCCATCGCCGCGCCCGCACCGACCACGGTGTGCAACTCGTCAATAAAGAGGATGATCTCGCCCTCGGCGCGCTGGATGTCCTCGATGGCGGCTTTCAGCCGCTCCTCGAACTCGCCGCGGAAGCGCGACCCGGCGATCATCGCCCCCAAATCCAGCGAGACCACCCGTTTGCCGGAGAGAATTTCGGGCACGTCGTTTTGGGCGATCTTCTGCGCCAGCCCCTCCACGATAGCGGTTTTTCCCACCCCGGCATCGCCGATCAGCACCGGGTTGTTCTTGGTGCGCCGCGAGAGAATTTGGATGACGCGCAAAATCTCGGCATCCCGCCCGATGACGGGGTCGAGTTTGGCTTCGCGGGCCATCTGCGTCAGGTCGCGGGAGAACTTTTCCAGCACCCGGTAGCGGGTTTCTGCGTGGCGGTCGGTGACGCGCTGTCCACCGCGTACCTGCTGGATGGCCTCGTAGACGCGCTCTTTGGTCACGCCGGCACCTTCGAGCAGGCGGGCGCTGGGGGTATTGCGTTCACTCAAAATTGCCAGGAAAAGATGTTCCGTTGAGATGTACTCATCTTTCAGGCGATTGGCTTCCTGGTTGGCGAGGTCCACAATCCGCTTGACGCGCGGTGTGATGAAAATTTGTCCCGTGCCGCCACCGAAGATGTTGGCCTTTGGCGTCGTCCGCAGGATGTAATCCAGCCGCTCGGTGAGGGCGGGGATATCCACCTTGAGAATTTCCAGAATTTGCGGCACCACGCCTTCCGGCTGTTCGATCAGCGCCAGCAGGATATGCTCGGTGTCAATCTGGTTGTGCCCGTACCGCTGGATAATCTCGGCAGAGCGTTGAGCGGCTTCTTGCGCCCGCTCGGTGAAGCGATCAAATCGCATCATGGGAACCTTCCTGGGGTGGGGGGTAGGTAATCAGGGATTGGGGATTGGGAGATGCAAACATGCAGACATGCAGACATGCAGACTTGCAAACTTGCAAACATGCCCATCTGCCTGCCGATTATACCGCGCCCGCGCCGCTCTCGCGTTCCACGCTGGCGCGCACGGCGTTGCACCGTTCGCAGTCGGGGCGGTCGCAGAGCAGCGCCATCGGGTTCTCGCGCAGGATTTCCTGGACGATTTCGATCATCGGCTGCAAGGGGATCGCCTGCACCAGCGCGTTTCCGACCTGGATTTTCTGGGTGATCCACTCCAGATGAGGGGCGATTTCGTTGAACCCGCCGGAGCATCCCGGCCATCGGGGACATTCGATCACCCCCTGATAGGTCAGCGCCCAGCGGATGAACTGCCGCCGCCCGGCGAGTTGCTCCCCGTAGTGGATGCTGGTATTGACGGTGTGATCCACCCCCAGGAGCAGCGCCCAGCCTCCGGCTTCGGTCAGCGCGGCGATAGGGGCCAGCGGGTCGTCCAGGGTTTGGGCGGCTAACGCGTCCTCCACGCCGATCCCCGCGAAGGAGTAAATCGGGTGCATGGAGCGTTTGGCTTCCGGCCGCTGGCGCAGGGTTTCGGCGATGATGCCCATGGTTTTGTCGGCGGGCATGTCGGGGTCGAAGAACTGCGCCATGCGGTTGCCGTCCTGCTGCGCTCCGTAGGTGATGGCGTTATCCGGCGGGCCGACGGGCGGGATGACCATCGTCTTGTAGGTGAAGGTCGGCATCATCAGCGCGGGCGTTTCGGTAAGCAGCGCACCGAGCACGGTTTCCGCGCCGCCGCGCACCTCGCCGAATGCGGAGAGCGAGGCGTGTGCGATGGCGGGTTTGCCGTCCAGATTGAAGGCCTGAAATGCGGAGGAAAGGTCACGGAATGAGAGCATGGTGTGTTTTTGGGGAGTTGGGAGTCGGGAGTCGAGAGTCGAGAGTTGGGAGTGGTGAGAAAATGTTCGCGAAAGTTATTGCAAATACGGGCACACTTCGGGGTACAGGCAAATGATGTGGAAATTAGGCAGTCATATGGAAACCGCTTTTCCCTCCCTCCCCTGCTCTCCCCAAAATTTCCGCTTTGGTTCCCCTCTCCCTTCGGGAGAGGGGTTAGGGGTGAGGGCGGAGGGAGGGTTGGGTGGGGGGGAAAAACACAGTCGTTTTACAACATTTGCTTGCATTCCATCCTGCGCGGGCATTAGCGGGGAAAAATCTGCGTCAGTTTTGTCCACAGCGGCGGGCCGAGGATCAGCAGCCCGATGAGTGCGGCGGCAGTGGCGGCGATCAGCACCGCCGCGGCTCCCACGTCCTTGCCGGTCTTCGCCAGCGGATGATGCTGCGGGCTGGCGAGGTCCACGATGGCTTCCAGCGCGGTGTTGACAAACTCCGCCGACCAGACCAGTGCCATCGCCAGGATGATGACCGCCCAATCCCGCGCGGGGAGGCGCAGCCACAGGGCAAGGATCACCACCGCTACGCTGATCAGCGCGTGAATCCAGGCGTTTTGCTGCGTGCGGATGACATACCACCACCCGGCGAAGGCGTAGTGGAACGAGCGGGCACGGGAGCGGAGGAAAGAGAGCATGGTGAGCGGTTGGCGTTTGTTTATCTAATCATAACACTGCTACAACCTGGGGGCAGAAGCAGTTCTGCATCTTTTGCTTGCACCCCTCATCTGGGGGTGCAAGCAAATGTTGTAGAAATCGGGCAGTCGTATGGGCTCTGCCCTTCCCCCGGCGGGGCGGGGTGTTCGGTGCTTGTCCTGTTCGCCAAATGAAGACTGGCAGTCCTGGCAGGACTGCCAGTCTTGTGTGCGGGGCGAGGGAAACACATAGGAATTTCTACATCTTTTGCCTGCACCCATCATCTGGAACAAATTTGACAAGCGACTAAGGGTATGCTATAAAATGGACGTATCCCCCCTGTTCCTTCGGGAACAGGGTGCGAGGCGGTTGCAAAGCCGCCTCTGCTTGTTTAATCTGGAGTTCGCCATGGGGCCAAAAACCATTGTTTACGTGGATGGGTTCAATCTGTACTATGGGGCGGTAAAAGGAACGCCGTACAAATGGCTCAATCTTATGGCGCTGTGTGAATCGCTCTTGCCCAAAAACAAGATTGTCAAAATCAAATATTTCACAGCACGCGTGTCTGCCCGCCCGGGTGACCCTGATCAGCCCAATCGACAGCAAATCTACCTGAGGGCGTTGCGGACAATTCCCTACCTGGAAATCATCTACGGCCATTTTCTGGAACATGAAGTTTCGATGCGGTTGGCACATCCGCCCCAGGGTGGTTCACCCTATGTTTACGTTATCAAGACCGAAGAAAAAGGTTCGGATGTCAACATCGCTGCCCATTTGATCAATGATGGCTACAAAGGAAGGTATCAGGTCGCTGTGGTGCTCTCCAACGATTCCGATCTGGTGGAACCGATCAAGATTGTGCGCCGTGATTTGGGATTGACTGTTGGCGTACTCAACCCTCATCCAAAGCATCCAAGCCGTGCGCTGAAGAAGTTTGCCAGTTTTGTCAAGCCTATTCGTAAGGGGGCCTTGCGAAGTTGCCAGTTTCCAGAACAGATGCGGGATGAAAAAGGGGTATTTCGCAGACCGTTGAGGTGGTAACTGGGGACATCTCTCACCGATTACGGATCGCTGATGACTGAAAGCGCACCCACTTCCCGCAAAATCTCGTTCTGGGCGGCCCACATGCGGGCTTTCCCGTCGGGTTCGGCGTGGTCGTGCCCCAAAAGGTGCAGCACACCGTGGACGGTCAGCAGGCACAACTCGTCCATCAGGGGATGGCCGCCGGTTTGCGCCTGCGCCGCAGCCCGCTCGCAGGAAATCAGCACGTCGCCCAGGTAGGGAGCATCGCTTTCGGGGTCGGTGAAATCGGCGTTGAAGGAGAGCACGTCGGTGGGGGCATCCACGCCGCGGTACTGACGGTTGAGCGCGTGCAACTGCGCGTCGTCGGTGATGACGAGGGTCAGGCCGGCATCTTCGGGTGCGGACTGATGCCGAAGGGCGGTTTTTGCGGCAGTCTCCAGGGCGGAGGCATCCACCAGGGAGCGGCAGGCCTCTGAAATTTCAAGCGTGATCATCGTTTTCGGGTGCGGATTCCGCTTCCGGGGGCGGAGGGTCTTCAGGGTCAGGGGCATCTTCTGTTGCAGGAATCGGTTTCCAGACCATCGGATTGGGGCGGGTCGGCACATCGAAAGAGGGATACGCGACCCGCGGGTGGTAGATGCCCCGCAGGGTGGCGGTGTAAATCCGGATGATGGTGTCGAGGTCGTGCAGGGTCAGGTCGGTGCTGTCGAGTTGCCCGTCGGCGACCCGCTTTTCGACCGTGTCGCGAATCATCTCGCGCAGGGCGTCCTCGTCGGCGGGACGCTGGGCGCGGACGCGGGCCTCACAGCCGTCGGCGAGCATCACCAGCGCAGTCTCGCGGGATTGCGGGCGCGGGCCGGGGTAGCGGAAAAAGGTTCTGTCCAGTTGGCTGGCATCGCCGCCGACCGCCTTGAGCGCCTGCGCCCACTGGTAGCGGGTGAGCATGGTGCCGTGATGCTCGGCAATGAAATCCTGGATGCGCCTGGGCAGATGGTTTTTGTGCGCCAGTTCCAGCCCGTAGGGGACGTGATGGATGATCATTGCCGCACTCTCTGCCGGATCGAGATTTTCATGGGTGTCGAGTTGGCCGGGTGCCTGGTTTTCGATGAAAAATTGCGGGTTGAAGGTCTTGCCGACATCGTGGTAAAGCGCGCCGACGCGAGTAAGCAAACTGTTCGCCCCGATGGCTTCGGCGGCCTGCTCGGCGAGGTTGGCGACCTGCAAACTGTGCTGGTAAGTTCCCGGGGCGTGGTGCATCAGGTAGGAGAGCAGGGGATGGTCGGGGCGGGAGAGTTCCAGCAGTTGCAGGGGGGTGATCTGCCCCAGGAGGGGGGCGAGCAGGTATTGCAGGAGCACCGAAAACCCGGAGACCAGCACGCCATTGAGGAGGGAAAGCCCCGCCAGGCGGGCGAGGGTGCCCCAATCTCCTTCGAGATGCGGCAGAAGATAGGCAGTCAGCACTGCCGCACCGGCCGCGGCTACCGTCACCCCGCTCCAGACGTAGGCGGTGATGCGCTGCTCCCGTTTGGGGATCAGTACCGCGTACAGACTGCCGACGATGTAGTAAATGCTCAACTCGAAGGAAACCGAGTGCCCGTACACGCTGAGCAGGGTCAGCGGGATGACGGTGACGATGGCGAGTTCACTGCCATAGAGCGCCGCCACCACCAGCGCGTACGTGCCGATCGGGTAGATGTAGGGCAGCGCATCGTGGAGCGGGAGAATGAAGCGCGCTCCGACCAGAAAGCCCATGAACAGCCCGGTGAGGATGACCAGTTTTCGGTTGCTGTCCGCCAAATCGGGATGGCGGCGCAGGTAGAGCAGAATCAGCCCGGTGCACAGCAGGACGATCAGCCCCTCGCCGAGGTAATCCTGCCAGCGCAGGTCGGCCTGCACCAGCCCGAGGTGCTGCAAGGCTTCGATTTCCGTTTCGGTGACGCGCTGCCCGCGGCGCACGACCGTCTCCCCGGCGGCGTAGGAGACCACGTAAGGCTCCACGGCATCCACCGCCTGCTGACGGGCGGCCTCGGTGAGTTCCTCGCTGTAGAAACTGTTGGGGACGATGAACGCCTGTACCAGTTCCGCCACGATGGCAGCCTGATCTTCGGGCAGGGAGAGGCTGACCATGCTGGGGACGGTCTGCCGCGCGGCTTCGACCTGATTCTCCCGAATGGGGTTGCGCATCGCCCTTTCGAGCACGATCAACGCCTCCTGCTGGACGGCCTGCCAGCGGGCGTCGCTCAATTCCAGGATGGCCTCGACCGTATCCGGGCTGAGATGCACATCCTGGAGCGCGGCGACATCCGCCATTTTCTGTTCCAGCGAGGCGTAGGGGTCAGCCCGCACGCTGGAGATGTACGCCAGCGCGGCGCGCATGGTCTCCAGTTGCTGGCGTGCCAGGCTGGTATCCGGCACGGTGTAACGCGGCGCGACCAGGTTGGCGGCAGTCTCGCGGCGGCGGTCGGTGAGCACCTCGCTGGTGTAACTGACATCGTGCGGGGCGAGCACATCCTGCGAGGCCACGTCGCCGACCTGCAAATCGGTGGCCGAGGGCGCGGTGGAAAGCGAGAGGGTGACAGCCAGCCACGCCCCTGCTGCAACGATGACGAACAGCAGAAAGAGGAACAGGTTGTGCCGGAGGCGGGCGGTGCGGGAGGGCATGGTTTTGGGTCTAGCCGAAAATCCGAACAAGTGTGTTGCTACAGGTATATCGGTATGGAGTGTTTACCCCATCCCCCCTATTATCCCCCCTTCCCCCAGGAAGGGGGGATGTGATGTGTGTTGTTGTCGGCGCACTCCGTGCGCCGACAACAACACACTTTTCGACGCCCCTCTCCAAAATTTCCGCTTTGGTTCTCCTCTCCCTTCGGGTGAGGGGTCAGGGGTGAGGGCAGGGAGGGGTTGGGGTGGGGGGACTGACGGTAACTCAGCGCACATCATCCGGTGAGCAATTTTCGTACCATCTGGCTGACGGCTTTGCCATCGGCGCGCCCCTGCACTTTAGGCATGATCGCGCTCATTACCTTGCCCATCTCGCGCATGGAGGCCGCGCCGACCTCGGCGATGGTCCCGCGCACCAGGGCTTCCAGTTCCGCTTCGGAGAGTTGCTGCGGGAGGTAGGTCTCCAGCACGGCGATTTCGGCTTCGGCTTCGGCTACCAGGTCATCGCGCCCGGCCTTCTGCGCCCCTTCGATGGTGTCGCGGCGTTCCTTGACCTCCTTTTGCAGCACTTTCACGACCTCGGCCTCGCTCAGTTCGGCCTGCTTTTCGATTTCCGCGTTTTTGATGGAGGCCAAAGCCAGCCGCAGCACGCGCTTGCGGAGTGTGTCCCTGGCGCGCATGGCGTCTTTCAAATCGGCGGTGAGTTTTTCTTTTGTGTTCATGCTTTCATCCTGATTTTCTGTCTGCCTGTGGGTAGAGTTTGCATGTTTGCGGGTGAACATGTTTTACAGGGCACTTGCCTGCCTGCCTGCTTGCACACTTGCACACTTGCTCACTTGCACACTTGCACACTTGCATACTTGCCCACGATCATTCATCCCATCGGGTGCTTCATGCGGTGCCCGCCCAGCAGGTGCAGGTGCAAGTGAAAGACGACCTGTCCGCCGTCGGGGCCGGTGTTGATGATCAGCCGGTATCCGGATTCGGCGATGCCCTCCTCGGCGGCGATCTGCTTCGCCACGCTGAACAGGTGCCCGATCAGCGGCTCGTCCTCGGTGGTCAGGTCATTGACCGAGGCGATGTGCCGGTTGGGGACAATCAGCACATGCACCGGCGCGGCAGGGTTGATATCGCGGAACGCGGTCACCTGCTCATCCCGGTAAACCTGTGTGCTGGGGATTTCCCCGGCGACAATTTTGCAGAAGATGCAGTCGGTATCGGTCATGGTTTGCTCCTTTGCTTCCGTTTGGAGATTGAAGGTTGCAGCCAGGCAACTTTCAACCTTCAACTTGCAACTTTCAACTTTCAACCTGTAACCCGCAACATTTCGCCCGTCATCCGCCCGTTTTCCGCGCCCGTGAGATGCACGGGGGAGATGCGGTTCCACAGGTTTTCGGGCGCGGCCGCAGTGACGCGCAGGTAGTTGTCGGTCAGCCCCGTGAGTTGCCAGCCGCCATCCAGCGGCACGGCGGATTCCCACAGAACATCCAGGGTTTTGCCGATGAACTGCTGACGGTACGCCGCCGCTGAGGCCTCGAAGACCGCCCGCATTTCGGCGTTGCGCGCCTTGCGGACGGGCATCGGCACCTGACCGGGCATCCGGGCGGCGGCGGTGCCGGGGCGCGGCGAGTAGGTGAAAACGTGCCCGCCCGCGAACCCCATGCGGCGCACAAAATCCAGACTTTCGGCGAACTCCGTTTCGCTCTCGCCGGGAAAGCCGGTAATGATGTCGGTGGTGATGGCAGCCTCCGGGATGGCGCGGCGGGCGGCATCCATCAGGCGGGCAAAATCTTCGGGGGTGGTTTTGCGTGCCATCCGCCGCAGGGTGGCGGCGCTCCCCGATTGCAGGGGCAGATGCAAATGCCGCGCCAGACGGGCGTCCGCCCAGAGGGTGAAGAAATCCTCGTCGAGATTCCACGGCTCCAGGGAGGAGAGCCGCAGGCGGGGGACGGGGGTTTCCGCCAAAATCCGGGCGACCAAATCCCGCAGGTGCCGCCGCTCCCCGAAATCCTGCCCCCAGGAGCCGAGATGCACGCCCGTGAGAACGATTTCCTGCGCCCCGCCGGTGAGTGCGGCGCGCACGTCGGCCAGCACGCGCGCCGCCGGAACGCTGCGCCCCGCCCCGCGCGCCACGGTGGTGACGCAGAAGGTGCAGCGGTTGTCGCAGCCATCCTGCACCTTGATGAAGGCCCGCGTCCGCAGGCGTGCGCCGGGGATGGGTTGGCGGGCGAGCGGCTCCAGGTCGAAGGTTTCCGGAGGGACGCCCAGAATTTGGGAGACGAGAGCGTCCTTCTCCGGATTGGGAACCACCTGCCGGATGCCGGGGAGGGAACCCGCACCCTGAGGGTCGAGCGTCGCCCAGCAGCCGGTCGCCACCACCGAACTGCCCGCCCGCGCCGCCCGTCGAATGGCCTTGCGCGAATCGGCAGAGGCCGCGGCGGTCACCGCGCAGGTGTTGATCACGGTGAGGTCTGCCTCGGCGGGGTCGGCGACCAGTTCGTGCCCCGCGGCGCGAAACTGGCGGGCGTAGGTTTCGATCTCGGCCTGGTTGAGGCGGCAGCCGACGGTGTCGAGGTGAACTTTCATCGGGGGTTCGGTGTCACGTGTTCCAGTCTGGAGTGCGGATGTCGCACCACGCTTCACGCTCCACGCTCCACCCTCCACGAAACTACGGGGCCGTCACAACGAAGTTGTCGAAGTGGATGTCGGTGCCCGGCTCGTCGTAGGTGCCGGCCAGCAGGCCAACATCGCCGGATGCGAAGGTGTCATCCTGCACGCTGGCGATCAGCGTGCCGTCTGCATAGAGTGACAGCCTGTTACCGACGCATTCCGCACGGATGAAACTGGTCACATTTCCTTGTCTGATGGCATCGTTGGGCAGCAATTCCGCCTCATCGCTTATGATGCGCTGGTCACCATCCTGAACGATGCCGATACCGCCGTAACCGTCACTGCTAATGATGAGAAAATAGAAATTCTGCAAGTCCTGATAGCGGCAAATCACGCCAAAATCGTTGTCGTCCGGGCCGCCGACCTTGGTGGCTTCTACCTCGATGATGGTGTCGGTGAAAAATTGTCCGGGATTAGCCCAGATATCCGTGTTGTCCTTGTTTACAAAAATGCGGTATACGCCATCAGCGTAATCGGTAACTCCCGTTTCTACGGATACTGTATCCCATCCGCTGAAAGGGTTGGAAAAATCATCGCTGAACAGAATAGCACCGCTTTCGTAAGGTGCATCGGAAACCGCAGAGGCATCATCCAGTTGGGCGGGCTGGTTGACCGGCTCATCCGCATTTTCAGAACCGGAGACTAACCCGCACGCCAGTGTTGCACCAACCAGTGTCAAAACCAGCAGCAGGAGATAAAAATTTTTCTTCATGGGAATATCCTTTTTTTGTGAGAGATTTCCCGCATTGTAGCATGGCGGGGGGCTTTGGAGCAACTGCCAATTTGAGCG
>CAZPSL010000110.1:0-3852 GCA_964589145.1 uncultured Anaerolineales bacterium
CCGGACGGGGAGACCCTGGCTTCGGGAAGTTGGGATGACACCGTGCGCCTGTGGCGGGTCTCCGAAGGCGCGCTCCTGCGCACCCTCGAAGGGCATACGTGGACAGTTGAAAGCGTGGCCTTCTCGCCGGACGGGGAGACCCTGGCTTCGGGGAGCGGCGATGAGACCGTGCGCCTGTGGCGGGTCTCCGATGGCGCGCTCCTGCGCACCCTCGAAGGGCATGAATATAGCGTCTACAGCGTGGCCTTCTCGCTGGACGGGGAGACCCTGGCTTCGGGAAGTTGGGATGGCACCATCCGCATTTGGGGCGTGCCGGTGGGAAAATAATGATTGATAAGTGGAGAGTCGAGAGTCGAGAGTCGTTAGTGGAGAGTCGTTAGTCCCCAGTCCCCAACCACCGAGCCCCGATCCCCAAACCCCAATCCCCCAACCCCGATTACCTGTTTCCCTCCCCCAACCTCCAACCAACCTTTCACACCAACTATCAACCCGCAACAACAAACACCATGAACAAACTCGACGACATCAAAAACACCTTTTCCAAAAAACTGGACCGGCGCATCGCCGATCACGCCACGCGCCTTGAAGACGAACTCGCCATCCTGCGAAAGCGGCTGCTGGAAAGCGGGCAATGGTCAGCGGGCGGTGATTGGCAGCCTGCTTTGGACAGCGCCAAGGGACCTGCGGTCAAAGGCCCTGCCCGCGACCTGCTGATTGACCTGCGCCGCGCTGCTCCCCTCGAAGCGATTGACCGCTATTTCAGCGATGTGTTCGAGTTGCAGCGATACTTTCCCCGCAACCGGCTGGATTACCCCACGGTCTACTGCGAAACCCCGGAGGAGTTCTTCGCCCCCATTCTGGCGGACGAGAACATCTCCCCGCAGATGCGGGCGGTCGAAATGCGCTTGCTCATCGAGCAGGCCGAGCAAACTGCCCGGGAAACCAAAGGTGGCGGCATTTTGGGATACAACCTCCCCGGCAAGGGCTGCTACCTCAACGGCTGGCTGCTGGCATACGGCAGCGGTCAACCGCCCAGTGCTGCGCTCGAAGACCCGCAGCGGCGGCAAATGATTCTGGCGACCGCCGCTCACGAAAAACTGGGGCACGGCTTTTTGAGCGCATACAGCGCGCTGGGCGCCGTCAAAACCCGGCTGGGGATGGAGCAAGCCGCCATCGCCGAACAGTTCGGGCTGCGCGCCGCCGATGACGTGCTTTCCAGTAAACGCCTGCACCAGCACAACTTGCTCCATTTCGCCTCGCAACTGCTCGAAGAAGGCTGGGCAACCTGGATCGAGACCTTCATCACCGCCGAGGCTCTGGGAGCCGGGGAGCGTCCCCGCTACAGCCTTCCCCGGTTGTTCAAGGCTGTGAAGTCGCTCTCTGCCGGGAAGTACCCGCAGGAACGAGAAGCCCTGCAAAACGCGCTGAAAGCGCTCTTCTCCCCGGAGCCGATGTCCCCAGAGACGCTCCACCAGGCCGTGCTGCTCATCAACAGCATTGCCCCGCACTTTGACGAGCATTTCAGCAAGAAACTGGGACAGCCGCTCATTTACGTTGTCGGGGAATTGCTGGCCTCACAGGCGGAGGAGAACCTGGGCACGCAGTGCGTCCCCTACGCCGCCCTGATTGCCGCTAACGTCACCGTTGATTTTGATGACATCGGCCTCACCGACCTGCTGCAATTGCTCCAGGTGGATTCCCGGCTGCATCCTGATGCCCGTTTTGCCGCGCTCAGCCGGATGCCGCTGGAGCAAAAGAACGATGTCAGCGTGCTGGCGCAGCGCGCCGAGGCGCTGCTCAATTTCAGCGTCCCCCAGGAATTGAAGGGCAGACGTTAGCGGGCAGTGTTTAGTGGTCAGCCGTCAGCAGGTCGGCAACCTGATCCCTGATCCCTAACCCCTAATACCTGATGCCTGATACCTGATACCTGATACCTGATTGCCTGATCCCCTTGTCCCAACGTTCAACCTGCAACACCAGAAAGGATACACAATGAACGAAAAAACGCATCTACATATCCAGACCCTCGCCCTCAGCGACTTGCCCGGTCGGGTGAGAAAATTTATCGAAGTGCCGCCGGGATACCGCGGCGTAGCCCTGTATCCCGACGAGGAGCGCAAGACTTTTCCGCCGGGACGCCATCGCCTGCTCTCCATCGGGGAGCGGGTGCGCGGGCGCGGCGCGGGGCTGCGCGTTGGACTGGTGGCCGACCGTCCGGCACAGGTCTGGGTCACCGCGTTGGGGCTGTTGAGCGGCGACGGTGAGTTGATTGACGCTTCGCTGCTCGTTTGGGCGGAGGTGCGTGACCCGGCCGCGTTTCTCGCCGCCGCCTGGGAACACAGCGAAACCCCAGTCCCTGCGCTGACCCTGGATGCCGAAGCCGCCCGCAGCGGCCTCGCGCCGCTGGTGCGCCGCTTCGATGCCGCTGACCTGACCGCCGGGATGGTGACGGACCGCCTGCTGCCGGATTTGCAGGCCGTGCTCTCGCCCTTGCTGGCTCCGCAGGGGCTGGCTGTCCAGGCGGTGGAGCCGGTGTATTTCTCCCGCGCCGCAGACCGGGCCGAGATTGCCGAGAAATCGCTCGAATTGCAGGAGCGGCTCCGGGCGGTGGATTTGCAGGCACAGATGGCGGAAATCGAGAGCCAGGCGGAGATGGGGGATTTCATCCGTCAGATTGCGGATGAGTTCGGAGACGGATTGGAGTTGCAGGCAGGGGCGGGGGAAGCCGCGGGCGGGCAGCCCGCCTCGGGAGCGGATGCCCCTGCAAAATCCGGGGCGGCGCTCCTGCGGGCAATGCAGGGGGTCCGGGATAGCGCCGGGCGGCATCTGAACCTGAATTCCCTGTTCCGCAAAAAGGAGAAATCCGCTCCCCGGCCGCGCAAACGGCGGATGCCGCGCTACTGGTGGCTGGGCCGGGCGATGTGGATGCTCTTTGTGGTGCTGGTCGCCGCCGGGCTGACGAAAGTCATCAATTGGCTTGCCTCAGGCGCGGAAAGCGGAGACCGCTGGGGGTTCGTGCTGGCGGTGTGGACGTTTGCCGTGGTTACCCTGCTGGAAAGCATCAAGGCGCTTTACCAAAAGCGGGAAAAACTCAGTGAGCGTTACTGGATGGCGGAAGGTGATGTTTACATTGACGACCTGACCGGCAACAACCGCCAGCGCGCCGATGCGCTGGTGCGTCAACAGTGCGCTCTGGATTTGAACACCGCCCGCAGGCACCTGAACGACTTGCGCGCCCGCGTCTACCGGGGCGGCGATGTGGACCTGGCGCTGCGCATCCGTCAACTGGAGCAGAAGATTGACGATGTCATCCGGGATGTGAACAATCCCAATTTTGGGTCTGCACCCTACATCAGCGACCTGAAGATCGGCAAACCCATTTTCGAGAAGATGCTGGATTACGACGAAGCCCTGCTAGAGCGATGCAGTGCGTTGAGCGATAAGGCCAGCACATTGCAGAAACGTTTCGGCAAAGGCGAGTTCCAGCCGGAGATGATTGACCAGTGGGAGGCTGATTTGGATGTCTTTCTGCACCGTTTTGCCAGCCGCAGCCGGGCGCTGAAGGCAGATAACGAAGATAACGATGAATAATAGCCGATGTGCTTTTTACCACGAAGAGCACCAAGATTCTACAAAGATTTACAATGGAAACCTTTGTGCCCTTCATGAATCCTTTGTGACCCTTGTGTTAAAAATCGGATTCCTGACAATGGAGACCACACCATGACACAACTGGACAAATATGAACTTCACGAACTGCTGGGGGCGGGGGCGACGGCGGATGTGTACCGCGCCACCGACACCACCCTGGGGCGCGAGGTGGCCCTGAAAATTCTCAAGCCCTCGCTGGTG
>CAZPSL010000111.1:0-2227 GCA_964589145.1 uncultured Anaerolineales bacterium
GGGGAGGGGTTGGGGTGGGGGAAATGTCACCACAGCATGTAAAAACGAATCTGGGTTGTTACATAGCGGTTTTTCGGATAGGTTCTAGGGGCAGGTGGGGACCTGGTCGGGGTTTTCGGCGGCGTTGAGACGCATCCCGAAGTAGGGGGAGGGGTCGAGGGTGTTCCGGATTTTCAGTTCGTTGCGGAAACCGCCGTTCCCGTCGTCCTTGACAATCGAGAAGTGCAGGTGGACGCCGGTGGGGTTGTTCGGGTCGCCGGAGTAGTTGCCCTGGTAGCCCAGGAGGGTGCCCGCCTCCACAAAGACCTCGAAAGTGCCCGGCGGGAAATCGTCCACGATGTAGGAATGCCCGCGGAGATCCGCCATGTGGGTGTAGTAAGTCCAGATTTGGCGTCCCGGCTGGAGGGGGTCGTCCGGGATGCGGATGATGACGGTGGATTTCCAGTCCGGGAGGCGGGTGAGGTATCCGGGGTAGGCCGCGTAAACCGGGGTGACACCCGGCTCCGTGCCTCCGAAGATATCCAGCCCCTGATGGCGGTGCCCAGGCCGGAAGGAATCGCCCCAGATGAAGCCGATGAAACCGCTGGTGGGCATGACGAAGGGGGCATTTCCGCAGCGCGTACCGGCTTCAAGCATCCATTCCGGGTGCCTGCCGGGGTCGCGGATGGTGGCGAGGGTCTCGATGGTACGTCCGCCGCCGCGGGTGTACCATCGCCAGCCCAGGTAGGCGGCGACGATGGCGGCGATGAAGGCGATGGAGAACAGAAGTTTGAAGATGGAGCGCATGGGGAGAGGGAACAGGCTGACAACCAAAAAGCCTCGCCAGTTGGAGTATCCGGGAGGTTTTTGGGCCGCAAAATGGGCAAATCAGCAATTTCAACTTTCAGCCTGATACGGTTCATCTGGCGGCGGCTGGGCCTCGTCCTCGGGTGGCTCCGCCAAATCCGGGTCAGGTTCGTCTCCCTGGGAGGCGGGGGAAAGCGTTTGCAAGGCTTCATCCAGGGAGAGATTTTCCTTTCTCATACCGGGAGTGGGGGTTCCGCAGTAGGGGCACAGGTTCCAGGCCAGTTCCATCAGTTTGCCGCAATGGTGACAGGGTTTTTTGAGTTTTGTGTGGCAGTTGGGACAGAAGAGCCAGTCGGGCTGGGTGCGCCGTCCGCAGCCGGGGCAGACAGGAGTCTCCTCAATGGATTGGAGCAGGGCTTCCTCTTCAAGCGTGCGCTGATACTCATCTTCGAGGGTGTGCCGCGGGCGGAGGATCAGGTAAACGACGATGCCCGGTAAAAAGAGTACCGCTACCACCAGCACGGCAAGGATGCGTCCCAGAGGATCGCGCGCCCGCGCCTTGATATCGCGGTACGTCCAGATGATCAGACTCAGCCACAACGCGGCGAGAAACAAGCCGCCCCAGGTAACCAAAATCAGCATGAAGTTGCTCAAACTGGCGGGGTTCAAATTCATCGGTTACTCCATGTATTCACCATAATGTTCGCCAAGAAAACACACACCAAACGCCCAAAAGAGAACACAGGTTCCTGTCACGACTGGCAGTCCTGACAGGACTGCCAGTCGTCCGCCAGCGAAAAATTATGGGCTTTTGCGCTTATGGCGGGGAAAGGTCGGTCATTTGCCGGACCCAGCGCCGCCGCGGGCATCCAGCCGTTTGCTGTATTTTGCCAGGGCTGCGGTCAGTGCGTCGTCCAGGTTCACGCCGGTAGTGTTGGCAATGCAAATCAGCGAGAACAGCACGTCGCCGAGTTCGTCTTCCCACGCCGGGGGCAGGGAAGCAGGCTCCACGGGGCGGTTGCCGTACTCCGCGGCTTTCAGCAGTTCTTTCGCTAACTCGCCCAGTTCAGAAGCCAAATCCAGCAGCCGGTAAGGGAGCGGGGCAACCAGGCCGTACCGCGCCGCAAAGTCGGCAACTTGCTCCTGCATCTCGGTCATGCGGTTATTTTAGCATCATTTTGCGAAAATAACCTGAATTTTGGGTGAAGAGCGGGATATCTGTTTTGTAACACGAAGATCCGCGAATGAAACCAATAGCACGAATTTTTGCTTTTGTTTCGTGATATTCATGCGATTTGCCGCATTCGTATTACCCGGACTGCACCATCTGGCTTATCCGCAACTCAGGGTATCCTAGATGTTTTATCTTCGAACTACTATCCTGGCTTTTTGCCGACGCTGACGTTGCCACTTGGCGATATAAGGCAACAAAAACAGATAC
>CAZPSL010000112.1:0-2874 GCA_964589145.1 uncultured Anaerolineales bacterium
ACCAGCCAGGTGCGCGGGGTGATCTCCAGATGCCGGGGAAGTTCCGCCATCGGGATGGGGAGGTACTCATCGGCATCGGGGACGGCCTCCGGGGTGCAGAATTCCACCCGGTCATCGCTGATCACCACCCGAAAGCCGAGCCACTTCGCCAGGTGCGCCACGGCTTTGCCAACGTGCCCCGCGCCGATCACCACCAGCGTGGGCGGGGGGGAAATCGGTTCCACGAACACCTCCAGTTGCCCGCCGCATACGCCGGGGTCGCCGCGCTGCGGGTCCACCATCGCGTAGGAGAGGTTGCGGGGCTGGCCGTCCTTCAGGGATTGCAGGGCTTCGGCGACCACGCGGCGTTCCATCTCGCCGCCGCCGATCGTGCCGATGATGCTGCCGTCGGGGTAAACCAGCATTTTGCTGCCCACCCGCCGCGGGGTGGAGCCGGTGCTGCGAACCAGGGTGCAGAGCGCGGCGGGCTGATGGGTGCGCTCCAATTCGGCAAGGGCTTGAAAAACGGATTTTGTCATCGGGAAAATTTCGCGTCAGGAGTGGCAGTCCTGTCAGGACTGCCACTCCTGGGGCTAACTCCCCAGCAGTCCCAAAATCGCGGGGAGCAGTTGTTTTTTACGGGAGACCACGCCTTTGGCAAAACGGGTGCCGTTGGGCTGTTTGGGGTAAGGCAGATCGTCCAGAATGGGCGGCGCGTCCACTGAAATCAGTGCGCTGGAGCCGCGCACTACATCGGTGACCATGAGGATGGCAAAATCGAGGGCGCGCATTTGTTTCAGGTTTTTGAGCGCTTTGCGGATGGCGTCCAGGTATTCGGAGAGTTGCATCAGATTCGTGACTTCAACCTGGGCAACGGCGAATTTCAGGCCGGCGGCTTCGTAGGTTTTCATATCGCTGGTGACAATATCTTCAGGGTCGCGGGTGGCAAGCCCGGCACCGGCTTTCAGTACTTGCTCGCCGAAGGATTGGAAGTTCTCGCCCTTGAGGGGGCTGTCCCAGGTGAAGGCCCAGCGGCTGAGGCGGTGAGCGGCGCGGCGGTCGCGCGCTGTGGTGGTGGGGGAGGTGAGCAGCAGGGTGTCGGAAACCAGTCCGGCGAGCAGCATTCCGGCGACCTTGGGGGGGGCGCTCAACCCGGCTTCTTCGATGCGTTCTGAAACCAGGGTGCTGGTGCTGCCGACTACGTCCACCGTGAAGCGGATTGGCATCCGCGTGGAAGGATTGCCCAGGCGGTGGTGATCCAGAATTTCGACCAATTCGGCTTCCTCCAGAGAGCCGACTGCCTGCTCCGCTTCGTTGTGATCCACGAGAACCAGCCGCAGCCGCGGGGGATTCATCAAATCCCGCTGACGGCAAACGCCCTGATAGCGGCCTTCCTTATCCACGACCAGGAAGTAATTGCGCTCCTCGCGCAGGACGCGCGTCAAGGCGTCTCGGATGCGGCTGCTGGACAGAAAACGCGGTACGCCGGTATCGGCGGCTTCGTGGCAGGGGACATCCAGGATTTCGGAGATGCTCATTTTTTCGCGCCGGGGGTGCGGGCCGACCAGTTCTCCGAGGAAAGTAAAGAGGGTCAGGCCGGTGATGAGACCGTAAGGATCGCCGTTTTCATTGATGATGGGTGCTACGCCGCCGGTGCGGTTGGCAATTGCCCAGGCTTCGCGCAGCGGGCTTTCGGGGAGGGCGGTATCCATCCGGCGGGTGACGCTTTCGAAACGGGGAGAAGCATCGGTGAGCAGTTTGGGCGGTTTCATATTCAGCCGGTCGAGTACCCAGGTTGTCTGCGGGTTGAGCGCTCCGGCGCGGGCCGCGATCACTTCTTCCCCATCGCGCTCGCTCAACAGCCAGGCGTAGCCGATGGCGGAGGCAATTGAATCGGTATCGGGGTTGACGTGCCCGACAACGTAGGTGCGCTTTTTCATGGAAATTCTCCGAAACTTTGGTGTTGGTGTTTGGTGGAGTGTGCTGTTTGCACCCGTTCAGTGAGCGAATTATAACCCAACACGGCTGCAATGTTAGATGCTGTTATGCACGGGGTGCAGGCAAATGTTGGAGAGGGCCAGTGTGTTTCTCTTGCACCGTTCTCACAGGACTGGCAGTTCTCGGTTAAACGGATGGGCAAGTCGGCAGCGGATGGGAAACGGATTAGCGGATGTCATCGCATCGAGCGGAAATCGGGACGCAAGCAGAGGGGGGATGTGCCAGGACTGGCAGTCCTCTTAACCGCAGACCCTAAAGGTCTGCAAGACCTTTAGGGTCTTTTTCGCGGCTCGACTGCGCTTCCACTCAAAGTGATGGTGAGGGCGGGTGGACAGCGTTCTTCTACATCTTTTTCCTGCGCCCTCTGGAACTTTTGCCTCCCGAAGAGCGTATAGATTGGTATAATGCAGGGGCATTTCTGTTATCCTGCCTGGAGGTACCGTGAATTCTGGAAATCGATCATCAATCATCTACCTGTTGTTGGTTATTGCGATTATCGCGCTGGTAGTGTTCAGTTTGAAGCAAGATAATGCAGTAGACGAAACACTCTCGATTAACGAGGTGGCCGCCCAGATTGAGACCGGGGACGTGGCCCGCGTGGTTGTAGAGGATGACAGCCGTTTGCGGGTGATCCACACCGACGGCTCTGAAGCCGAATCGTATAAAGGTTTGGAAACCGGACTGGTAGAGCAGTTGCTTCAGTTGGGGGTGTCAACCGAATCGCTTGCACCGGATCATGTCAAGATTGAAATTACGCCGCCCGGCCCCTGGATGGGGCTTGCGACCATTTTCAGTTACGTTATGCCTTTTCTGCTGCTGGGGGGGGTGTTCTGGTTTATCTTTCGGCAGGCGCAGGGCAGCAACAACGCGGCGATGGCTTTTGGGAAATCCCGCGCC
>CAZPSL010000113.1:0-7736 GCA_964589145.1 uncultured Anaerolineales bacterium
GGGGTGCGCCTCGGGCTGTCGTAAGGAGCATTCTGTCGCTTGCCGCAGCGCATTGGTGGGCTGCCCTTGTCGGCAGGGGGAAGTAACTGCTGTCATTCTATCAGAAGACTCCCCGATTGTGCAGTACGCGAAACCTACGCACCACTAAAAAAACGCAATACTTTAAGATTGCAGAACCTTAAAACGACAGCGCGCGGCAGACCTTTGCCCTCGGCTGCTCATACCCCAAAAGTACCGCCCCACAGGTTGGGGGAGTGTGATTGCGGTACCCCTGTATATGGTGGCATGGCGTCTTATTCGCGGGCGAGACCCAGCAGTGGGGGGGCAACCTTAAACTTTCGCTTTGTCCTGGATTCGCCGGATGCTGTTTTTTGGACTCGCATTATGGAATCTTAAAAGCGCACTTCAGGAAATACCCAACGGAATCTTGCCGGGAGGTGGCCCCCACCCCGATTTTGCCTGCACCCTTTGACGGATTTGTGGCACGAAGATTGCTCCGCTTGTGATAGAATCCGGATGACGTTTTCCGGGCAGATAAACCGGAATAGAAAATACCCGGCTTTGCTGTCTCTCTATGCCCGCCCTTTCGCGTTCTTTTCTCCGCAGCCGTACATGAATTCCCCCTCTGTTCGCTCTACGCTCCCTGCATCCCTCACGCTGGCCCTGGTTGGCTGGGGCGGAGTGGTGTACCTGATCATCTACACCCTGCCGACGGTCTGGAACCGCTGGCTGTTCTTCTTTTTGGGAATTCTCGCGATTTCGGGGTTGATGCTGCCGCTTGTCGCGTTTCTCAACCGGCGGTTTCCGACCCGGCCCCCGGCGACGACCGGTACCCTGGTGCGCGAATCCGCCTTCTTCGGCCTGTATTTTGCCATCGTCGCCTGGCTCCAACTCGGACGGGTGCTCACTCCCGCCCTCGCCGCGCTGATCGCCTTCGGCCTGACCCTGATCGAGTTTCTCATCCGCCTGCGCGAACAGGCCCGCTGGGAACCGTGACGGGTGGCAGATGGCGGATGGCGAATGGCGGATGACGAATTGCGAATGGCAGATGACTCTCTCCAACTCCTAATCCCCAGTTCCTAATTCCCAATTACCAATTTCCCACTCCCCACGCCCCCATGCCCCTCCGCGACCTCCCCTCCGTTGACAAACTCCTCCAAACCGGGCGCGCCGCCGCGCTGATCGCCGAATTTGGCCGCCCGCTCACCCTGGAAGCCGTCCGCGCCACCCTCGACGCGGTTCGCTCCGCTTACACCGAGGGAAGCCCCCTCCCCAATGCCGACGCCCTCCTCAACCGGGCAGCCCGCACCCTCGAAGGCTGGACCGCGCCCACCCTGCTCCCCGTAATCAACGCATCGGGCGTGATCGTCCACACCAACCTGGGACGCGCCCCGCTCAGCCGCGCCGCCATGCGCGCGGCGGATGCCGTTGCCCGCGGCTACTCCAACCTGGAATACGACCTTGCCAAGGGCAGGCGCGGCTCCCGCCTGCTGCACGCCGAGCGGTTGCTCACCCGTCTCACCGGCGCGGAGGCCGCTCTGGTGGTCAACAACAACGCCTCCGCCGTGCTGCTCGCGCTCACTGCGCTGGCAAAACGCCGCCGCGTACTCATCGCCCGCACCCAACTGGTCGAAATCGGCGGCGGCTTCCGCATCCCCGATGTGATGGCGCAATCGGGCGCAAAACTGGTCGAAATCGGCACCACCAACCGCGTTCACCGGCGCGATTACGAGCAGGCCATCGCCGGGCAGCCCATCAAACTGGTGATGCGCGCCCACCGCTCCAACTTTGCCATCATCGGCTTCCACACCGAGCCGCCCCTGAAGGAAATCGTGGCCGTAGCGCACGCCGCCGGTTTGCCCGTGGTGGACGACCTCGGCTCCGGCACGCTGATTGACACCGCGCCCTTCGGTCTGGGGCACGAACCCACCGTCCAGGAGTCGCTGGCTGCGGGCGCCGACCTGGTGACTTTTTCCGGCGACAAACTGCTCGGCGGGCCGCAGGCGGGCATCCTCGTCGGGCGCGCTGATTTGATCGCCAAACTCAAAAAGCATCCCCTCGCCCGCGCCATCCGTGCCGACAAACTGGCGCTTTCCGCGCTCTCGGCGACGCTGCTGCACTACCTGAAGGATGAGGCCCTCACGGAGATACCCGTCTGGCGGATGATTTCTGCCCCCGAAAGCGAGTTGCGGACGCGGGTTCAGGGCTGGATCGCTGCCCTGGGGTTTGGTGAGGCCGCCCGGGGCGAATCCACCGTGGGCGGAGGCTCCCTTCCGGGGCAGTCCCTGCCCACATGGCTGCTGACCCTCCCCAGGTCCCGCCCGACGCGCCTTCTCGCCCGCCTTCGGGCCGCGAATCCCCCCGTCATCGCCCGTATCCACAACGACCGCGTCGTCCTCGACCCCCGCACCGTCCTCCCCGAACAGGAAGACCGCCTGCTGGAGATTCTGCGGGAGATGGGGAGCAGGTAATTGGGGATCAGGCATCAGGCATCAGGTAATTGGGGTTTGGGAAGTTGGGATTGGGTGCCCCGTTCCTGATTGCCTGGTTGCCTAATCACCTAATCCCCTGATTACCTGATTACCTAATTCCCTGATTGCCTGATTCCCCGTCCCCCACACCGGAGCACACCCCATGAAAACCGACCTCCACCCGCTCATGCGCCAGCGTAGTTTGGATGCCATCCTGGTCACCGGGCCGGGGCAGCACAACCCGGCCATGTTCTACCTCACCGGCGGCGGGCACATGACCCACGCCGACCTGATTTTGCCCCGCGATGGTGAAGCGGTGCTCTACTACCGCCCGATGGAGCGCGACGAAGCCGCCGCCACCGGCCTGAAGACCAAAAACATCGTGGATTTTGACTGGAAAGCCCTGCTCAAGCAGGCGGATGGCGATGCGGTGCTGGCAACCGCGCTGCGCTACAAAGCCATGCTCGAAGCGCAGGGCATCACCGGCGGGCGGCTGGGGATTTACGGACAGGGCGAAGTGGGGGAGCGCTTCGCGGTGTTCTCCGCCCTCCAGCGGGTGATGCCCGGCCTGGAGATTGTCGGCGAGAGCGGGAGCGACTCGCTGATGCTGGCGGCGATGATGACCAAAGACGAAGCCGAAATCGGGCGCATCCGCGCGATGGGCAAAATCACCACTGCTGTGGTCGGCAAAACCGCTGATTTCCTCACCGGCCACAAGGTGCGGGATGGCGTGCTGGTCAAACCCGACGGTGAACCGCTGACCATCGGCGAAGTCAAGCGCAAAATCAACCTTTTCCTTGCCGAGGCGGGCGTGGAAAACCCCCACGGCACAATTTTCGCCATCGGGCGCGATGCCGGTGTGCCCCACAGCACCGGCACCCCTGCCGACCTGCTCGAACTGGGCAAGACCATCGTCTTCGACATCTTCCCCTGCGAGGCGGGCGGCGGCTATCACTACGATTTCACCCGTACCTGGTGCTTGGGTTACGCTCCCGACGAGGCGCAGGCGCTCTACGAGGACGTTCTCGCGGTGTACCGGCAGGTTGTGGATGCCCTCCAGCCCAATGCGCCCTTCAAGGATTTTCAGAACCTGACCTGCGACCTGTTCGAAGCCCAGGGGCACGCCACCATCCGGCAGGATACCGGCATTCAGGAAGGCTACGTCCACAGCGTGGGGCACGGGCTGGGGCTGAACCTGCACGAATCGCCGTTTGCGGGCAGCGGTGCCAGCGAGCAGGACGTGCTCGCGCCGGGCGCGGTCTTCACCATCGAGCCGGGGCTGTACTACCCCTCGCGGGGGATGGGCTGCCGCATTGAAGATACCTTCGCCGTCCTGCCCGATGGTAAAATCGAGCGGCTTGCGGAGTTCCCCCGCGGCCTTGTGCTGCCTGTCGAGGGTTAAAAGTTGAAGGTTGAAAGTTGAAAGTTGCAGGTTGCAGGTTGGACGTTGGTAAACCTTCAACTTTCAACCTGTAACCTGCAACCTGTAACCTGCAACCTGGAAAAGAGCATGGAAACCATACGCATCCTCGGAATTGAATCCTCCTGCGATGAAACCGCCGCCGCGGTGGTGGAAAACGGGCGCGCCATCCTTTCCAACGTGGTGGCCTCGCAGGTGGATTTGCACGCCCAGTTTGGCGGAGTCTTCCCTGAAGTGGCCTCCCGCCAGCACATTTTGGCGATTTACCCCATCATCGAGCAGGCGCTGCGCGAAGCCCACCTGGATTTGGGCGACCTCGACGGGATCGCGGTCACCCGCGGGCCGGGGCTGCCCGGCTCCCTTGTGGTGGGGATCAACGCCGCCAAGGGGCTGGCGATCGGCACGGGGCTGCCGCTCATCGGGCTCAACCATCTCGAAGGGCATCTGTACTCCGCCTGGCTCTACAAGGCCAACGGTAACGGCGATCTGCCCCCGGAGCCGCAGTTTCCCCTGCTGGTGCTGATCGTCTCCGGCGGGCACACCGAACTGGTGCTGATGCGCGGCCACCTGACCTACGAGCGGCTGGGCGGCACCCTGGACGACGCCGCAGGGGAGGCGTTTGACAAGGTAGCCCGCCTGCTGGGGCTGCCCTACCCCGGCGGCCCCGCCATCCAGCGCGTCGTGGATGAGCAGGGCGGCGACCCGCGGCGCATCCGCTTCCCGCGGGCCTGGCTGGAAGGGACGTGGAATTTCTCGTTCAGCGGGTTGAAGACCGCCGTCCTGCGGGAGGTGCGCCGCATCGAAGCCCGCGGGGATGCCGTTCCCGTAGCAGATTTCGCTGCCGCCTTTCAGGAGGCGGTGGTGGATGTGCTGGTGACCAAGACCCTGAAAGCCGCCGCGGAATTCGGGGCGCAGGAGATCCTTGTTGCCGGAGGCGTTTCCGCCAACAAGGCGCTGCGGAACGCCTTCAAGGCGCAATCCCCCATCCCGGTGAACATCCCGCCCATTTGGCTCTGCACCGACAACGCGGCGATGATCGCGGGGGCGGGCTGTTTCCGCTACCGCGCCGGGCAGCGCGATTCGCTGGATATGGACGTACTCCCCAACTGGCCGCTTTCGGCAGTTTAGCGGATTTTTACAAAGACTGGCAGTCGGGGTGTACGCGAATATTGCATGAATCGGGCAACAATGTAAAAACCGCTTATTTCTGCCCCCTACCCCTGCCCTCCTCCCGCCCTCACCCCTCACCCCTGACCCCTCTCCCAAAGGGAGAGGGGAACCAAAGCGGAAATTTTGGGAGGGCAGGGGAGGAGGGAACGCCGTCGTTTTACAACATTTGCTTGCACTCCTGGCAATCCGGTTCATCGCTGCCAGTCTTTGAAAGCGGTATAATTCAGCCGGAGTTGCGAAGAATTTGCACCACAAACCCTGGAGGTTCCATGAGTAAACAGAAAATTCGCGTTATTGTGGCAAAACCCGGCCTGGACGGTCACGACCGCGGGGCGAAGGTGGTTGCCCGCGCCTTGCGGGATGCCGGGATGGAAGTGATTTACACCGGCCTGCGGCAAACCCCGGAGATGATCGCCGAAGCCGCCTTGCAGGAAGATGTGGACGTGGTCGGGCTGTCGGTGCTTTCCGGGGCGCACATGGCCCTGGTGCCGCGCGTGGTCGAACTGCTGAAAGCCAACGGGCAGGCGGATGTCAAGGTTTTTGTGGGCGGAATCATCCCGGATGAGGATGTTCCCAAGTTGAAGGAGATGGGGATCGCGGGCATCTACGGCCCCGGCACGCTGACCGATGACATCGTGCGCGATGTGCGCAATGCCGTGGAAGCGGATGCCTGAGACAATCGCCTGCGGTGCGAATTTCCGCATCGCCTGACTGCCATGACTGACATCACTCCCATCCTTTCCGGTAGCCGCCTGGCGCTCTCGCGGCTGCTGACCCAAATCGAGAACGATACCCCCGAAGGGCGGGCTGCGCTTAACGACCTGTTCCCGCACACGGGGCAGGCGCATCTGATCGGCGTCACCGGCGCGCCGGGGACCGGCAAATCCTCTCTGGTGAACCGGCTGGCGCATTTTTACCGGCATCCCCCGGATGGTCAGGCTCCGAAGCGCGTTGCCGTGGCCGCGGTGGACCCTTCCAGCCCGTTCACCGGCGGGGCGGTGCTCGGCGACCGGGTGCGGATGCGCGATCTGGCGGGCGACCCCGGCGTGTTCATCCGCTCGATGGCTTCACGCGGCTCGCTGGGCGGCCTGGCGACCGCCACCGCCGGTGTGGTTCAGGCGTTTGACGCTGCCGGGTATGAGGTCATCCTGATTGAGACCGTCGGTGCAGGGCAGGCGGAGGTGGACATCGCCCGGCTGGCGCACACTACCCTGGTGGTGGAAGCCCCCGGCCTGGGCGACGACATCCAGGCCATCAAGGCCGGAATTTTGGAGATCGCCGATATTTTGGTGATCAACAAGGCCGACCGCCCCGGCGTGGAACACACCGAGCGCGCCCTCAAGGGGATGCTCAGTCTGGCGCACCCCGTCCAGCGGGTGTTCCACCACGGGCAGATGATGGAAGTCCAGACGGGCGCGGCGCAGCCCGAAGGCCCGATGTGGATTCCCCCCATCCAGAAAACGGTGGCGACCGAGGGCGAGGGAATCCCGGAATTGGCGGAAGCAATCGCCGAACACCGCGTGTATCTCCAAACCAGCGGGGACTGGGAACGCCGCGAGCGCGCCCGCCTGCAATCGGAGTTGTTCCAGTTGCTGCAATCCACCCTGGTGACGCGCTGGCAGGCCACGGTCAGCGATGCGCGTTACCGCCAGACGATTGACCGCCTGCTGGAGCGGGAGATTTCCCCCCGCGAAGCGGTGGACGCGCTGTTGAATGGGAACGGATGATGCGCTGAGGACTGGCGTTCCTGCCAGGAACGCCAGTCCTTATGCGAATGAGGAGAGTTTGCAATGATTTACGGAGAACGCATCCGCCTGCGGGCGATGAACCGCGACGATTTGCCCCTGTTCACCGTCTGGCTGAATGACCCGGAAGTGATCCAGGGATTGACGCAACACTTGCCTTTCTCGGTGGAAGAGGAAGAACGATGGTACGAGAAGATGCTCGACGCCCCCAGAGCAGAACATCCGCTGGTGATTGAGATTCCCTCTGAAACCGAAGGCTGGGAGACGATTGGCAATTGTAACCTGATGCACTTCGATTGGCGCGTCCGCCAGGCGGAGTTCGGTATTGTCATCGGGGCGAAGCAGCATTGGAACAAGGGCTATGGCACCGAAGCCCTGCGGCTGACGCTCCGCCACGCGTTCGACACGCTCAATCTCAACCGGGTTTATTTGCGGGTTTACGAGAGCAATCCGCGCGCCATCCGTTCTTACGAGAAAGCCGGATTGCAAATCGAAGGGCGTATGCGCCAGGGACATTACACGCAAGGGCAGTATGTGGACGTTATTTTGATGAGCATTCTGCGTTCCGAGTGGAAACCCTAAAAGTCTATCTGAAAAATCATTATGCGCCCATTATGCGCCAAACCAGATACATTTTTACATACTGTGGCGACAATTTCCCCCACCCCAACCCCTCCCCCACTGGGGGAGGGGCAGTAAAAAGTGTGCTGTTGTCGGCGCACGAAGTGCGCCGACAACAGCACTACAGCGTATCCCCCCTTCCTTGGGGAAGGGGGGATGGGGTAACATTCCATACTGATATGCTTGTAGCAACACACCTGTTTGGATTTTTGGATAAACACTAACTCAACTCACTCCTCTCACTGAGAAAATTATGTCCATTCCACACCATCCACGCGATTGCGGCATGTACGGGAATATCAAACTCTT
>CAZPSL010000114.1:0-9225 GCA_964589145.1 uncultured Anaerolineales bacterium
ACGCCATCGCCCGCACGATTGAGGAGCATCAAATTGATGCTTTATTGGTCATCGGCGGTTGGAACGCTTACGAGGCGATGTACCACCTTTACGAGGAGCGTCCGAATTTTCCCACGTTCAACATTCCGGTGGTCTGTTTACCCGCCTCCATCAACAACAACCTGCCCGGCTCGGAACTCAGCGTGGGGGCAGATACCGCGCTCAACAATATCGTCGACGCGGTGGATAAAATCAAACAGTCCGCCGTGGCGACGCGGCGCTGTTTTGTGGTGGAGGTGATGGGGCACTGGTGCGGCTACCTGGCCCTGATGAGCGGGCTGGCGACCGGTGCGGAGCGCGTTTACCTGCACGAGGAGGGCGTGACCCTCGACGACCTTCAGGCGGATGTCGCCATGCTGCGGCGCGGCTTCCAGAGCGGCAAGCGGCTGGGGCTGATGATCCGCAACGAGTACGCAAACGCGATTTACAACACCAATTTCATGTGTGCCCTGTTTGAAGAGGAAGGCAAGGATATTTTCGATGTCCGCCCGGCGATTTTGGGGCATTTGCAGCAGGGCGGCGACCCCTCGCCCTACGACCGCATTCTGGCGACGCGGCTGGCTCAGCGCAGCCTGGAGCATCTGATTGTTCAACTGGAGCAAGGGGGGCAGGGAGCCAGTTTCGTCGGTTTGCAGAGCAGTAAATTCGAGTTCTACGATTTGCGCGATTTCCCCCGCATGGTGGATTGCGAACATCAGCGTCCGCTGAAACAGTGGTGGCTGACCCGCCGTCCGCTGGCATGTCTGATGGCACAACTGGGGGCGGATGCGTAGTGTTCAGGGTTTTCGAATTCTGCCGGGCAGGGAGGTCAAATGTAGGCCGTCAGATCGGGCGGCGGGGTGGCCCGGACGGAAGCCCCCGGTATCAGACGGTCAAGGCGTTCGATGATTTCAGCAGGCTGTCCCTCACGGGCGAAGTGTATCAAATTGTCTACAGCCTCGGCCAACTGCCGGTCGCTGATGATGTCCTCCTGGGCGAGAAGGACGATGTCAGGGTGGCTGGTCGGTTCGTAGGCCGCCCAGCGATCCCAAAGTTCTTCGCTGAGTTTCTCGCCGGGGCGGATTCCGGTAAACAGGATTTCGATATCTTTGCCCGGTTCCAGCCCGGAGAGGCGGATCAGGTCTTCGGCAAGGTCAAGAATGCGGATTTGTTCGCCCATCCGCAGCACAAAGACCTCGCCGCCCTTGCCCATCGCCCCCGCCTGAAGGACGAGATGCACGGCTTCGGGAATGGTCATAAAATAACGGCGCATATCGGGGTGGGTGATTGTGACCGGCCCACCGGCTTCGATTTGACGCTGAAAGCGCGGCACCACACTGCCGCGGCTGCCCAGCACGTTGCCAAAACGCACCACGGAGAAGGGCCGCTCCGCCGTGTGGGCAGCATCCAGCACAATGAGTTCCGCCATCCGTTTGGTCGCGCCGTACACACTGGAGGGGCGGATGGCCTTGTCGGTCGAGATCATCACCAGCCGCTCCACCCCGTAGGTCATGGAGGTTTCTACAATGACACGGGTGCCCAGCACGTTGTTGGTGATCGATTCTTCCACATTGACCTCCATCAGCGGAACGTGCTTGTGCGCTGCGGCGTGGAACACTACCTGAGGCTGCAAATCAGCGAAGACGTTTTCGATACGGTCCTGGTCGCGGATGTCGGCGATGACGGGGTGCATCGGCAAGGAAGGGAAATCGTCCTCCAGTTCCAGCAGGGTTTCAAAAACGCTGTTTTCGCCATGCCCCAGGAGGATCAACGCCGAAGGTCCCCAGCGGGCAATCTGGCGGCAGAGTTCAGTGCCGATGGAGCCGCCTGCCCCGGTGACGAGAACGCGCTTGCCGCCCAGGGTGACGCCCACTTGCTTGTCATCAATTCGTGCCGGGGCGCGGCGGAGCAGGTCGTCAATGTTGACCTGCCGCAGACGGCTGACGCTGACCTTTCCGCCGATCAGTTCATACATGCCCGGCATGGTGCGGAAGGGCACGTTTTTTTCACGGCAGTAGTCGGCGACCTTGCGCACCACCTCCCCGGACGCGGTCGGGATGGCGATGATCACCTCGTGGATGCGGCGGCGGGTGATGACGCGCGGCAAATCGTCCAGCGTGCCCACCACCGGGACGCCGTGAATCTGCAATTTCTGTTTGGATTTGTCGTCATCGAGGAAGCAGACCAAATCCAGGTTGAGTTGGGGGTTTCGCTGGACCTCGCGGGCCACCAGGGCACCGGCATCCCCCGCGCCGACAATGGCAATCCGGTGGGCACTGCCGTTTACTATCTCAGATGCGGCTGTTGAGCGGGCTTCTGCCAGCAGCCGGGAGGCGAAACGCAATCCCCCCGCCAGGAAAATCGATAACAGCCAGTCAATCAGCAGCACCACGCGCGGGAAGCCGATATAGGTGTGCTGCTGCACCTGAATGTAAATCATCGCAAACACGGCAACCGCCAGGAACACGGAAGCCGTCGAAACCGCCGAGAGGATCAGCGTCAGTTCGCGGGCACTGGCGTAAGCCCAAACCCGTCGGTAAAGCCCGTAAAAATAGTAAACCAGCGGCTTGATGAACAGGGCCAGCAGCAGCATCCGCCCGGCCTGCGGCAGGTAATACCAGAACAGGGTGTTGAACTCAAAACGCAGTGCGAAACTGCCCACCACCCCCACCGCAATCAGGAACAAATCCCCCAGCAGGAGCAGCCAATTGCGCATCGGTGCCTGGTAGAACGAGATTTTGGCGAAAACGCGCCGCAATTTGGCGCGCTGCCGGTCGAAGGTTCGCCTGGCGCTCAAATTACTGCCCTCGCATCCCCAACATGGTCGCCGGCGTGCGCAGGAGAATCAACAAATCCAGCCACAGACTGCGGTGCTTGATGTAGTACAGGTCGTACTCCAGTTTCGTAATTGTCTCTTCGATGGTGGCGGCGTAACTGAAATTGATCTGCGCCCAGCCGGTGATGCCGGGCTTGACCAGCAGCCGCGCCCGGTAAAACGGTACATGCTGCTGGAAGTGCTCTACCAGTTTCGGACGTTCCGAGCGCGGCCCGACCAGGCTCATTTCCCCCCGCAAAACATTGATGAACTGCGGCCACTCATCCAGGCGGGTTTTGCGCAAAATCCGCCCGACGCGGGTGGCGCGGTCGTCGTTCTCGCTGGCCCAGCGCGGGGTGCCGTCCGGCTCGGCATCCTTGATCATGGTGCGGAATTTGATGATTTCGTAATGTTTCCCGCCGCGTCCCAGGCGGGTTTGCAGATAGAAAATCGGCCAGCCGTCATCGAGGAGAGTCGCCAGCCCGATGACGGGCAGCATCAGCAGCAAGATGAGAATGCCGAACAGCGCGCCGATGATGTCCATCACCCGCTTGACCAATTCGTAAAACCCGCTGACGCGGGTTTCATCTGCAAAGGAGCGCAGCAGCCAGTCCGCTTCCAGAATTTGGATGGGCACCCGCTGCTGAAGTTCTTCGTACACCACAGGCATCCGCGTGATACGCACGCCGCGCTCCTGGGCATCCAGCAACGCCTGGAAAGTGCTGCCCTGCATCGTCCCGGAGATCGCCACAATCAGGTCGGTGATCTCCTGTTCAGCGACGATTTCCAGCAAACGGTCGCTGCCAGCCAGCACCGGATAGCCTTCGATGGTTTCATCCTGCTTGTCCGGGTCATCATCCAGCACGCCGACCAGATCGAACGGCGGCGGCTGTTTCCCGCGGATCACGCGCAGGAGCATCTTCCCGGCTGTCCCCGCGCCCACCAGCAGCACCCGCCGCCGGAACTGCTCCCCGGTGAACACCCGGATGTAAACCCACCGCCACAGGAGCGTCAACAGCGAGGCCGAAATCAGGAAAACCGCCACCCCCTGGCGCGGCAGCGATCCCGGCTCGGAGAAAATGTAAACAACGGCGTAAATCCCGAAACCCAGCAGGGCGGAAACCGCCACGCCGCGCACTGTCCGCCGCCAATCTGCTGATTTGTGGACATCGTACAAATCCACCAGCAGGAGCATCCACGCCAGGGGCAGCAGATAAAACCAGGGGTCTACCAGTTCGCTCAGAAAACGCCAGGAAAAACCGTACCAGCGCGCGCTGGCAGCCCAAAACGCCAGACTGATTGCCAGCGCGAGCAGCCCGACGCTGAAATCGCCCGCGAGCAGCAGGGCACGGCGTTCCGCGCTCCCCAATCGCCAGGATGATGGTTGTTTTGTAGTCATATCGCAGAAGGTCTCACCGAAGGACTGGCAGGCCTAAATCGCCAAGTTCCTGGTGTATTGCCGCAAGCGCATCAGCATAGCGTGCTGCCCCATTGCGTTTCAGTGAAAGTCCTGACATAGTGATTACTCGGATAGGTTTCAAGATTGCCGCAGCAGGCCTGTCATCAGGCTCCACAAAAACGCCGCACCCCAGGTGAGATGCATCACCGCGATGGCAATCGGCAAGCCGATTAGCAGCGCGGCATCCCGCCTGCGCCAGGAAGCGTGTGCTCCGGCAGCAAGCAAAATCAGCGCATAAACGCCAACTTCCACAGCGAACAGGGCACGCGCCCAGGGCATCCAGAACGCCAGCAGGCCCAGGGTCAGCAAACTCAGCACAAACAGCGGCGGCAAACCCTGACGCCAGCGTACCGTCTCCGGGTAACGGCGCAGCATCCGCCACTTCCAATATCCATAACGCCAATACTGCCGCGCCAGTGCTCCAAAAGTTGCCCGTGCGAAGTAAACCGACTGAATTTGCGGATCAAACCAGACCGTCCCACCGGCCTTGCGGATGCGGGCATTATACTCGTAATCCTCGTTGGAGAGCAGGGTCTCGTCGTAGCAGCCGATTTGCTCAACCAGTTTTTTGCGGAATGCGCCAAAAGGGACGGTATCCACCGCCTGAGGCTCCCCACCCACCCGATAGGAAGCCCCGCCGACTCCCAAAGGGTGGGCTGCTGCCGCCGCGATGGAACGCGCCACCCAACCGGCTGCGCCGGGCTGAATCCGCCAAATCCCCCCGACGTTCTCCCCGCGTCCCGCCCGCAAATTCTCGATGCTGCGCGCCACATAATCCGGTGCGGGCATCGAGTGCGCGTCGACGCGCACGATGAACTCACCGCGGGCGGCGCGCAGCGCAGCATTCAGCGCGGCGGGAATCACCCGTTCCGGATTCTCCACCACCCGGACGGTCAAATCCGGGTGTTCAGCAGCCCAGAAAGCAATTGCGTCCCGCGTCCCGTCGGTGGACATCCCGTCGGCGACAACGACTTCCATCTCGCCATGCGGGAAGGTCTGCGCGTAGAGCGCATCCAGCAAAAGATGGATGGTCTCCCGCTCGTTGTAGCAAGGGACGATGACGGAGACGGTGATCGGGGAGATGCTTTCCTCGGAAAAAGGCGGATCACCGCTGGCAGATACCGGACGACTGCCCACTAGCCCCCCACAAATGCGACGGCCTCAATCTCCACGGCAGCATCTTTGGGCAGGCGGGCGACCTGGACCGCGGAGCGGGCCGGGAAATCGGCGGTAAAAAACTCGGCGTAGACCGCGTTCATGGCCGCGAAATCATTCATATCGCGCAAAAATACGGTCGTCTTGACCACGTTCTCCAGCGATGCACCGGCGGCTTCAAGCACCGCCCGCAGGTTGTTCAGCGCCTGCCGGGCTTCAGCCTCGATGCCCCCTTCGACAAAACTTCCGGTTGCCGGGTCAATGCCCAGTTGCCCGGCGGTATACACAAAATCCCCGGCTTTTACCCCGGCAGAATAGGGACCGATTGCTTCCGGAGCGTTTTCGGTGCTTATGGTTTGTTTTTTCATTGCTTTACCTCATGTTCAGGACTTTCGCCCAGAGCAAAAGCCCTGGTATTGTGGTTTTGCCAGGTACGACGACGGCGTTCCCATTGTACCGGAGGTTTGTGTCGAACGGGAGGGGAGAACAGAACAGGGCAGGCAAATGTTGTAGAAACTGGATAAAGTTCAAGATTGCCTTGGGCAGGTGTACCTCCACCCCTCCCCCGCACATCCATCACTTTGAGTGGAGCGGCCGGCAGGAGCGCGGTCGAGCCGCGCAAAAGACCCTAAAGGTCTGCAAGACCTTTAGGGTCTGCGTTTAACCGAGGACTGCCAGTCTTGCGCATCCACCCTCCGCCCGTGCCTCGACTTCTGCCCGACGCGATGACATCCGCTTATCCGTTCCCCATCCGCTGCTGACTTGCCAATCCAGAACCTGACCCGAAGGCTGGCAGCCCTGCGAGAACAGTGCAAGAGAAACACACTGACCCTCTACATCTTTTGCCTGCCCCTCCCCGGAAGTTTTGCTACCGTATTTGCCCGCTTTTAGGTATAATGCAGCGCGTTGTCACCACACACCCGGAGATGGCAGCAACAAGTGCATGTGTACAATGTAGTCCTTTTGTCACAAAGATTTCGACAAACATAAAAACAGGACTTTCGCACCGGGTGCTGGTTTGTGGTATTTTTGCGAAGCACGCCAAAACACCACTTTTCCCTGCGTTTCAGCGAAAGCCCCAAAAATTTTCTTCAAGGAGAACCGATCAAGATGAATTACGAAAATGTCAAAATCCCTTCAAACGGGGAGAAGATCACAATTGAAAACGGGATATTGCAAGTCCCGGACAATCCGATTATCCCGTTCATTGAAGGAGACGGCACCGGACGCGACATCTGGAAGGCTTCCGTGCGCGTGTTTGATGCCGCGGTCGAAAAGGCGTACGGCGGCAAACGGAAAATCCACTGGATGGAAGTCTACGCCGGAGAAAAGGCTTACCACAAATTCGGGGACTGGCTGCCGGAGGAAACGGTGGAGGCTTTCCGTGAATTTCTGGTGGGCATCAAAGGCCCGCTGACCACCCCAATTGGCGGCGGCATCCGTTCCCTGAATGTTGCCTTGCGGAAATACCTCGACCTGTACGTCTGTCAGCGCCCGGTCAAATACGTGGATGGCGTGCCCTCCCCGGTGAAGCATCCCGAATACGTGGATATGGTCATCTTCCGCGAGAACACGGAAGACATCTACACCGGCGCGGAGTTCGAGTACGGCACCCCGGAAAACCGCGAGTTCATCGAATGCCTGAAGGAAAAATTCCCCACCGAGTACGCAAAAATCCGCTTCCCCGATACGGCGGGCATCAGCATCAAGCCGGTCTCGAAAGAGGGCACCGAACGGCTGGTGCGGGCAGCCATCAAGTGGGCACTGGCAAACGGACGCAAGCGGCTCAGCCTGGTTCACAAGGGCAATATCATGAAGTTCACGGAAGGCGCGTTCCGCAACTGGGGCTATGACCTGGCAAAGCGCGAATTCCGCAACGAGATCGTCACCGAGCGCGAGACCTGGATTTTGGGCAACAAGGAGCACAACCCCGACCTGACCGTGGAAGAGAACGCCCGCATGATTGACCCCGGTTTTGATATGATGGCGCCCGACAAACAGCAGGAGATCATCCAGGAAGTGAAGGATGCCCTGGCTTTGTGGGAGACCCACGGAGACGGAAAGTGGAAATCCAAACTGCTGATCAAGGATACGATTGCCGACATCGTCTTCCAGCAGACCATCACGCGGGCAAAGGAATTTGACGTACTCGCCACGATGAACCTGAATGGCGACTATCTCTCCGATGCACTCGCCGCGCAAATCGGCGGGATGGGCATTGCCCCCGGTGCGAACATCAACTACGATACCGGACGCGCCATCTTTGAGGCGACCCACGGCACCGCCCCCAAGTATGCCGACCTGGACAAAGTTAACCCCGGCTCGGTGATTCTCTCCGGCGAGATGATGTTCCGTTACATGGGCTGGAACGAAGTTGCCGACCTGATCTGGAAAGGCATCTCCGGCGCGGTCAAAGCCAAGACCGTGACCTACGACTTCGAACGGCTGATGGAGGGTGCGACCCTGCTCAAGTGCTCCGAGTTCGGAGATGCAATTATCCAGCACATGGATGACTGAGCACATCGGGGCAGAGAAGCGGGGCGTATGCAACTGCCATAAGGCCTGCCCTCTCCCTCCAGACGGAGGAGAGAGGACAGGAGAGGGGGCAAGGCAGCGGTTCCATGCAGCGTCCTGCTCCCCTGCCCGTTTTCAACATCTGACTCTCCATGAAACTCGATTCCGTCACCCTTTACCATCTGAAAATGCCCCTCGCCGCGCCGTTTGCCACCTCCTTCGGCAGCATCAGCACTCGCGAGTGCATCCTGCTCGAAGCCAAGGCCGAGGGCTTCACCGGCTGGGGCGAGTGCGTCGCTGACCGCGCCCCCGGCTACGCCTGCGAAACCACCGGCACCGCCTGGCACATCCTGCGGGATTTTCTCGTCCCTCCGCTCTTGGGGCCGGAGATCGCCGACGCGGATGACTTGCAGCGCCGGATGGCGCACGTCAAGGGGCACCGGATGGCAAAAGCGGGGCTGGAACTCGCCTTTTGGGATTTGCGCGGCAAAATGGAGGGGCGCTCCCTGCGTGACCTTTTGGGTGGTTCCCGTGACCGGGTGCCGGTCGGCGTCTCGATAGGGATTCAGCCCACCACCGGCGATCTGCTGCGAACCGTGGAAGATTACCTTGCCCAGGGGTACGGGCGCATCAAAATCAAAATCAAGCCCGGCAGGGATGTGAACGACACCGAAGCCGTGCGTCGCGCCTTCCCCGACCTGCCCTTGCAGGTGGATGCCAACTCCGCTTACACGCTGGAAACCGCCGACGCCCTGCTGCCTCTGGATGACCTTGACCTGCTGCTCATTGAGCAGCCCCTCGCCGAGGATGACCTTTGGGATCACCGCGCCCTCCAAACCCGCTTCGGGACTCCCCTCTGTCTGGATGAGAGCATCCTGGGGCCGCGGCATGCCCGTCAGGCCATCGAGATGGGCGCCTGCCGCATCATCAACATCAAGGCGGGGCGGGTGGGCGGAATCAGCCGGGGGGTGGCAATCCACGATTTGTGCCGCGAGCGGGACGTGCCCGTCTGGTGCGGCGGGATGCTGGAAACTGGCGTGGGGCGGGCGGCGAACCTGGCGCTGGCCTCGCTGCCCGGCTTTGCGCTGCCCGGTGACATCTCTGCCACCGACCGTTACTACCCCCGTGACATCACGCACGAGCGTTTCACCCTCAACCCCGACAGTACCATCACCGTGCCCGACGCACCGGGTCTGGGAGTGACAGTTGACCGCGCCGCGGTGGAGCGATTCACACTGGCGAAAATCCGATTGTAGTTTTTGAT
>CAZPSL010000115.1:0-5959 GCA_964589145.1 uncultured Anaerolineales bacterium
AGGCCAATCCGCCCCATCCCCCGCCCTCCCTCCAGCGGGGGGAGGCTTGGGTGGGGGGAACCGCGGGCAATTTGACAACATTCGCGTACACCCGGTGTCAGGTGCTCCGGTGTCCGCCGTCGGTCTGCTCGCCTTCCTGCAAGAGCGCTGGAAGGGGCTGCTCCCCATCCTGTGGGGCGACCAGTTGCGTCAGGAACGCCTGAACGAACTGATCTACGTCAATGTGCTGAACGCCGGGCACCTGCCGGGGTTCGCGGAGATCCGCAAGCAGTTAGCGGCCATCGGCTATCAGAGAGTCGAGAGTCGAGAGCCGACAGCGGACAGCCGTCAGCCGACAGCCGACAGCGGAGAGCCGTCAGCGGCTCATCACCCACCAACTACCAGCCCCCATTCCCCAGTCCCCAGCCCCCAACCCCCAATCCCCAATTCCCAATCCCCAATCCCCCCCACCACCACCATCGTCCTCGGCGGCGGCCTCGCCGGGTTGACCGCCGCGTGGCGGCTGGCGGCGCGCGGGAAGCGCGTCAAACTGCTCACCAAAGGCTGGGGAGCAACCCACTGGGGCTCCGGCTGCGTGGACGTGCTGGGCTGCTACCCCCTCGGCGGGCGCGGCCTTGTGGAATCGCCGCTCGCCGTGCTGGAAACCCTGACCCGCTCCCAGCCCAGTCACCCTTACGCCCGCCTCGGCACCGCGGGGGTTGAAACCGCTTTGCAAGCCTTCCAGGACTTGTGCGCCGAAGTCGGTTATCCGCTCGAAGGCTCGCTGGAACGCAATCATCTGCTGCCCACCGCCCTCGGCGCGCCGCGCCCGACCTGCCTGGCGCCCGCCACCTTCACTGCCGGAGACCTGCGCGACCCCGCGCCGATGCTGCTGGTCGGTATCGCCGGTTTCCACGATTTTTCGCCCCATCTCGCGGCCGCCAACCTGCGGGCACAGGGCATCCCCGCCGAGGCCGTGATCGTGAACCCGCCCGCGCTGGCGGCGCACACCCGCCGCGACGCCATGACCCTGGCGCGGTTATTCGACACCCCGGCTTTCCGCGCCGAAATCGCTGATTCGCTGATTCGACTGTTAGCGCTGACTCCCCGCCTGGGCAGGGCGGAGCGCATCGGGTTCCCGGCGGTGCTGGGGCTGCGGGATTCCCTTCGGGCGGTGCGGGATTTGGAATCCCTGCTGGGGCGGCGCGTGTTTGAAATTCCCGGCCTCCCGCCCTCGGTTCCGGGTTTGCGGCTCCACCACATTTTGCTGGATGCCATCCGGGCGGCGGGCGGGCGCGTCTTCACCGGGATGGAAGCGGTCGGCAGTCAGCGGGCCGCGGGCAAGCGTATCGAGGGAGTCTGGATTCAGTCTGCGGCACGCCCGACGCTCCACCGGGCGCAAACTTTCATTCTGGCAACAGGCGGTTTCCTGGGCGGCGGCTTCCAGACCGATTTCACCGGCTATGCGCAGGAAACCGTCTTCGACCTGCCCCTGAAGGCCCCCGCCGGGCGGCTGGACTGGTTTCGGCGGGAGTTCCTGCACCCGCAGGGACATCCCATCTTTCAGGCGGGGCTGCGCGTGGACGCCGATTTCCGCACCGATTTGGAGAACGTGTACGCCGTTGGCAGCGCACTGGCGGGCGATTTCCTCCGCGAGCGCTCGCTGGAGGGTGTGGCGCTGGCGACCGGCTTTCGGGCTGGAGACGGATTGAGCGATGGGTAAAACAGACAAAATGGGAGTTGGGGAACCGGGAAGTTGGAAATTGGGAGTTGGAAAATTGGGGAGTGGGAAGTCCCCTGTCACCAGTTTGCCAGCCGACCAATCCCCTCACCAACCTTCAACATTTAACCTTCAACCTTCAACCTTCAACCTCCAACCTCCAACCTTCAACCTCCAACCTTCAACTTCCAACCTTCAACCTTCAACTTTCACCCTTCAACCGCCCGCCTTTGACCCCGACCCCTGCATCAAGTGCAACATCTGCGTGACGGCCTGCCCGGTGGCGGCGGTGACCGACCTGTTTCCGGGGCCGAAGTATGCCGGGCCGCAAAGCGAGCGCTTCCGCGGCGGGGAGCAGCCGGTACCGGATCTGTCGGTGGACTACTGCTCCGGCTGCCGCGCCTGCAACCTGGCCTGCCCGTCGGGGGTGAACATCGCCGAGATGAACGCCCGCGCCCGCCACGAGATGGTCGCCGCGGGGCAACTCCCCTGGCGGATGCGCCTGCGCAACAACCTGCTCGCCCGCACCGAACTGCTGGGGAAACTCGCCCAGCCGGTCGCCCCGCTCAGCAACGCCCTGCTGGGGAGCCGCCTCCTGCGGAAACTCGCCGAGGCGGTGCTGGGCATTGCCTCGCAGGCGTATTTTCCGCCCTTTGCGCGGCAGCGTTTCTCGGCGTGGTGGCGGAGGCATGATGCCGCCCCCGTTCGCTTCCCGTACCAGGGGGGGAAAGTCGCCTTCTTCCATGGCTGTGCAACCGAGTTCTACGAGCCGCGCGTCGGGCAGGCCGCGGTGTACGTGCTGGAACGTCTGGGCTTCGAGGTGGTCGTGCCGCGCCAGAACTGCTGCGGGCTGCCGCTGCTCTCCAACGGGGAGTTCGACGCAGCCCGCAAACTGCACCAAAACAACGTCCGCTCTCTGGTAGAATACGCCCGGCAGGGCATCCCCATCGTGGGAACCTCCACCAGTTGCACGCTGACCCTCAAGGAGGAAGCCCCCGACCTGCTGGAGATGCACGACCCGGATACCCTCCTGGTCTCGCAGATGACCTACGACATCAACGAATTTCTGCTCACCCTGCCGGCGTTTGCCGACCTGCCTTTTCAGCCGCTCCCGCTGACTCTGCCGTATCACCAGCCCTGCCAGTACAAGGCGCACCGCCTCGGCAGCCCCGCCGTGGAAGTGCTGGCGCACATCCCGGAACTGACCATCGTCGAGAGCGAGGCAACCTGCTGCGGCATTGCCGGGACGTATGGCTACAAAGCCGAAAAGTACGAAATCGCCCGGGCAATTGGCGAGCCGCTGTTCGAGTTCGTCAAAAGCGTGGATGCCCCCGTCTCGGTGTGCGACAGCGAAACCTGCCGCTGGCAGATCACCCGCGGTACCGGCCTCCCCGGCGTACACCCGATTGAACTGGTCGCCGCCTCACTGGGCTGGGACGGATGGGAACAGCAGGCGGGCAAGTGAGGCAAGTGTGCATGTGGGCATGTTTGCATGTTTGCATGTAGGCAGATAACGGGGAACGCAGCAATCCCCAATTACCTAATTACCTGGTTCCCTAATTACCCAACCCCCAATCCCCAATCCCCAATTCCCAGCCCCCATGAACCCCTCCCCCACCCTCCAAACCCTCGCAGAAAACAAAATCGTCCCCCGCATCTGGGCGCGGGATCACACCGTCTGGAAGCCCGACCCGGCCGAAATCAGCAACCGCCTGGGCTGGCTCGACATCGCCCTGCGGATTCAGCCCGAACTCCCCGCGCTGGAACGCCTGCGCGAAACCCTGCTCGCCGAAGGCTACACCCGCGCCCTGCTGCTCGGCATGGGCGGCTCCAGCCTCGCCCCGGAAGTTTTCGCCAGAACCTTCCCTGATGCCGAAGGGCTGCGCCTCACCGTGCTGGACAGCACCGACCCCGGCGCGGTGCTCGCCGCCGACCGCGCTCACGACCCGGCGCACACGCTCTACATCGTCTCCACCAAATCCGGCGGCACGGTGGAAACGCTCTCCTTCCTCAAATACTTTTACAACCGCGCTCTCCAGACCCTCGGCGCGGAAGAAGCCGGTCGGCACTTCATCGCCATCACCGACCCCGGCAGCAAACTGGAAGCCCTGGCGCAGGCGCGCCGCTTCCGTGCCGCCTACCTCAACGACCCCGAAATCGGCGGGCGTTTCTCGGCGCTCTCCTACTTCGGGATGCTCCCGGCAGCCCTGATCGGGCTGGATACCGCCCGCCTGCTGGAACGCGCCATCCAGGCATCCTACGCCTGCGTTCCCGATGCCCCGCTCGACCAAAACCCCGCCGCACGCCTGGGGGTGGAAATCGCGCAGGCCGCGCTCGCCGGGCGCGACAAACTCACCTTCATCCTGCCGCCGCAAATCGCCGCCTTCGGCGACTGGGCGGAGCAACTGATCGCCGAGAGCACCGGCAAGGAGGGGCGCGGCATCCTGCCCGTGGTGGGCGAATCGCCCGGCAGCCCCGACGTTTACGGCGCAGACCGCTTTTTCGTCAGCATCCAGGTCGAAGGCGGGGCACCCCACCCCGGCGTGGACGCGCTCGAAGCCGCCGGTCATCCCGTGCTGCGGCTCAGCCTCGCCGACCGCTACGACCTGGGGGCGCAGTTTTTCATCTGGGAGTTTGCCACCGCCGTTGTCGGGCATTTCCTGGGCATCAACCCCTTCGACCAGCCCAACGTGGAAAGCGCCAAGGTGATGGCGCGCCGGATGGTGAAAGCCTACCTGGAGACCGGCTCGCTGCCCGCAGGGGATTCCGTTCCCCTGAGCCGCGATGCGCTGATGGGATTTCTGGAGGCTGCCGTTCCCGGAGATTACTTCAGCCTTCAGGCCTACCTGAACCCGACCCCCAAAGCGGCAGCCGACTTGCAGCGCATCCGCCTGTGGGTGCGCGACACCCGAAAACTGGCAACCACCCTGGGGTTCGGGCCGCGCTTCCTGCACTCCACGGGGCAACTCCACAAGGGCGACCGGGGCAACGGGCTGTTCGTCCAAATCACCGCCGACGCCCCGCAGGACCTCCCCATCCCCGACGAGATGGGAAGCAACGCCTCCTCGATGACGTTCCAGACCCTGAAGATAGCGCAGGCCCTGGGTGACGCCGCCGCGCTGAAGCAGACCGGTCGGCGGGTGCTGCGTCTGCACGTTCCGGAGGGTGTTGAAATGCGGTAGATGCATTTTTCCCAAAATGCCACATCGTTGCATGGACACCATCATTCTCGGAAACGTCACCCTCGACATTCTCTGCTCCCCCGTGGACGATGTGCCGCGCCGCGACTCAATCGCCTTTGACGATGCCGCCGTCACGCCCGGCGGGTGCGGCTCGAACACCGCCATCGGGCTGGCGGCGCTGGGCGTGGAAACCGGCCTGATGGCCCGCGCCGGTGACGACGACAGCGCCGACCTGCTGTTCCGCTACTGGGAGCGGGTCGGCGTGGATACCCGTTTTGCGCGCCGCGTGCCCGGCGAAATCACCGGGGTGAGCGTCGCCCTGGTGGACAGCGACCACAAGCCGCGTTTCATCCACACCACGGGAGCAAACCGCGCCCTGACGGCGGCGGACATCCACCCCCAGGAGATTGCCGCCACCGGCGCGCGGCATTTCCACATTGCCGGGTACTTCGTGCTCACTCATCTGGCGGAAGGGCTGGGGGAAAAACTGGCGCAACTGCGGGCAGCGGGCATCGCCACCTCGCTGGATGTGGTTTTCACCACGCACATGGAGAACCCGCGGCTGCGCACGGCTTTTTGGGATGCGCTCCCCCATCTGGATTTTTTCTTCTGCAACGATTACGAAGCCCTGCGGCTGACCGGCGAGCCGGACCCGCGGCGGGCTGCCGCGATTTTCAGGGAGCGCGGCGCCCGCAGGGTGATCGTCAAACTCGGCGCCGAGGGGTGTTATGCCCTCTCGGACGAGTTCACCGGCACCGTGGAAGCGATTTCCGTGCCCGTAGTGGATACCACCGGCGCGGGGGATGCCTTCGCCGCGGGGTTCATCGCCGCCCGTACCCGCGGAGATGATCTGCGCGCCGCCTGCCAGGCCGGGAACCGGGCCGGGGCGCGGGTGGTTCAAAAACTGGGGGCGATCGCGGGCTGGGTGGAGGCCCGGCGGCCCCAAAAACAAGACTGGCAGTCCTGACAGGACTGCCAGTCTTCGCATCACCCCGGCATCATCCTAAATCTGCACAAACTTCTCGCCCTTGAGACCGCAGACGGGGCATTTTTCGGGCGGCGCGCCCATCTCGATGTA
>CAZPSL010000116.1:0-9271 GCA_964589145.1 uncultured Anaerolineales bacterium
GGATCCACGGATGGCAGCGTGGAGATCATCGAGCGCTACGCAGGCAGCCTGGCGTGGTGGGTCTCCGAACCGGACGGGGGACAGGCGGACGCGATCAACAAGGGGTTCCGCCGCGCCCGCGGGGAGGTGGTTGCCTGGCTCAACTCCGATGACCTCTATCTGCCCGGCGCGGTGAGCGAAGCCGTCGCCGCTTTGGATGCCGACCCCTCGCTCAGCATGGTCTTCGGGGATGCAGTCTCCATTGACGCTGCTGGCCGTCCGTTCAACGCGCAGACCTTCGGCGAATGGGGGCTGACCGAGTTGATGCGTTTCCAGATCATCTGTCAACCGGCGGTGTTCATGCGCCGCAGTGCGCTGGAGCAGGCCGGTTTGCTGGATGAGCGCTTCCACTTCATGCTGGATCATCACCTTTGGCTGCGCATAGCCACAGCATCTCCCATCAAGCACCTGCCGCGCTTTTGGGCGGCTGCCCGTTACCACCCTGCGGCCAAGAACGTCTCCCAGGCGGATGCTTTTGCCGACGAGATTTACCGCCTGGCGGATTTTCTGCGAACCGACCCGCATTTTTCTGCTCGGTTTGCGGCCGACCGCCGCCGGGTTTTGGCCGGTGCTCATGATGTTGCGGGTCGCTATTTGCTGGATGGGGGGCTGCCTGCACAGGCGCTTCGGGCGTATGCCAGATCATTTTTGTGCTGGCCGGGAGGCCTCCGCCGCATCTGGGGACGAATGGCTTTTGCGTTGGTCAACCTGGCGGGCTTGGGCAACCTGGAGAACTGGCGGCGGCGCAAACCGCCCCGCCTGGATGACCCGCGTTTAGGCGACTGGCCGGGGCTTACGCTATGAAAACCCCCATCCTCGTTACCGGCGCGCACCGCAGCGGAACCACCTGGGTTGGCAAAATCCTCGCTGCCGACCCGCGGCAGGCCGGTTACATCAGCGAGCCGCTCAACGTGCTGCACCGCCCCGGTGTGATGCGCCAGCCCACGCGCCGCTGGTACACCTACCTCTGCGCCGAAAACCAGGATGCCTATCTCCCTGCCCTGCGCGAGACCCTGGCTTTTCGCTATCATCCCTGGCTGGAACTCAAATCCCTGCGCTCGCTCAAGGATGCCGGACGCATGGCGCGGGATTTCACCGCCTTTGCCCGCGCCCGGCTGCATCGTGCGCGCCCCCTGCTCAAAGACCCCTTCGCCGTTTTCTCCGTCCCCTGGTTTGCCCAAACCCTCGGCTGCCGGGTGGTGATCACCGTGCGGCACCCGCTGGGTTTCGTCAGCAGCCTCAAGCGCCTGGGCTGGACTTTCGATTTTCAGGATTTGCTCGCTCAGCCTCTGTTGATGCGCGACCATCTGGCGCCGTTCCGGAATGAGATGGAAAACGCGCTTGCCGCGCCCGATGACGTGATCTGGCAGGGGAGTTTGCTCTGGCGGATGGTGTACACCGTTGTGGACGGGTTCCGAGCCTCGCACCCGGATTTTCGGGTGGTTCGCCACGAGGATTTATCGCGCCAGCCCGAGGCGGGGTTCCGCGATTTGTACGCCGCCCTGGGGCTGGATTTCAACCCCAGGGTTCAGCGCACCCTCATCAAATCCAGCCAGCCGGGCAACCCCAGGGAACTGGACCCTCACCGGGTTCACGCGGTCCGCCTGGATAGCGCGGCAAATCTCTCCAACTGGAAAAAACGTCTCACCCCCGAAGAAGTCACCCGTATCCGCAGCCTGACCGCGGATACGGCCTCAAAATTCTACCCCGAAGAATCCTGGAACTGACTGTGACCGATTTTCCCCGCGTTTCCATTGTGACTCCGTCCTACAATCAGGCGCGCTTTCTGGAGGCCACCATCCAGTCGGTGCTGGCGCAGGATTACCCGAACCTGGAGTACATCATCGTGGACGGCGGCTCGACCGATGGCAGCGTGGAGATTATCCGCCGTTATGCCGACCGCCTGGCGTGGTGGGTCTCCGAGCCGGACCGGGGGCAGACGGATGCGATCAACAAGGGGTTTGCGCACGCTTCGGGTGAGATTTTTGCCTGGCTCAACTCCGATGACACTTACGAGCCGGGCGCGGTGGCGGAGGCGGCGGCGTTTTTGGCCGCGCATCCGCAGGTGGGGCTGGTGTACGGCGATGCCAGTTTCATTGACGCTGAAGGGCGGGTGATTGGCCGCTTCAACGCCCGGCAGACCAGTTTGAAGCGGCTGCGGCGCGGCGGGGTGTACATTCCGCAGCAGGCGGCGTTCTGGCGGGCGGATTTGTGGCATCAGGTCGGGCCGCTGGACCCTTCGTTTTACTTTGCGATGGATTACGATTTGTGGGTGCGTCTGGCGCAGGTCAGCGAAATCCGTTACCTGCCGGGGCGGGTGTGGGCCAACTTCCGCCTGCACGGGGATGCGAAAACCATCGCTGACGATGAGCGCTGCTGGCCGGAGATGCTGCGCGTCCACCATCGGGACGGGGGCGGCTACCTGTCGTGGATTTACGCACGCTATCTCGCCCGCCGGATGCTGGCGCCGTTGATCCGCTGGCGGCGAAGGCGGATGTTTGCGAAACCGTAAGTTGACGGTTGTTTCGGCTTGTGGCAGGGTGTGCCGCGGCCGACGGGGATTTTTTACAGGAGAAGTTATGCAGCAACAAAGTTTTACGCGGATTGAGTACAGAAGTTGTCGGCGTTTATGCTATTGGGGGCTGTTTGTGCTGTTGGCAGCGCTTTTAGCGGCATGTGGACAGAGTACGCCGGAGCCGGTTCTTTCCACGCCGGTGATGGACCGCGTTGTTGCCACTGATGCTGTGTTGCCGACTGCTTCACCTCCTGTTGAGGTTCAACCCTCCCCCCGGCCGGAGACACCAACCGCCCTGCCCGAATCAGAATCTTCTGCGCCGGGGATTTCGATGCCGTTGATGGGAGTTGAAACTCACCGGCCGGGGGATGACACGATTTTGTCTCTGCTTTCGGATTCCGGCGCCCGGATTGTGCGCTACAACGGGGTGTTGTGGTCGGATGTGGAGCCGCAGGAAGGGCAGTACAACTGGGCTGCGCTCCAGCCCTTGGATAACGCCTTTCAGGAACTGGCCGCACGCGGGATTGATGTCATTTTGATTGTGCGCAGTGCGCCTCCATGGGCGCAGAAAGTTCCAGGCTCGGCTTGCGGGCCGGTATCGCAGGAAAAACTTGGCGCTTTCGCGGATTTCATGGCGGAGTTGGTCCGCCGTTACAGCGTGCCGCCCTACAACGTGAAGTATTGGGAATTGGGCAACGAGCCGGATGTGGATGTGAACATGATGCCCGGAGACAGCGTGTTTGGCTGCTGGGGCGATGCAGCGGACCCATTTTACGGAGGCGGCTATTATGCCGAGATGCTCAAGGCGGTGTATCCGGCAATCAAGGCTGCCGACCCCGATGCCCAGGTACTGATTGGTGGTTTGCTGCTGGATTGTGACCCTGAAAACCCGCCCGAAGGGAAGACTTGCAAGCCCACTCGTTTTTTTGATGGTATTCTGGAGGCCGGCGGCGCAGATTATTTTGATATTGTCAGTTTTCATGGCTATCCGCCGTATGTGCAGCAGTCACTGAATCTTGACCGGGAATACCCAAACTGGGCGGCACGCGGCGGGGTTGTGGTTGGCAAGATCAACTATTTGCGCGATACGATGCAGTTGTATGGCGTGGAGAAACCCCTGTTCCTGACGGAAGGTTCCTTGCTTTGCCCGGAATGGAACCAGGGGGAATGTGTGCCGCCGGACGACCGCTTTTTTGAAGTCCAGGCCGATTACGTTGTGCGGCTGTTTGTGCGGAATTGGGCAATGGATATCCGCAGCACAATTTGGTATCAGTTCGAAGGAAGCGGATGGCGGTATTGTGGCATGGTGGGCGAGGATGCGGACAACCCGAATCCGGCGTTTAGGGCTTTCCGGTTTTTGAATCAGAAACTGGATGGGATGAACTATGTCGGAGATGCTCCTCTCCCGGAGGAGGTTGCCGGATACATTTTCGAAGGGGATGGCCGTCAAATCTGGGTGATCTGGTCGGTGGATGAAACTCCGCAAATGGTTGATGTTCCGCCTGGTGTTCTGGGAGTTGTCGATAAATACGGGCAGGAGATTCCGGCATCGGAGACGCAGTTGACGGTTTCCTCTCCCGTATATGTGGAGGTTGTTCCATGAAAGCAGTTAGTGGAAACTGGCTGCCCGGAATCTCTGGAACCGACGAAAGGGCTGCTCGAGTGATCTGGATGAGGCTGCGCAGGTCGCTCCAGAAGCGGGCGACAACTTGGTTATGATTTCCGAAATTGAATATTCACGGCGCTCCAACAAACCCTGTACCTTTTGGTGACGTGCTAATTTTATGTTGTTATCCTTTCTATGGATGCTGCTTCTTCTAGGCGGAACGCTGTACCTGCTTTATCGGCCTCAGGCATACCTGGTTCCCGGTCGTACTGCCTGGATGTTGGCAGGTATCGCTTTGGTGGTCCGTCTCTTGCCCAGTGCTGTCTTGGCGTATGATACGGATTTTGACATCCAATCCTTTCAACTGACAGGGGAAGTGCTTGCAAAAGGCCAGGATGTGTATACGGATGAATTGACTCAAAACCGTCATCCTTACCTGCCTTTGCAAATGTATGCCATGTATGGGGCTTATCGAATTGCCGATGCAACAAATTTGCCTTTTCCGTTTGTAGTGCGCTTGTTGCCCGTGTTTGTGGATGCCAGTATCGCTTTGCTGTTGTTTTATCGGCTGCTTAATGTCGTCTCAGCGAGCGAGGCTTTCCGCTGGGGGTTGATCTATGCACTCAATCCGGTAACAGTCCTGGTATCCGCTGCGCATGGGCAATTTGATGCACTTCCCGCTTTGCTAACGCTGCTGGCCTTGTTATCAGTTCCCTACTCATTATGGAAAACAGGACTGTTTTTGGGATTAGGAATTTTGGACAAGAGTTGGCCTATACTGGCTTGGCCCCAAATTATGGCGCGCTTGCGCACATGGCGGGAACGTTTTTTTGTTACCCTGCTGATGGGGATTGTTCCGTTGATGGCCGTGGCCGTATATTCTTGGGTATTTGATGCCAATCCCGTAGATAGTGTGCGCAAAGCGGTTTCGTACAACTGGGGTACAGGCATTTGGGGATATACCTATTTTTTGCGAATGGGATTGATGCACTTCCCGAAATGGCCATTAACCTGGACCTGGTTTTTGCGGTTTGCACGCTGGCTCACATTGGGTTTTCTGGGATGGCTGTGGTTTGTGCGGGCGCGGCACCAATCGCCGGTTGCCGGTTTCCTGACTATTTTGTTAGGTTTTTTGGCTTGGGGACATGCTTTTTCCATTCAGTATTTGCTATGGATAGTCCCCTTCGCGGTTTATCAACGTGAGCGTATCTGGTTGGCACGTTATGTTTTGGCGGCGTGCGCATACATGTTTTTGGCTTACTACACTTTGATTTTCCAGAACAGTATCACCAATCTGCTGCCCTGGCCCCAGGCGGACTGGTTTATCATTATGCCCGCGGGAATACCGGCTTGGTTGGTAGTGGTTTTTTGGCTGCGATCTAAACTCCGGGATACTGCCCGGCGTGACGAAAATCATTCGTCAATCGGATCGCCGATCGACGTGGTCTGAGCAGTGGATAGAATGGCATTGTCTGCCCGATTTTCGCCCCGGTTATGGAGTATTGCTTACCTCATTGCCGTTACCGCTGCGCTCTTTGCTCTCCTCTCCCACCGCGTTTACGATGACCCCTTCATCACCTACCGCTACGCGCTGAACCTGCGCGCTGGCGCGGGCTTTGTTTACAATCCCGGCGAGCGCGTGCTCAGCACTACCACGCCGCTGTTCGCCATCCTGCTGGCGCTGCTGGGCGGGCTTTGGCCCCACCTGCCGGCGCTGGCGAACTTCATCGGCGCGCTCAGCGTGGCGGCGGGCGGCCTGCTCTTTTGGGATTTGGGTAAATCCTGGGGTGCGCCTCTCGTCGGCTGGGCGGGATTGCTGCTTTACCCGACCTTCCCGCTCCTGCTGAGCACCCTCGGCTCGGAGACTCCCCTCTACCTGACGCTGATTTTGACGGCCTATGCCCTCTACGCCCGCCGGAAACTGGGACTCGCGGCGATTTTCGCCTCCCTGGCGATTCTCACCCGTTCGGATGCCGCCCTCCCTGCCGCGATTTTGGGGATTCACTACCTCTGGGAGAATCGCGCCCGCCTGCGGGATTCCGGCTTTTGGCGGGCGCAGCCCTGGGGCTGGTTCGCCCTCGCCGCGGGGATTCTGCTGGCCTGGCACGCTTTTGCCTGGTGGTACTTCGGCAACCCTCTGCCGGTGACCCTGGCGGCCAAACAGGCGCAGGGACGCATGGCGATCAGCGAAGGGTTTGCGCCGGGTTTCTTGCGTGTAGTCGGTTGGTATCGGCATAATTGGGTCTACTGGCTTGAAGCCGCGTTTGTCCTGGGCGGCGTGATTTTCGCGTTACTGCGGGCGCGGCGCTGGCTGCTCTTTCTCCTCTGGCCGGTGGCGTATTTTGCAGCCTACACCCTGCTGGGTGTAACCCGCTATTTCTGGTATTATGCGCCCCTGGTGCCGGGCTGGATCGCCGCTGTCGGGCTGGGGCTTTTTGTGATTGGCGGGCAGCAGTCACCGGGCGGCAGGGAGCGACTATCTCTCAGCGGTCGGCGGTCGGTGGTCACAGTGCTCTTGCTGGCAGTGCTGCTTGTTGGGCAGGGTAGCGCCCTCCTGAAGATGAGCCGCACCAACGACCCCCGATATCCGGTTTACCGCGCTGTGGGCGAGTATCTGGCGGCGAACACGCCCCCGGATGCCAGCGTCGGCACCCTGGAAGTCGGCATGATCGGCTATTTTTCTATGCGCCCGATGGTGGATTTTGCCGGGTTGCTCCAGCCCGAGGTTGCTGGGCAGATGACCGCCGAAACCACCTACGACGATACCGCCATCTGGGCGGTGCAGACCTACCAGCCCGATTACCTTGCCCTGATTGACAGCGCGCTGCCCCGCCTGGAGCGTGGCCTGGCGGCGGAGCATTGTTACACGGTGGCGCGTTTCCATGTTCAAGAGAATGACCGTGCCCCGGCCATGAGCGTCCTTGCCTGCCAGTGGTAACTGGTAAATGTGGTAATTGGGGATGGGTAATTGGGGATTGGTAGATTGGGGATTGGGAAATGGTAATACACCGATTCTCAACCTTCAACTCCCAACCTCCAACATCCAACTTCCAACCTTCAACACCCAACCTTCAACTCCCGTCCTTCGGCCATGAACTTCACCCCCACCTCCATCCCCGACGTTTTGCTCATCGAACCCAAAGTCTTCGGCGACCAGCGCGGCTTTTTCATGGAGACTTTCCGCGCCAGCACCTTCGCCGAGGCGGGCATTGACCTCGCCTTCGTGCAGGATAATCACTCCGGCTCGCAGCAGGGAACCCTGCGCGGCCTGCACTACCAGATTCGTCAGGCGCAGGGCAAACTGGTGCGTGCGGTGGTCGGCGAGATTTTCGACGTGGCGGTAGACCTCCGCCGCGGCTCGCCGACCTTCGGCCAGTGGGTTGGCGAAATCCTCTCGGCGGAGAACAAACGTCAACTCTGGGTGCCGCCCGGTTTCGCTCACGGGTTCTGCGTCCTCAGCGAATGGGCGGAGGTCATCTACAAGACCACCGACTACTATGCTCCCCAATGGGAACGCACCCTCCTGTGGAACGACCCTGCCATCGGCATCGAATGGCCGCTGTTGCCGGGGCTGGAACCCCTGCTCTCGCAGAAAGACCGTCAGGGCACGCCCTTGCGGGATGCGGAGGTGTTTGAAGTTGGAAATGCGGGTGATTGGTAATCAGGTAATTGGGTAATCAGGTAATCGGGCGGGAGGGTCTTGCACATCTAACTGCCTGCTCCCCACGCCCCACTCCCCAATCCCCACGCCCCAATTCCCAATCCCCACGCCCCAATTCCCAGTCCCCAATCCCCCGAAAGGAATCTCATGCAAAACGTTCTTGTCACCGGCGGGGCTGGTTTCATCGGCTCCAACTTCGTCCATTTTTTGCTCGCCGCTGAGCCGCAGGTGCGCATCGTCAACCTGGACGCGCTCACCTACGCGGGCAGCCTCGAAAACCTGCGGGATTTGCCCGACCCGGCGCGGCACACCTTCGTCCATGGGAACATCCTTGACCGTGACCTGGTGGCGCGCCTGCTGCAGGAACATGCGATTGATACCATCGTTCACTTTGCCGCCGAATCCCATGTTGACCGTTCGATTCTCGGCCCCGAACAGTTCATCCAGACCAACGTGATGGGCACCTTCACCCTGCTGGATGCCGCCCGCCGCTTTTGGCTCGACGAGCGCGGCCTTGGGGAGACTCCTGTTCATTTTCATCACGTCTCCACCGATGAAGTGTACGGCACCCTCGCTCCCGACGAACCCGCCTGGACCGAGGAGATCCCCTACGCCCCCAACTCGCCCTACGCGGCCTCCAAAGCCGCCAGCGACCATCTGGTGCGCGCCTACCACCACACTTACGGACTGCCGGTCACCATCACCAACTGCTCAAACAACTACGGGCCGCGCCAGTTCCCTGAAAAACTGATTCCCCTGATGATTCTCAACGCCCTGGAGGGCAAACCGCTCCCCATCTACGGGGACGGGATGCAAATTCGGGATTGGCTGTACGTTCAGGATCACTGCGAAGCCATCTGGCGGGTGATCCGGGAGGGCGAAATCGGGGAGACGTACAACATCGGGGGCGGCAACCAGCCCTCCAACCTGAAAATCGTCAAAACCCTCTGCCGCATCCTGGATGAACGCGTCCCGGAATCTTCCTACAAGCCGCACGAATCCCTGATACAGTTCGTTGCCGACCGCCCCGGCCACGACCGCCGTTACGCGATGGACATCACCAAAATCGTCACGCACCTGGGCTGGGAGCCGCGCGAGCACCTGGAAAGCGGGCTGGAGAAGACCGTGGCCTGGTATCTGGAGAACAGCGACTGGGTCGAAGCCATCCGCAGACAGAGCGATTACGAGCAGTGGGTGGCGGAGAACTACGGAAAGCGGGAGGAACACTGACATGAAAGGAATTATCCTCGCCGGCGGCAGCGGAACCCGCCTGTATCCCCTGACCATCGGGGTGAGCAAGCAGTTGCTGCCCGTTTACGACAAGCCGATGATTTACTACCCGCTCTCGATGCTGATGCTGGCGGGCATCCGCGAGATTTTGGTCATCAGCAGCCCGGATGCGCTGCCGGTGTTCATGCGCCTGCTGGGGGATGGCGCCCGCTGGGGGCTG
>CAZPSL010000117.1:0-12561 GCA_964589145.1 uncultured Anaerolineales bacterium
CAGGGTCAGGCGCAGCAGAAGTTTGGAGAGCAGCCAGAAGATGCCCTTCATCAACCGCCGGAACGCCCGCCGCCAGAACGTCAACCGCGGCAGGCGCACGATTTCCGGGCGGTAAACTTCGCTGACGGGTTTGGGAGGGGTAGGCATCGGGGGTTGGGAACTGGGGAGAACTGGGGATTGGGGATTGGGAATTGGGGATTGGGAATTGGGAAATCGGCAGGCAGAGAGAGAATGAAAACCCTGCTACCTGCTCCCTGTTACCTGCTACCTGATTCCTGATTCCTGATTCCTGATTCCCGATTACCTGCTCACTGTTCCCCGGCTTCATCTTTCTCCCCGTACACGCCGCGTTGTTCCGGCGGGAGCAGGGTGGCGATGGCGTACATCACCTGATCGGCAATCCACTGACGGGCGGCGCGGCGGTCTTTGCCGCGGATCAGGTCGGGCGAGAAGGTCAGCGGCGGCCCGACGCGCATTTCCACGGGCGGGCGTTTGAGATGCAGGGCTCGGTTCAGAAAATCATCGGTGGTGCCGATGGCGCCCACCGGGATCACAGGTACATTCGCTTTGGCGATCAGATACCCGATGCCGGGGTGTGCCCTCCGTAACCGGGGAACGTGAGATCGCCCGCCTTCGGGGGCAATCGCCAACGGGTAGCCGGATTCCAGCACAGCGAGGGAAATCTCCAAAGCCCGGCGGTCGTACTTCCCCCGATGGATGGGAATCGCCCCGTAAGCCCGCGGAAAAATCCCCTGAATGGAGCGTTCCCACACATCCGTGGCGGCGATGATCTCCAGCGGCACAGGCCAGAACGTCCCTACCAGCGGCGGGTCGTACAGCGAAATGTGGTTGTACGCCACGATGTAGGGACCCTGCGGCGGGACGTTTTCCAGCCCGCTGATGGTTACCCGGCTGAGCAAATGGAAAATGCCCCGAAAAACGGGGATGAAAATCGCCCGCAAAATGCGGTTGTGCAGGGGGACGCTGTAGGGCATGAAGATGGCGAATGATGAATGGCAAATGGCAGATGGCGAATGGCGGATGATGAATGCAACCGGTTCACATGCCTACCTGCAAACATGCAAACATGCTTACTTGCAAACCTGCCCGCTTGCTTGCCGATTTCAGCGTTCCATCGCCAGCGCCAGGGCTTCTGCGAGCACGGTTCCGATGTCCTTGCCATCCGAGTTGAGGATTACGGCGTCATCGGCGGGGCGCAGGGGAGCGACTGCGCGGGTGGAGTCAATCTGGTCGCGGCGGCGCATGGAAGCCAGGATGTGCTCGTAGGTGTCCGTTCCGCCGCGGGCGCGCTGTTCCTCGTAGCGGCGGCGGGCGCGCTCCTCCACCGAGGCATCCAGGTAGATTTTCAGGTCGGCTTCGGGGAGCACCACCGTGCCGATGTCGCGCCCGACCATCACCACCCGCCCGCGCATCCCAACGCGGCGCTGCTGGGCAGTGAGCGCCCGCCGCACCCCCGGATAAGCCGCTACCACCGAGACGTTGGCATCCACCTCCGGGCGGCGGATGTCCCAGGTGATGTCCTGCCCTTCGACGATGACATCAAAATCGCGCCCGTCGTCCACCGTGGGCGGGCGAACGTCAATGGGCACGTTCTCCGCCAGTGCGGTGACCGCGGCTTCATCGCCGGGGTCCATCCCGCGGCGCAGCGCGTTCCAGGTGACGGCGCGGTACATCACGCCGGTATCGAAATACAGGTAACCCAGCGACTCCGCCAGCCGCTTCGCCAGCGTGGATTTTCCCGATGCCGCAGGCCCGTCAATTGCGATGATGGTTGCCATGAAGTGTTCCGATGTTGTAGGTTGAAGGTTGCAGGTTGAAGGTTGGCAAACCTGTAACTTTCAACCTGCAACTCACGCATTAGGGTGCCGGAAGCGACTCCTCCGCGTTGGGTTCAGCCGGGGCGGGGGAGGGGGCGGTCATGTCCGCGGGGAACAAATCCAGCCGTGCCCAGATGACAATGCTCGCCGTGGAGGTAGGGACGTTGTAGTTGAAGAGCCAATTCAGCGTGTCGGGGGGCAGAGCGGTCTCCCAGGCGGGGAACTCCGCCCAGCCGAAATCCTGCCCGCGGTAAAGTTGCTCCCAGCCGGGGGGCAGCGGGTCGTCAAGATGGGTAATTGCCACTGCCGGGGTGGAATCCGGCTCCATGGAGGGGGCGTAGGTCACGCCTTCGGTGTTTCGCAGCATCCAGCGCACGGAGGGCGTATCCACCAGCGAGACCAGTTCCAGCGAGTTGGCGCGCCCGCTGCTCATCAGCCCCAGGTCGTCCAGCGTCTCACGCGCCAGTGTGACGTGAGACGGAGTCGGAGCGATCCACCACCACGATTGCGGGGTGTTGGCATGAACCTGCGAAGCGCTGAAGGTCGCCGAGAGCGTGTACAGCAGCAGCCCCGCCGCCGTGCCCCAAACCAGCCCGTCCCAGGCAGCGGAGAGCGACCAACTCACCGCCACCAGCAGCACACCCAGCGCGCCAATCACCACCGAAGCCGCCAGCACCACCTGGTAGCGCGGCACGTTCTCCGGGATGGCGGTGTCCAGCGCGGCCAGCGTCAGCCAGATGATCACCAGCAGCACCAAAATTCCGGCGGCCAGGCCTGCCGCGGCGAGCGGCCGCTCGCCCGCACGGGCGAAACGCGCCAGTTCCAGCGCGGCCAGCGCCCACAACGGCAGCAGCGCCCAGATCACATCCCCGACCTGGTGCCCCGGCATCAGCAGCGGCAAAATCAGCGCCGCCAGCAGCCAAAAACTGAGCGCCCGTTCCGGGTCGCGCCGCTGCACCCAGCCGCGCACCGCGCCCGCCAGCCCGAAGACCAGCGGCAGCAGGGCGTAGAAAAACACTGCCGCCAGAAGCCGCCCCGCGGGGACATCCGACCTCTGCTGCCACAGGGTGATGTACGCATCCAGTGTGGATGCCCAGCCCGCCAGCCCTTGCGGATACAGGAAGAACAGCGTGCCGACCAGCAAAACGGTGCCGACCCCGAACCCCAGGGCGATTCGCCATTCCGTCAGCGACCAGCGGGCCGGCTTTGGGTCGGATTCCGCTTCCGATGCTGTTCCCCGCCCCGGCAGAACGCCCGTCAAGCGCGCCAGCCCGTAGGCGATTCCCAGCCCCAGCGCGCCGGTGATCACCGCCGGTCCGGAGAGCAGCGCCATCCCCGCGGCAATGCCGCCGAGGGCATAGCGGGCGGCGGATGGCGGATGCTCCTGTCTTCCGTCTCCCGTCTCCCGTCTCCCGCCCGGCATCAACAGCGCCCAGGCCAGGACGAGAAAGGCCGCTGCCATCATTGGGCTGCCTATCATGCGGGAGAGCGTCACCATGCCGGGGTCAATCGCCAGCCCAAAGGCAAGGATGAGCGCGGCGGTGCGCCCCAGGTGCCGCCGAAAGGCGTAAGGCGACAGCACCAGCAGGCTGCCTGCCAGCGCGGGGAGCAGCCGCGCGGTGAAGTTGGCATCCTGAAAGATGGAGAACAGAAACGCGGTCGGCAGGAGGTAACCGGGCAGCGCGCCGGGGATCAGCGAAGTGCCGCGGGCGAGTTCCAAACTCTGGATCGCCCAGGCCGCCTCAAAATCCGAGAGCGGCGCGTTCCCCAGAGCGGCGAGGCGCAGCCCCAGGGCGAGCAAAAACGCGAGAAGGTAGAGCAGGTGTTCGGTACGGGGATGTGTCATGGAGCGGCGGGAGTTTACTCAATCAGTTCCTGAAAGCGGGAGCAGTTTATCTGGCGTAATTTGAGTTTGCAACGGTGTTTTCATGTTTATTGCAGGACAGTGTTCAACTTTTATCCCCCAATCGGATCCGAAACGGTGGTCTGTGGTATTTTGTGCGTGCTTTGCATGAACAAAATACCACTTTTCCCGGTGTTTCAGCGAAGGGTTTAGTATCTATCCGAAAATCTAAACAGGTGCGCTGCTACGAGTATATCGGTGTGACGCTGTTTCCCCATTCCCCCCTGTGCCTTCCCTTGTCCTTCGGGCAGGTTTGGCACTCCTCAAAATTTCCGCTTTGGCGCTCTCTCCCTGTGGATGAGAGGGCAGGGGCTGGCGCGGGGGAAGCGTTGCCACAGCATGTCAGACCGTATCCGATTTGGCGCACAGTTTTTTTCGGATAGGCTTTTATTGTTTTTGGTTTTGCTGCATCTGATTTTAGTTTACCACTGCGAAATTTGTCAGTCAAATTGGAAGTGACGGGAGGTGCAAGCAAATGTTGTCGCAATTCCTATGTGTTTCCCTCGCCCCGCATACAAGACTGGCAGTCCTGCCAGGACTGCCAGTCTTCATTTTGCGAACAGGACAGGCACCGAACACCCCGCCCCGCCGGGGGGAAGGACAGAGATATGTGGCTGCTCAATTTCTACATCTTTTGTCTGCGCCCCGAGCAAATGGGTGCAGGCAAAAGATGTAGAACGCCGGTGTTCCCCCCACCCAACCCTCCCCCCGCACTCACCCCTAACCCCTCTCCCGAAGGGAGAGGGGAACCAAAGCGGAAATTTTTGGGAGGGCAGGGGAGGGGGGAAAGGAAGCAGTTCCCATAGACTGCCCGATTTCTACAACATTTGCTTGCACCCTGTTTGGGTGCGTCCCCTTTTGTTCTGGAGATTCCCAAAGACCCTGTTTAATGCTATATTATAGGCGGAACTTTCATATTCGAGGCTTTTGCCCCGCTGAAACACAGAGATTTCCATTTGTCTACCCATTGTTTTTTTGTTCTTATTTTCCATGAAAGGATCAATACCATGAAAACCATTCGTTTTGCCGGCGTCGGTTTGTCCTTGTGTTTGGCTCTGGGACTGGCCGGTTTCATTCTTTTGTTTGCACGACAACCGGTTTTGGCTGCGCCGCCTACCGATGCGGAACGCACTGAGTCCGCTGTGCCTGAAAACTCAGCTGTGCCTTTTTCTGTGCAGATGACAACCACGATTACGCGGGTTTATACATACACGACTTCGAAAAATATTTCGTTGGGTTGTGTAACACCTACGCTGAATGTTGCCGATGACCTGTATCTTTACAGCGTCAGGACGGGCGTAAAAATTACACATACGAACCGGGGGGATATCTCTATGACCTTGCTTTCTCCCGCCAATGTGCCTGTGCGGGTTTTGAATTCAAACAATGCGATAACTTCGGAAAATCTGAACGTTTTGTTTGATCCGTTCTCAACGGTTGATCCGGAAACTCCTCCAGGGGATGGCGATCACGATCCGAGCCTTTCTTACTACCAATACACCTGGCGACCGGTTGACGATCTGGATTTGTTTCGCCAGGGGCGGTCTCAGGGAAATTGGCGATTGCGGATTTGCGATGTTCACTCTAACGGCAAAACCGGAAAACTCAAACAGTGGACACTGGAACTGGAACTGGGCCCGGCGATTGCTGATTTAAGCACTTCGTTTATGGATGCACCGGTCGAAGCCGCTATCTCCAGCACAGTTGTGTCCCCTACAATTTGGTATAACATCAATATTCAAAACAGTGGTGCGCTGACGGCAGCGAATGTTTCCCTCCGTGATGTTTTGCCGCAGGGCGTTACCTATATTACGGGTAGCCTGGTTTGCGGTAGCGGGTGTTGGTATGATTCGCAGACATCGGCGATTCAGTGGAGTGGGGATATCGCACCTTTTGCCATGGAACAGATCCATTTTGAAGTAGTGCCATCTCGTTATGGCCTTGTTGAAAATGTTGCCCATCTTGCAATGGCGTCGAGCGCATACGATCTTTGGTCTGCTACCGAGGTGTTTCCTGAAATTTATGAATACTGGAACTTTGAGGGGAGCGACGGCGGATTTCTCAGCGGGAGCGGCTGGAATTATGGCATCTTGCTCCCAGGCGATATTCCCATTTCCCCTGGCAACGGGCCGGAGATGTGGGCTACTGGTTTGTCTGACGACTATGACGATTCGTCGATTGCAACACTGACGAAGACCGTAGATCTTTCCACGATTCCTGCAACGACAGCACTCTTCCTGCGCTGGTGGGAATACTACAGTTTTGCAGATGATGATGTTGGTGTAATTTTGGCTAATGGGGATTTGCTGGAGACCATTCAGGGAAATAGCGGAAATGAGTGGCTTGCCCGTGCTGTGGACCTATCGCCCTACATCGGACAAAACAATGTCACGCTTGTCTGGAAGGTTGTTCCAAATCATGACGCTGTTGTGGATAAGGGCTGGTATATTGATGATGTCAGCATTCATGCCGGGGCTCCGGCAACTGATTTGGCTGTGTCGACGGAGGCTTCATCGAACCCGGCTGTTATTGGGGGGCCACTATCTTATACGGTGACCATGAAAAACCTGGGGAATTATACGGCCACTTATGTCATCATGGATGATGACCTGCCGCCCGAAGTGCATTTGACGGGTATCATCACACCGGTGAGCAGAATCGCCGTTTGTGCAGAGGCTCCGGCAGGACACGTTCATTGCGATTACGGCAGCCTGCGGCCTGGTCAGGCCGTCACCGTGGTACTCACAACCGATGTTCTGTCCGGCGTTGGACAGCCTGGAGATCAGATTGTCAACAGTGTATCTGCTCGCGCCGCCGAGAACGAGACCGACCCCTACAACAATGCTGTGACTTTGCGAACGCTGCTGGTTGACATTCCACTCACCGCCCCGCGCGTGTATTCCGTAACTCCTGCAAGCGCGGTGATTCCCCTGACAGGAAAACCGATCTATATTGACGGCGACAATTTCACCCAGGGGATGTCAGCCTACCTGGACGGCTATGAATTGAGAAATGTGACTCGCATCACATCGAGACGGCTGGCAGCGCGCGTTCCCTATACCGTTCCGACGGGAACCCACGATTTGACGGTGATTGCTTCCAATGGGGAGCGCGGCGTTTTGCTGGATGCATTCACCGTTCTCGGTAGCCAGCCTCCCGCTCTCCAAAGGGTGCTGCCTGGCCGCGGTCTGTCCGGAGTCCCGACGAACATATTTGTCCTTGGCGAGAACTTCTCTCCAGATTCGGCCCTGGCTCTTTACCAGGGAGCGACTTGGATTGCGGATATCGAAGGCGTGGTTTTCATTAGCCAAAACAAACTGCGGGGTGTGGTTCCGGGCAATATTTCCCCGGGCCTCTATGATATGCGGGTTTCTGATGCGCGCGGCGCGGTAACCGTGCCGGATGCTTACGAGGTCGTTGATCCGCTATCCTTTGATGATCTGTTTGCTGTAAACACCTTCGATCTCTGGATGCGACCACCCGTCGCCCGACAGGCAGATACGGTGACTGTTAGCATCAACGTCCGTCGTCGCGGCGGGCAATCTGCGCTGTCGAACATCCCTGTTGATTATTACTGGGATGCGCCATCCGTTGGCGCTGGCGGCACACCGATTGGCACGCCTCTGGTCGGTACATTGCTGCCCCGTTCCGCGTCAACGGCTGCACTCACCTGGACGCTTAATGTCTCCCCGGCGGTACGCACGTTTTATGCAGTAATTGATCCCCAGAACGTAATCGCCGAAGCCGACGAGACGAACAACATCATCAGCCGTACCATCCGAATCTGGCCGCCAGGTCCCGACTATTCTCCCCCGGTAATTGACCGCTTTACAATCAACTGGGGGGCTGGGACGGCATATCGTCCACAGGTATGGCTGAACCTGACCACGGTGCCGACTGCCACTTTTGTGCTTTACATGGAATATCAGTACATCCAAAGCGAAAACGCCTGGATGCAGGTCGCATCCAGCGGGTGGCTCCCGTTTGATGATGCCAGCGTGAATTACCCATGGAGATTACAGGCTGTACCGGGGATTCATTACATCCAGGCCTGGGTAGCAGACGAGCACGGCAATGTCTGCCTGCACCCCGGGCTGGCTTACATCAACCTGATGTCTAACCGTGCCCACCTTGCTGCTGGCGAAGTGCATATCTACCGCCGGACGTTTGCTCCCGGAAATTACCTGGCGCGGTTGTCTCTTATTAATGGAGAGACGGACTTTTACGTCTGGGCACCAGATGGCAGCCGGCTGGTCTTTGTGCCGACAAACAACACCTATTACGAAGTGCCGTTCAGCATCCCTGTAACAGGGACTTACCAGATTGAATTTGAAGGTTATACCAGTGCAGATTACCGGTTTGATGTTGCACCGTCATCTGCACCGCCTGCGCAGCCGCCCGCCCCGCTGAATGTGGCGATGCCCATGCCGCGCGGCCGGGGCGTGGGCATCAACAACGCCGAACCCAACGAAGGCACCGGCCTGCCGAATGTGCCTGTGGATGAGATGCCATACCGTCTTTACTTCCCGACAATCTTCCGCTGAAACCGCCCAACCTGAGCCTTGCCGGAGGCTGGACGACAGAGAAACAGAGAAACCACCTGCTTGACTTTTTCCCTGTCTCCAGCCTTTGGCCTTTCTCTTTATGTCTACGCCTCTCCAATCTTTTTTGCCTTACCATGTTGCCCGCGACTTGCTTGAACACCCTGGCGAGTCGCCGCTGACACGTGAACAGCGGTTTGATGCAGTTGCCCTTTTTGCCGATGTTTCCGGCTTTACTGCATTGAGCGAATCTCTGGGTGCCCTCGGCAGGGAGGGTACCGAACAACTGACGCACATCCTCAACCGCTACTTCGGCACGATGATCACTTTGCTTCATGCTTATGGCGGCATCATTGGCAAGTTTGGCGGCGATTCGATGACGGTACTCTTTCCTTGTTCAAACGGCGAATCTTGCGGCACTGTTGCCCATCGGGCTGTGCAGTGTGCGCTTGAAATGCAACTGCACATGAAAGAGTACGAGCGTATAGAAACAAGCGGCGGAATTCACAGCATCCGCATGAAATCCGGGCTGGCTGCCGGAGCCGTATTCTGCACCTCCGTCGGTGTCCCGGATATTCGTCTGGAGCATATCATTGCCGGTGCAGTACTGGATGACAGCGCAGATGCCGAACACCGCGCACAAAGCGGACAAACCGTCATCCACCGCCATCTGGCGGAAATTGCCCCGGAGATCCTGGCCCGCCCCCTGACGGATAACTTCTGCCTCGTTGAAGGTGTCCGCACCCGGTGCGACCCTGATCCGCTGGAGACGCTGCCTCCGTTCTCCCCCCAGGTTGCCGAAATTGCAGTGCAATATGTTCACCCCAGCATCGCCAAGCGCATCCAAAGGGAGCAGTTTGGGTTTATCAATGAACACCGCAAGGTAACAACTGTTTTTGTCCGTTTTACCCGCTTTGATGAACGAGACCCAAACGTGCGCGGCACACTACAAACCTACCTCGCAGAGGTAATCCGGATAATTGCCCGTTATGGCGGTTCACTCAACAAAGTGGATATGGGAGATAAAGGCAGCAAATTCATCGTCCTGTTTGGTGCCCCCATCGCACACGAAGACGATGCTGAGCGTGCCTTGCGCTGTGCCCTGGATTTGCGTTCCCTCCCCGGCCCCTCGGTCCGAATTGGCGTGAGTACAGGGTTCGTCTTCAGCGGGCAGGTCGGCTCTGCCGACCGGCGCGAATACACGGTAATGGGCGACGCAGTCAACCTGGCCGCGCGGCTGATGCAGGCCGCCAAAGACGGGCAAATCCTGGTTAATCGCGAAACTTACAAAGAAGCCGCACCGCGCTTCGACTGGGGAGAGATGCGCCCCCTGGCATTCAAGGGAAAAACCCGCCCGGAGCAGGTGCGCCCTTTGCAGGGATTACGCACCTACAGCAAATTGCGCCTGCTGGAAACCCACTACGCCTTGCCGCTGGTTGGACGTCAGCCCGAACTGCAAACTGCGGCCCAATGCATCCGGGCAGCCCTGAACGGGAACGGACAGGTGCTGGGCATCACGGGGGCCCCCGGCATGGGCAAAACCCGTCTGGCCGCGGAGATCATCCGAAAAGCGATGGAGGCCGGGATGACGGGGCTGGGGGGCGAATGCCTTTCTCATGGGACGCAAAGCGCTTACCTGGTGTGGCGCAACATCCTGCGCGCCCTCTTGGGGGTGGATGCGTTACAGCCAGCCGAACACCAAATCCGCGCCCTGGAAACCGCACTGGCGCGTATCAGCCCGCTTTTCCCTCGTCGTGCCCCGTTGCTCGGCCCGGTGCTGGGGTTGCTCATCCCCGAAAACGACCTGACGCGCAGCCTGGACCCGAAACTCCGCAAGGAATTACTGGAAACGCTGGTTGTAGACTGCATTCGGGCGGGGGCTGATAAAACCCCCCTTCTGATCGTTCTGGAAGACCGCCATTGGATTGACCCCCTTTCGGCGGATTTACTGGCCTTGGTGGAACGCCGTACAGACGACCTCCCGGTACTGATTTTGGAAATTTACCGCCCCCCGGAAGACACTCCCGGTGTCGTAGAGGTTGCTCACCCTCCCCGCTTCCGCGAAATCCGCCTGCCGGAATTTACCGAAGATGAAGCCGGTTTACTCATCCTTTCCAAACTGGCGCGGCTGTACGGAGCGCAGATCTCGGTTTCTGAAGCACTGGTTGCACGCATTGCCGCACAGGCGCAAGGCAACCCATTTTACATCGATGAGATTATCAATTACCTCCATGCCCGCGGCCTGGAACTTGCAGATTTATACACGCTTGGGAACTTCGACTTGCCTGGCAGTCTGCACAGCCTGATCCTCAGCCGTATTGACCAATTAACCGAAAGCGCGAAAACTACGCTGAAAGTTGCCAGCGTCGTCGGACGGACTTTCAAAGTGCCGTGGCTGTGGGGAATTTACCCGAAACTGGGAACCCCGCAACGGGTATTGGAGCAACTGGACGAACTGCAAAAACTGGATGTCGCTCCGATTGAAAGCCCTGAACCGGAACAGGAATACTTCTTCCGCCACATCTTAACCCGCGATGTAGCCTACAAAAGCCTTGCCATTGAAACCCGCACTCACCTGCACGAACTGCTTGGAAATTATATCGAATCCCGCTACCCAAACCGCATCCCGCAGTTTTTAGATTTACTTGCGTATCATTATGCCATGAGCGAAAACACTAAAAAACAAGCCGAGTACTTTTTGAAAGCCGGAGAGGCAGCCCAACAGCGATACGACAACCAGGTCGCGTTGCAATACTACCGCCGCTTACTGCCTCTCCTGGACGAACCGGAGCAGCCATCGGTTTTACTGAAAATCAGCCAGGTCTTGTCGCTGGTAGGCGAATGGGAAGAGGCTGCCGAGGTCGCCCGCCGCGCCCTTGAAATTGCCAGCAAAACCGGAAACATGCCGGAGCAGGCACGCAGCCAACTGTCCATTGGAACAATTTTCCGCATGCAGGGACGCTTCGACGACGCAATAAGCCACCTTCAGGCCGCCCGCCAGTTCTTTGAACAAAGCAAAGACTTTGAAGGCCTCAACGATGCCACCAACGCGCTCGGGCTGGTCTCCTGGAACCAGGGTGATTTGACTGCGGCATTATCCCTGTTTCAGGAATGCAAGGCCATTTCTACGCAGATTGATTCCGCCTATGGCATTTATCGCGCGGCCAGCAACATCGGATTGGTGTACTGGTACCAGGGGAATCACAAGAAAGCCATTCAGGCCTTCACTGAGGGGCAGCAGGTTGCCCAAAGCATTGACGATCGCTTGGGGGTGAGCCGAATCGCCAACAACATCGGGAATATCTTCTTGGACGAGGGCCGCTATGCAGAAGCCTTTGTCCCCTATTTGCAGTTTCTCACCACCTCAATAGAGATCGGATACCGCGAGGGCATCAGTATTGCCGCCGGGAATCTTGGGAATGTCTACGTGGAGCAGGGTGAATACGATCATGCGCTGGCTTGTTTTACCTACAATCTGAAAATTGCCAACGAAATGGGCGACCCGGTTGGTGAAGCAATGTCGCTTTGGTACCTTGGCTACACTTTCATCCAACTGGGGCAACTTGGCCGCGCCGGGCGGGTGCTTGAAACGGCTGTTGCTATTGCCCGCGAGGTGGATATCCCCTACGAACTGAGCGATTTCCTCTATACCCATGCCGACTGTCTGACGCGGCAACACGAATATGCCGCAGCAGCCCGCAACGCCCGCGAAGCCCTGGAACTGGCCCGCGAAGTGGAAAATAGCATCACCGCATTTCGTTCCCAGGTGCTGATTTTCCAACTGGATTATTATCTGGAACACATTTCCCTGCCCCCGCTCATCTCAAAGTTTGAAACCTTGCTGCAAACATATGCAGACGATAGTCAGGGCGACCGCGAGCGGGCTGCCGCATATTACGCCATCTGGCAACTCGACGCGCAGCAGGATTCCTATCGCCAGAAAGCAGCCGCAATCTACCGGAAACTTTATGAAGGTAGTCCCAAACTCCAATACAAACGCCGTTATGAAAAACTGACTGGCGAAACCCTCCCCGCTCCGCCGCCGTTACCATCCTTGCCGGAAGCCATTGCTGACGCCAGTGTCACACTCGATCACCTGCTGAAAAAATTTGATTCCTAGTACTCAGTCAAGTCTTAAAAGATGGATAAAGACGTTTGAGTTTTATGCGAGCGTCTTTGGTCGTAAACCGCCAATCAACCGTAGCACCTGAGTTGTTGCGCTGGTGTTCCCAGGCCTGGACTTCCTGGATCAGGGTCTCCTTGTCCGGGATGCGATCCG
>CAZPSL010000118.1:0-7958 GCA_964589145.1 uncultured Anaerolineales bacterium
TCGGCGGGAGAGAGGAGGGAGAGAGGGCATCTGGAGAATCAGCGAATCAGCGAATCAGCGAGTCAGCGAGTCAGCGAATCAGCGAGTCAGCGAATCAGCGCATCAGCGAGTCGGCGAGTCGGCGGGTCAGCGGGGCGAGGGGCGGATGGGCGTCAACCGCCAATTTTCAATCGTCAATAATGGATGTTCACAAGCGTTCCGACGGAAGCCTTATTATAAACCCACTCGGCATCTGCCGTGCGCAGGTTGATGCAGCCGTGGCTCATCGGCGTACCGAAGTTGTTGTGCCAGTACGTACCGTGAATGCCGTAGCCCTTGTAAAAGTACATCACATAAGGCACGCTGGGGAGGTAATAGCCCGGCCCGGCCATGTCCGCGGCCGGATATTTGACGTAAATCTGGTATTGCCCGGTGACAGTGGGATGCTGCCAGGTTCCGGTGGAGACTACGAACCCGTTGAGCAGATTTTTGCCTTTGTAAACTTGCAGATACTGGTTGGTCAGGTCAACGTCAATCCAGATTTCGCCCCTTTTGGCACCCGGCGGCAGTGAAACCTGGGGGACGTCCTCCGTCGGGGCGGGCGGAATGGACGGGAGCGATGTTGCCGTCGCCAGCAGGGTGACAGCCGCGGCAGGAGCGGCCGTCGGGGTGTCGGCTGGTGTGTTTGTCGGGGCTGGAGTGAACGTCGGGGTCGGGGTGAGGGTCGCTGTGGGGGTGGCGGTAAACGTGGCTTTAACCGCCCGCGCTTGCGCGGCAGCCACGCTGTAATTCAACCGGTCGGGCTGCAAGGACGCGGGCGGATTGTTCCACCACAACAGGCCGACTGTGATCAGCGCCAGCAACGTCGCCCAAACGTAGGCGCGGCTCCCCAGGCGATCCGGCTGCATGGGAGCGGGCTGCGCACTGGAAACCGGCAGGAGTGCTGCGCTCGCAGCGCGAGTCGGGAGTGTGTCACCGATGACCCGGCGCGGCTGTTCCTTGCGGTACCGCTGCACAGCCCAGTGCATCCCCCGCCGGGCGCGTGTGCTGGACGGGTTGATTTCCAGGGCACGCTTCAGATATTCGATGCTGGCCCGCGGGGAGGCGACTGCCGCCAGAATCAGCCAGGGGTCTTCGCGGGCGGGGTCAAGAGTCGCGGCCTGTTCCGCCCAGCGGCGCGCGGCCAGCCGGTCGCCGCACTTCAGCGCCTGGCGGGATTGTTGGATGGCGTAGGTGTAAGCGGGCATAACAAGCAGCGGATGAGGGAGCGGGTTGGCATACCGGCAAAAAAATTACAGTCTCCCGTCTCCTCACGGAATGCTCTGGTTGTAGATGTAGCACAAAATCCCTTGCGTGATGCCCTCCGCAATCAGGTCGGGCCGCTGAGTCAGAATCTGGCGGTCGAGGTTGAGAAAACCGGTCTCGATAATTGCCGCCGGTGTGTTCGGGTCCAGTTCCGAAAAGGTGTGGTAACTGCTCATATCCGGGGTGATGCTGTTGTGCTGCTGCAATCCGGTGATTTTGGCGTAACGGTCTTTCATGCAGGCAACCAGGCGTTCCGTACTCTCCGGGCGGTTGTTGTCAGCAGAGGCTGCAACCTTGAAGCCAGTCGCCTCGTCATTGATGTACTGACACGAATCCGCGTGGATGGAAACCAATGCCAGGGCGCGGTAGCCGCTCAATTTGGGGTCGAACTCTTTGAGCAAATCCACGTCAAAACCTTCGTCAATCAATTGCTGTTGCACGCGGGCGGCGATGTCCTGGTTGACCTGTAACTCCGTCAGCCCGTCCGGGCAGACCGCGCCGGGGTCATTCTCCTTGCCCCAATGCCCGGCCACAATTCCGATTTTCGGCAGCGGGCGCGGAGTCGGCGTCGGCCATTTCGGCGTCGGGGTGGTTTCGGTGTATGCCACGGCCTCCGATAAAATGTGACTGAAGTTCACGCTCAAAAAACTATTCGGCGTGAAAATTACAAAAATCGTCGCGGCTATCCCGGCAACCAGCACCAGCCCGGCCAGCATCTTGACAGAGTCGGCCAGCCATGTTTTCGAGTTTGATTTCGATTCGCTCATAAGATTTTGTCAAGTTACGAGTAAAATAGATTTGTACGCAATTATATCAGCCTCTAGGACTGCCGGTCCTTAGGGATGCAAGAACGGATGCAAGAACCAGATCATGGAGGTATACCATGCCGGAAGACCGTCTGACCCCCGAAGAACGTTCCATTCTCCTGAAAGAAGCGCGTCGCTCCCTGGAATTGGGTGTAACGCGCCGCCCTTTGCCGCCCCTCAACCTGGAAGATTATCCGCCAAAACTGCGCGAACCCGGAGCGACTTTCGTCACCCTGACAACAGGCGGACGTTTGCGCGGCTGCATCGGGGCGTTAGAACCCTACCAGCCCCTGATCGCCGATGTGCGCGAACACGCCATTGCCGCCGCCTTGCAGGATTATCGTTTCCCTCCGGTGCAGCCCGAGGAACTGGGTTCAATCGAAATCGAAGTCTCCCGCCTGACGCGTCCGCAACCGCTGCCTTATGACGGCCCTGCTGACCTGATCGCCAAACTGCGCCCCGGCGTGGACGGAGTCATCTTGCAGGATGGCTTCCGCCGGGCTACGTTCCTCCCCCAGGTGTGGGAGAAAATCCCCACCCCCGAACAGTTCCTGAGCGAACTGTGCCTGAAAATGGGTGCCCCCGCCGATTTATGGCGTCGCAAACCGCTGGAGGTGTCAACCTATCAGGTGGAGGAGATGCGGGCTAAAAACGCAGAAGTTGAGTAAGTTCAAATCACCTTGACAGATGTGCCCCTGCCCAGCCCCTAATGGGGCTGGGCAGGGGCACTGTCATCACGGCACACACAAAACACCACATTCCCCTGTGTTTCGGCGAAAGCCCCAAGAAATCTATTTATCCAGCAATGCGCGTACTTCGGGAAGACGGCCTGCGCTGCCCAGGTATTCATTTTTCCGAGCGATGAATTTGGCATATTCCGCCATAAACACCTTACCGGGTTTGCGCAGGTCGAACACTTCAGGGTGATCGCGGAAATACTCGCGGTGAACCCGCGTCCAGACCAGGCGGCCGTCAGTATCGATGTTGATTTTGGTCACACCCAGTGTAGCCGCTTTGCGGAACTGGGATGCATCCACGCCCTTTGCGCCCCGGATATTGCCCCCGGCGGCGTTGATGCGCTCGACTTCATCCTGCGGCACGGAACTGCTGCCATGCATCACCAGCGGGAATCCGGGCAGCCGCTTCTGAATTTCCGCCAAAACATCAAAGCGCAGCGCCTGGGTACCGCTAAACTTAAATGCGCCATGGCTGGTACCAATAGCAACAGCCAGTGAGTCGCAGCCGGTACGCTCGACAAACTCCCGGGCCTGGTCAGGATCTGTCAGTTTGGCATCGGCCTCGTCCACGGCAACATGCTCTTCCACTCCGCCGAGTTGCCCCAGTTCTGCCTCTACCACAACGCCTTTCGCATGAGCATATTCCACAACCCGCCTGGTAATAGCGACATTCGTTTCAAAATCCTCATGGCTGGCATCGATCATCACAGAACTGTAAAAACCGCTATCGACACAATCGTAACAGGTTTCCTCATCGCCATGGTCAAGGTGAACAGCAAAAATTGCCTCGGGAAAAATTTCATCCGCACTGCGGATTAATCCCTCGAGCATCGTCTTGTGCGTATAGGACCGCGCCCCCTTGCTAATTTGCAAAATAAAAGGCGATTGACTATCCAAATTGCCCTGGAACAACCCCATAGTTTGTTCCAGATTGTTGATATTGTACGCGCCAATAGCGTATTTGCCGTAAGCGGCTTCAAAAAGTTTTTTTGTGGTAACTATCATAATATCTCCTTATTCCTTGAAGGTTCTGGGGCTTTTGCCAAAACACTACAAAACATCGCTCAACGCGAAAGTCCTGGGATCAAAAGGCGGGCAAAACTCAGCGGTCAGATAACGTTTTCTGTTCCGGGTTGTCGAGCCGTAACCCATGACCCCGCACAGTGACAACATAAGCGTGACCGGGATCAACAGTAGACAGGCGATCGCGCAAGCGACGCACCAAGGCATCCAGCGCCTGCTCAGAAACCGTGACCGCATTCTCCGCCCCCCAAACAGCACTCACGAGTTTCTCGCGGGGGACAATTTGTCCGTTTTGGTTGTAAAGCGCGGCCAGCAAACGATATTGCGAGGCCGAAAGCGGAGGCAGAATCTCCTGATTGTTGATCCACACCCGCCGGGAACGCGCGTCGATCCTCAAGCGAAACTCAGCCGACAATTCCGCGGGGCCCGGCGGCTCCACGTCCAGCGGGAGGGTAGCATCCGCGCTCAAATAAACAAATTTCTGCGCCAGTGCAATCTGAATCACGTCCCCATCTTCAAGAAAGACTGCGCTCGTAACACTTTTTCCATTGCAGTGTGTACCATTCTTGGACCCCAAGTCCTCCAGCAGGACACCATCAGAAACTTGCATAAGGCGCGCATGGCGTCGCGAGACCTGCCGATTGGGTATGGTTACATCACAATTCGGGTCGCGGCCAATCAGCAGGCTGCCTTGCAACATCCAGCGCCGTCCATCCAGGTATCCCTCGTAACCAACCAAAACGGGGATTTCTTCGTTACTTTGGAGCGTCTCATCCATTTGAGTTGCCAAATCGCTTTTGTATGTTCCACACTACGGGTATAATAACACAAATTCCCCAATGAGCAGAGGCTTCCCCGTCCAGGGGGTGCAGGCAAAAGATGCAGAACGCCGGTGGTCCCCCCCTCCCTTATTTGTAACTCTTCCCCCATGCCAAAACCACTTCAGGCAAATGATATTCTCAAAGAGCGTTACGAAATCCGCCGCATTATCGGACAAGGCGGAATGGGGAGCGTTTACCTCGCCGACGACCTGCGCCTGAAAGGGCGTCAAACAGCCATCAAAGAAGTCTTCCACGATCCGGAGATGCCCGACGATTTGGCAACCCAGGCCCGCGAGCAGTTTATGCGCGAGGCAACGGTTTTGGCACGGCTGGATCATCCTAACCTCCCTAAAGTATCGGATTTTTTCTCCATCGGCGAACGCGACTACCTGGTGATGGACTTCGTCCCCGGCAAGGACCTCAGCGCGCTGATGACCGAAGCCCGCCTGAAGAAAAAATTCCTGAACGAGCGGGAGGTTTTGGACTGGGCATCGCAACTGGCAGAGGCGCTCTCCTATTTGCACAGCCAGGAACCGCCCATCGTCCACCGTGATATCAAACCCAGCAACTTGAAACTCACTCCCGATGGGGTAATCAAACTGGTAGATTTCGGACTGGTCAAAATCCTGAACAATTCAGACGAAGTTACCATCACCGTGGTACAAGGGCGCGGCACGGCAACTTACACTCCCCTGGAACAATACGGCGGAGATGCCGGCCATACTGACGTCCGCAGCGACATTTTCTCCTTTGGCGCAACACTTTACCATTTGCTGACGAACACGCCTCCGCCTGAAGCCCGCGACCGATTTCTGCACCCTGAGATTCTCATCCCGCCGCGCGACCTGAACCCCGACGTCAGCCCGCGCACCGAACGGGCAATTTTCTGGGCAATGCACCTGCACCCGGATGAACGCCCCCAAAGCGTAGAACAGTTTCGGCAAGCGCTGCTGGGCGACTGGAACCCCACCATGCAGCCCCACCGTGCAATGCCAGCCCCCAGTCTGGCAGATTTACTCGCCTCCCCGGTGGAGCGCACCTTAATCTGGATCGCTGTGATTCTGCTATTTGTGAGTTTAATAGCAACGCTGGTCTGACAACCATGGCCCGGCAGCGCATAAGGACTGGCAGTCCTGCTCAGGACTGCCAGTCCTTTTTCCGCCGCCAGCCCCAGGCGATTCCCAGCCCCAGCAGCGCCAGCAAACTCACCCCCAGCCCGCCCCAGAACGAGCGTGGACGGTAACCAAATTCCACCGTGTGCGCACCGGCGGGCACTTCCACGGCACGGAACAGGTAATCCGCCCGCAGGACGGGAACAGGCTCGCCATCCACCGCCGCCCCCCAGCCCGGATACCAGACATCCGAGAGCAGCACCCAGCCGGGATATTCGGATTGCGTGTGGATAAGCACCCGGCTGGGATTTTCCGTGCCCTGAAGGGATGCCGTTCCCGCGTGCGCGCTGCAATCTGAAATTTGAGGGGGCGAGGCATCTTCAAGGATCACCACCGCCCCCAAATCCACCGTTCCCGAGGTCACCGCATCCCAGGCGGATTCAGCATCCCGCGCGGGCCGCGCGCAGGGAAGCCAGCGCACCCGACGAGCCGCCGCGTCCCCGCGGGGCGTGAACGTCACCCCAAAAGCCGCGTCCGGCGACTCCGCTTCGAGAACGGTCACCCCCATCAGGTCCAGGAGTGGCAGTCCTGACAGGACTGCCACTCCTTCCCCATCCAGATATTCCATCCAGCGCGCATAACGCCCCGGCACCATCGGGTCGTAGTTGTTGACGTAGGGAATGCCCTCCAGCAGGTTGAGATTGGGCAGGCGCGCCGCCCGCAGGCCGTCCCAATCCAGACCGGGGTCGAAAGTCTCGAAGACGAAGTAACGGTCGTAGCGCAGACTGTCCTCGTCGGAGAGCGGCAGGTAAACACGCCCGGAAGCCTGAGTCTCTCCAACCATCGCCGCATCCCCAACCGTCTTCTCTAAAATGGCTATGCGCAATTCGCCGGGCGGCTGCGTGTAAAAATCGAGCGCGATGCCGGGGTTCAGCCCCCAGTTGGCGACCAACAAATCGGCAGCAACGAAGAGAATCACAGCCCAGCCCCAGTTGCCCGCCCAGCGCGGCGAGGATTCCGGCGCCGGGGCGGTCAGGGCAAGCGCACCAACCCCCAGCCCAAAGAGTCCCGTCAGGGTGAGCGCCCGCACAAAAGAAATGTGGAAATCGGGCAGGCCGCGCAGGGCATACCAGCCCAGCCCCGCGCCCAGCATGACAGCAAACGCCCCCATCGTGGCGAGCCGCGTCCAGTACAGGCCGCGGCCCGTCGGGCGGCGCCAGCGCTCCGTCCCCACCGCTGCCAGCAGGGAAAGTGCAAAAATCGCCCAAATGCTGTAACGCGTCGGGGACTTGAACATGTCAAAGGTGGGCACATGGGCGTACAGCCAGGGGAAAACCGGGGTGTTTTTGCCCAGCGCGAGCAGGAAGGAGACGAAAATCACGCCCAGGAGAAAGAGAACCAGGCCGCGGAACTGCCCGCGCCCAGGAGTGGCAGTCCTGGCAGGACTGCCACTCCTTTTGCGGGGCAACACTGCACCAATCAACACACCCGCCGCCAGCAGGAAGGGCAGCAAGCCGATGTGAACCGCGTCTTCCCAGTAGGTGGCATAGCCCCAGAAATCGCCCGTGGCCGGACTGCCAAACAGCCCCGGGGCGACAAAATCGAGGAAGCGCCAGGGCCAAAACGAGTAGGTCATGGCAATTTCGTAGTCCACCGCGCCGCTGCGCTGGGATTGGAGCAGGTATTCGGCAGTGGGCAGCAGTTGAACCGCACTGAGCGCGGCGGCCAGCAGCCCCGCGAGGGCAAAGCGTCCCCAGGCGGACAGCAGGCGGCGGACGATCGCCCGTCCGCTGCTCTGCGTTTCGACTGCGCTTCCGGCGGTCGCTTCGCTCTGCACGATCTGTGGAGAGCGCAAAGCGCCTTCCACCGCCCAGAACGTCATCCACGCCCCGGTGAGCAGGAGGGTGTACCAGGTCAACTGGGCGTGACCGGCGAGGAGTTGCAGGGCGATGGCAATCCCCAAAAAAGTCACCGGTCTTTGATGCCTGGGACGTTTCACCACATCGTAAGCGAGCAGCAAAATCCACGGCAGCCAGACCACGGCAGCGTTGATGCTGGCAAACCAGCCCCGCGCCGCGATATAGCCGGACATCCCAAACGCCAGCCCCCCGACCGCCTGCGCCAGTTCCCCCAGTCTCAGGCGGCGGACGAGCGCCGCCATGCCGACGCTCCCCC
>CAZPSL010000119.1:0-19821 GCA_964589145.1 uncultured Anaerolineales bacterium
TCGGCACGCTCGGCCCCGGAGCGTCCACCTCGGTGATGATGGGTGTGCAGGTTCCGCCTGCCGCGGCGGGGACCATCACCAATGCGTTTTACGGGGCAGTCAGCGATGAAGCGGAAGCCGTTTCCGGTGCACCCGTCAGCACGCAGGTTAACATGGCGGGAGTTGCCTGGGGGGGGAACACTTGCGGCGGTCACTGGCTGTTCCCCGGTGAAAGTTTTTCCTGTCAGGCTGAACTTTCGAATACCGGGAACTACGCTGATACTTTCCAGATTGGCGGGAGCGGAACCAACGGCAGCGTGGCCGTTTCGCCAGCGCAGGCAACCCTAAGCAGCGGCGATTCCATCACAGTATCGCTAACAATCACTGCGGCGGCAAATGCGCCCGGCGGAGGGGTAATCACCTCCACAATTACCGCAAACTCCGCATCAGCCCCCTCGGTTTCGGCATCGTTTGATGTGATTTCGCAGGTGTATTACCGCATCTTCCTGCCTTTGACGATAAGAGATGGCAATTAGAGACTGTTATGCACTTTCTGTGATGCAGGCAGCAGAAAACCGGCTGTCTCCCCATCCCCCCCTGTGTCCTCTCTCACCCTTCGGGCAGGCTTAGCACTCTCCAGAGAAGGGGGACTGGGCTCTTCGGTGTGTGTGCGGCGCACGAAGTGCGCCGCACACACACCGGATAACTACACCCCTCCCCAAAATTTCCGCTTTGGTTTCCCCTCTCCCTGTGGGAGAGGGGGCAGGGGTGAGGGCAGGGAGGGGCTGGGGGCGATAGAAAAGTTAATAACAGGTTTTAGTCTCGATCTGAAAAATCAGGCAGGTGCGTTGCAACCAGTATGGCGCGTTACCACATCCCCCCTTCCTTGAGCAAGGGGGGATGTGCTATAGTGTTATTGTCGGCGCACTTTGTACGCCGACAATAACACTGTTTCCGCCATTCTGCCCAAATACGGCACTTCTTGCCTCTCCCTCACGATGAACGACCATCTCCGCACCCTGCTCGATACCCTGCCCAAAAAGCCCGGCTGTTACCTGATGAAGGACGCCGGGGGCACGGTGATTTACGTCGGCAAGGCGGTGAACCTGCGGGCGCGGGTGCGCTCCTACTTCCACGCCCATCAGGAACATCCCCGCACCCGCCAACTGGTGCGTCACATCGCCGATATCGAATGGATTGTGGTCGGCTCGGAACTGGAAGCGCTGATTTTGGAGATGAACCTGATCAAGCGCTACCGCCCGCGCTACAACGTCCGGCTGAAGGACGACAAGCGTTACCCATACATCAAAGTCCACTGGGCGGAGGCCTACCCGCGGGTCACGGTCACCCGCCGCATGGCCGCGGACGGGTCGCGCTACTTCGGACCGTACACCAGCGTCTGGGCGGTGCATCAAACCCTGGATGCGCTCCGCAAAATCTTCCCCTACCTCACCTGCAACCGCGAAATCACCGGCCAAGATTCCCGCGCCTGCCTGTACTACGATATCAAATTGTGCAGCGGGCCGTGCATCGGCGCGGTGACGCAGGACGAGTACCGCCGGATGATCGCCGACCTGGAAGCCTTCCTGAACGGGCGCACCGAGGCGGTGGTGCAGCGCCTGCAAAACGAGATGCGGGAGGCCGCCAGCGAACTGCGCTTCGAGCGCGCCGCCGCCATCCGTGACCAGTTGCAGGCCATCCAGAAGGTCATCGAGCGGCAGAAGGTGGTTTTCCCCGCCGGTTACACCGATTCCGACGTGATTGCCATGGCGCGCTCCGAGCGGGAAGCCTGCGTGCAGGTGTTTTTCATCCGCGGCGGAAAACTGATCGGACGCGAATACTTCCTGATGGAGGGCGCCGACGAAGCCCCGGATGCCGACGTTCTGGCCGGGTTCATCAAGCAGTTCTACGACCAGTCGCCCACCGTGCCCCCGCAGGTGATGCTCCCGCAGGAGATTGAGGAAGCCCGCATCATCGAAGCCTGGCTGCGCGACAGGCGCGGCGGCAAAAAGGTCAGGATGCTGATCCCCAAGCGCGGGCAAAAGCGCGATCTGGTGAAAATGGCCGCCGAAAATGCCGCCGAAACCCTGCGCGCCCTGCAAGCCCAGTGGCAGGCCGACGCCCACAAGCAGGAGCAGGCCCTGGCTGAGTTGCAGGCGGCGCTGGGGCTGCCCGCCCCGCCCAACCGCATCGAGTGTTACGACATCTCCAACACCCAGGGCACGGCGATCACCGCCAGCATGGTGGTTTTCGAGCGCGGCGTGCCGAAGAAAGCCCACTACCGGCGATTCAACATCCGCAGTGTGCGCGGCGCCCCGGATGATTTCGCCAGCATGGAAGAAGCCCTGCGGCGCCGTTTTCGGCGCTGGCAAACCATCCAGGAATCCGCCGCCCCGGGGCAAAAGAGTGACCGCTCCTTCGCCGCCCTGCCGGATCTGCTCATTGTGGACGGCGGCAAGGGACAGTTGAGCCGCGCCGTGCGGGTGCTGGAAAGTTTCGGCCTGGCGGAGCGGGTGCCCGTGGCCGGGCTGGCAAAGCGCGAAGAGGAAATTTTTCTCCCCGGAAGGGCGCGTTCCATCCTCTTGCCAAGAAAATCAGAAGGGTTATACTTGGTGCAGCGTGTGCGGGATGAAGCCCACCGCTTCGCCATCACCGCGCACCGCAAACGGCGGCGCAAACTGGGGCTGGCCTCGCAGTTGGAGACCGTTCCCGGCATCGGGCCGGCCCGCCGCAAGGCCCTGCTGACGCATTTCGGCTCGATTGACGCCATCCGCCGCGCCAGCGTGGAGGAACTCGCTGCTGCCCCGAAGATGACCCCCGCCCTGGCGGAAGCCGTGAAAGCAACGCTGGGAAGTTAGCGTGTGATGGGTTCGGATGTCAGGCATCTCTCCTGCCCCTAACCTCCTAACTTTCTAACATCCTAACTTTTAACTCTGATGAAAACCCTCTGGTACGTTGACGACGACAGCGAGATGATCCAGGCAGTGAGGTTGATGCTTCAACTGCTGGGCTACGAGACCGTGCCCTTCCTGGATGCGCGCAAGGCGGCTCGCAAACTGCTCGCCGGGGAACGCCCCGACGTGCTGCTGCTTGACATCAACATGCCGGAGGTCTCCGGGCTGGATTTTCTGGAGTTCTTGCGCCGCCGTTCCGAGTGGAACGATTTGCCCGTCATCATGCTCTCCTCGGAGGCCGCCGACATCCAGGTGGATACCGCCATGGAACTGGGGGCGGATGCCTACGTCTTCAAGCCGGTCACCATCGATGAATTGGAAAAGGCTCTCGAAACCGCACAAACCAAACGGCAATCCCCCAATCCCTGATCCCCCAAATCCCCAACCCCCAATCCCCAATTACCCAACCCCTAATCCTCCCAATCCCTGATAACAAAAGAAGGAGTACGAGAAAATGGCAAAGAAAACATCCAAGAAGAAAAAAAAGCAGCAGATGACCCGCAGCCAGAAAATCATGGCGGTTGTGGGTGTGCTGATCGCCATTGCGATGCTGCTGCCCGCCATCCTGTCGCTGTTTCAGTAGGTGCGCGTTCATACCCGGCAACGGGATACAACCATGTTCCGGTAGGCAGGTAAACAGGGAGCGATCTCCGATCCCCGTTTACCTGTTTCCTTTTTCCTGCCCCTATGTTCCGCAAAGACCGCATGTTTCCGCGCTTCGCACTGTATGGATTCCTCAAAAACCTGAGGCTGTTCGAGCCGTTCATCATCCTGATTTTCCGCGACGCCGGGCTGACCTACCTGCAAATCGGGCTGCTCTACTCCGTCCGTGACCTGACCACCAACCTGCTCGAAATTCCCACCGGCGTTTTCGCCGACACCTTCGGGCGGCGAAAATCCATGGTGCTGGCGTTTAGCGCGTACATCATCTCGTTCCTGGTGTTTTTCTTTTTCAACTCGTTTTACCTGTTCGCGCTGGCGATGCTCCTCTTCGGGCTGGGGGAGGCATTCCGCTCCGGCACGCACAAAGCCCTGATTCTGGAGTACCTCAAAATCAACGACATGCTCGATTTGAAGGTCTCCTACTACGGGCGGACGCGCGGCGCATCGCAGTTCGGCTCGGCGATCAACGCCCTGCTGGCGGCGGGGCTGCTCTTTTTCACCGGCAACTACCGGGCGATGTTCCTGGTGACGATCATCCCCTACGCGATTGACCTGGTGAACCTCGCCACCTACCCCAAGGAACTCGACGGCGACCTGACCCGCAAGCCCGGCAGCACCATCTGGACGCAGATGGTCGCCACCTTGCGGGATTTCTTCGGCATTTTCGCCGACCTTCAGGCCATGCGGGCGATTCTCAACAGCGCGGGATTTTCCGCGCTGTTCAAAACCTCCAAAGATTACCTCCAGCCCATTCTGGAAACCTTTGCCCTCGCCATGCCCCTGCTGATTGCCCTCGACCTGGATGACGTCAACCGCAGCGGGCTGGTGATCGGGGTGGTGTACTTCTTCATCTACCTGATGACCAGCACTGCCTCCCGCAACGCCGACCGCTTCAGCCGCAGGTTCAGCAACCTGGCAACAGCCATCAACCTGACCTTCCTCACCGGGGCGGTGTTTCTCTTCGTTGCCGGAATCGCCACCTGGCGGAATCTGGCGGTCATCTCCATTCTGGTTTTCCTGGGGTTCTACGTTTTGCAGAACCTCCGCAAGCCGATGACCGTCTCCTTCATCAGCGACCAGATTTCCCATCGGGTGATGGCCTCCGGCCTCTCGGTGGAATCACAGTTCACCACCCTGCTGGTCGTGATTTTCGCTCCCATCCTGGGTAAAATCGCCGATGCTTACGGGGTCGGCCCCGCGCTGGCAATTTTCGGCCTCGGCGCGCTGGGGATGTATTTGCTGGCACGCGTCAAACCGGCGGGGGAAGAAGGACGGATGGCGGGCAGCGGCTAGCGGACGGCGCGGCAAAAGAGAGGCTGAACGCCGCCTGCCGCACCTGGCACTGGAACACCTGACGGGTGCAGGCAAATGTTGTAGAAATTCCTATTTGTTTCCCTCGCCCCGCGCACAAGACTGGCAGTCCTGCCAGGACTGCCAGTCTTCATTTTGCGAACAGGACAAGCACCGAACACCCCGCCCCGCCGGGGGGAGGGCCGGGGAGGGGGGAAGGAAGCAGTTCCCATAACCTGCCCACTTTCTACAACATTAGCGTACACCCACACCTGACACTGGAACACCTGCCCCCGCCGAAATCGGGTATACTTGCCCCGTTATGCAACTCGATCACATCCGCAATTTCTGCATCATCGCACATATTGACCACGGCAAATCCACCCTCGCCGACCGCCTGCTGCAACTCACCGGCACCATCTCCGAACGCGAGATGACCGAGCAGGTGCTCGACTCGATGGATTTGGAACGCGAAAAGGGCGTCACCATCAAGGCCTCGGCGGTGCGGATGTCCTACGCCGCCCCCGACGGGCAGACCTACGAACTCAACCTGATTGACACCCCCGGCCACGTGGATTTCGGCTACGAGGTCAGCCGCGCCCTCTACGCCTGCGAGGGCGCCCTGCTGGTGGTGGACGCCTCCCAGGGCATGGAAGCCCAAACGCTGGCGAACCTCTACCTCGCCCTCGAAGCCGACCTGGAGATCATCCCCGTCATCAACAAAATTGACCTGATCTCCGCCCGGCCCGACGAAGTTGCCGAGGAGATCGAAAACCTGCTGGGGACTCCTGCCGAGGAGATCATCCGCATCTCCGCGAAGGAAGGGCAGAACGTGGAACAGGTGCTGGATGCCGTTGTTCAGCAGGTTCCCCCGCCCAAAGGGAATCCCGACAACCCCCTGCGCGCCCTGATTTTCGATTCCCACTACGATTCCTACAAAGGCGTGGTGGCTTACGTGCGCGTTTTCGACGGTGAAATCAGGCCTGCCGACACCCTGCGCCTGATGGCAACCGAAGCCGAACTCACGCCCGTTGAAATCGGCGTGTTCACCCCGCAGATGCAGACCACCGCCGCGCTCTCCACCGGCGAGGTCGGCTACGTTGCCACCGGGCTGAAAACCGTCCAGGAATGCCGCGTCGGCGATACCTTCACCCTGGCCCGCAGCCCCGCTCCGGAGCCGCTGCCCGGCTACCGTCAGCCCAAGCCGATGGTTTTTGCCGGGGTTTATCCGGTCGAAGGCGAGGACTACGAAAACCTGCGCGACGCCCTTGCCAAACTGCAACTCAACGATGCCGCCCTGGTTTACGAACCGGAGACCTCCCAGGCGCTCAATTTTGGCTTCCGCTGCGGCTTTTTGGGCATGTTCCACATGGAAATTGTGCAAGAGCGGCTGGAGCGTGAATACAACCTGGACGTGATCTTCACCGCGCCCTCGGTGGAATACCAGATTTTGCTGCGCGACGGAACCGAAATCGTGATCGACTCCCCCGCCGACCTGCCCGACGAAGGCGAAATCGCCGAAATCCGCGAACCCTGGATGAAAATCCAGATTTTCACGCCCACCGAGTTCTACGGGACGGTGATGGACCTGGTGACTAAAAAACGGGGCATCTTTATCGAGCAGGAGTACCCCACCGCAAACCGCGTCCAACTCACCTTTGAAATTCCCCTCGGCGAGTTGATTGTGGATTTCTTCGACCAACTCAAATCCCGCAGCCGGGGTTACGCCTCCCTGGATTACCAGTTCCTCGAATACCGCCCGGACGATCTGGTGAAACTGGAAGTGCTGGTGAACAAAGAGCCGGTGGACGCTTTCGCGCTCATCGTCCACCGCGACGATGCCTACCGCAAAGGTCAGCGGCTGGTGACAAAACTCCGCAAACTGATTCCCCGTCAGTTGTTCGAGGTGCCCATCCAGGCTTCCGCGGGCGGGCGGGTGATCTCGCGCGCCAACGTCAAAGCCCTGCGCAAGGATGTGCTCGCCAAATGCTACGGCGGCGACGTGACCCGCAAAAAGAAACTGCTCGAAAAGCAAAAGAAGGGCAAAAAGCGCATGAAGATGATCGGGCATGTGGAAATCCCCCAAGAGGCGTTTTTGGCGGTGTTGCAACTTGGGGATGAGTAGATGTTGAAAGTTACGGGTTGAATGTTGAAGGTTACGCTCAACCTGCAACCCTTCCGGCCATGCCTGCATCTTCGCCCCGATACCGCCAAGCCTTGCCCGGGCTGCTCATCAGCCTCGCCGCGCTGGTTGCGCTGGCGCTGGTGGTGGATTGGCAGGCGTTCTGGGCGGCGCTGCGCCAGGCCGATTACCGCTGCCTGCTGGCGATTTTGCCGGTTTACTTCGTCTCGTATCTGGTGCGCGCCCGCGCCTGGCAAATCGTCCTGCTGGGCGAGCCGCCGCTCCGGCAGACCTTTCTCGTTCAGCAGATCGGCTACCTGCTGAACAATCTGCTGCCGCTGCGGATGGGCGAACTGGGGCGCGCCTACCTGCTGGGACGTCACGGACTGGGCTTTTGGCGGGTGTTCTCCTCGATTTTTGTGGAACGCGCCTTCGACCTGCTTCTGGCGGTTGCCCTCTTTTTGGGAACTCTGCCCTTTGTGGTGGAACTGCCCGGTGCGCAAAATCTGGCGGCTGCCGTTGGGACGGCGGGCTTGTTCGCTCTGGCAGTGATGTACGCACTCGCCCGCAGGCAGGAGTCCGTTCTGCGCCTGTTTGAGCGAGCCGCCCGCCGCTGGCCGCGGCTGATTGAACTCGTTGCCGAGCGGCTGCGCTCCTTTTTGGGCGGCCTCTCCGCTCTGGCGGAGCCGCGGCGCTTTTTGGCGGTCTTCGGCTGGATGCTGGCAGGGTGGGGGCTGGCAATTTTTTACTATTACGTTACGCTCAAGGCGTTTCTCCCTGAGGCAACGGTGCTGTGGGCAGCCTTCGGGCTGTCGGTTGCCGCGCTGGGGATCGCCATCCCTTCCTCACCGGGTCAGTTCGGCGTGTACGAAGCCGCCTGGGTGTACGCGCTCTCGCTGTTCGGCGTGCCGCCCGCTAAAGGGCTGGCTTACGCCATCACGGTTCACGCCATCTACTACGCCTTCACCGGAATTTTCGGCGCTTACGGCCTCTTCCGGGAGGGCGAAAGTTTAGGAGATTTGTTCGGGGAATTAGGGGAACAGGAAACAGGGATTAGGGACTAGGTATCAGGTATCAGGGATCAGGGATTAGGCTCCCAAGTTCCAATCCCCAATTACCTGATTGCCCAATCCCCAATTACCCAGTTACCTGATCCCCAATTCCCCAACCTCAAAACACCATGACCAAAAACTACCTCATCACCGGCGGCGCGGGCTTCATCGGCTCGAACTACGTCGCCCGCCTGCTGGAACGCGGCGAAAACGTCACGGTTTACGATAACCTTTCCAGAAACGGCGGCCCTCTCAATCTCCGCTGGCTGCGCACCGCTTACGGGGCGGATTCCTTCCGGTTCGTGCAGGGTGATGTCCGCGATGCCGCCCTTTTGACGGCAACCGCCCGCGGGGCGGATGTCATCGTCCATCTTGCCGGGCAGGTCGCCGTGACCACCTCCGTTACCCATCCCCGCGAGGATTTTGAAGCCAACGCGCTGGGCACCTTCAACGTGCTGGAAGCCGCCCGCCTTTCGGAACGAAATCCGGTGGTGCTGTATGCTTCCACCAACAAGGTGTACGGCGGTATGGAAGAAGTACGCGTGGTGGCGCGCGGGACCCGCTACGAGTACGCCGACCTGCCGCTGGGGATGCCCGAAACCCAGCCCCTGGATTTCCACTCGCCCTATGGCTGCTCCAAAGGGACGGGCGACCAGTATGTGCGCGATTACGCCCGCATCTACGGCCTGCCGACGGTGGTGCTGCGCCAGAGTTGCATCTACGGGCCGCGGCAGTTCGGCATCGAAGACCAGGGCTGGGTGGCGTGGTTCGTCATCGCCGCCCTGCTGGAACGCCCGATCACCATCTACGGCGACGGCAAGCAGGTGCGCGACATCCTCTACGTGGACGATCTGCTGGATGCCTACGATGCGGCAATCGCCAACATCGGGCGGGTTGCCGGACAGGTTTACAACATCGGCGGAGGCGAGACGAACACGCTCTCTATCTGGGCGGAGTTCGGGCCTCTGCTGGCGCGCCTGTTCGGGCGCGAAATCCCCGTCTCCCGGGCCGATTGGCGTCCCGGCGACCAGAAAGTTTACATCTCCGACATCCGCAAGGCCAAAGCGGAACTGAACTGGTCTCCGCGAGTGGATGTGGAAAGCGGTGTGCGCCGCCTGTACGAGTGGGTAGTGGCAAATCGGGAGTTGTTTGAGTGAAAGGCTGGCAGATTGGGAATTGGTAGTTGGCAGATAGGTAGTTGGTAGATTGGGATTTGGTAGATTGGGAATTGATAGCACTTTCCAATCTTCAACTTCCCAGTTCCCAATTTACCAACTACCAGTTCCCCAATTTACCAACTGCCAGTTTCCCAGTTCCCCGGTTTCCTGCCCCCTGATTTCCTGGTTTTCTTCCCCCTCTCCATGAAAATCCTCACCGTCCTCACCTACTACCGCCCACACACCAGCGGGTTGACCATTTACGTCGAGCGGCTGGCGCGCACGCTGGTCAGGCGCGGGCACGAAGTCACCGTGCTGACTTCGCAGTACGAGCCGGAACTGCCCCGCGAAGAAACCCGCGACGGCGTGCGGATTGTGCGCGCCCCGGTACTGTTTCGCGTCAGCAAAGGCGTGATCATGCCGGTTTTTTACACCCTGGCCTGGGAATTGGCGGGAGCCGCCGAGGTTATTCACCTCCACCTGCCACAGTTCGATGCCGCCGGCGTTGCCTTTTTGGGGCGTATGCTTCAAAAGCCGGTTGTGATTACCTACCATTCGGATTTACTGCTTCCAAACGGGCTGTTCAACCGCTTTGTCAACCAGGTGGTGCTGCGGATGAACGATCTGGCCGGAATGCTTACGCACCGGATTGTTGCCTACACCGAAGATTTCGCCGGTCACTCCCCGTATCTGCGGCGGTTTTCCGGCAAGGTGCGCGTCATCCTGCCCCCGGTGGAACTCCCCCAAATCCCGGATGCGGCGGTGCTGGCCTTCCAGCAGGAGCACAACCCGGAGAACCGCGGCCCTGTGATCGGCATGGCGACCCGCTTCGCCGCCGAGAAGGGCGTCGAAATCCTGCTGGATGCCCTCCCCCGCGTGCTGGAACGCTACCCGCGGGCGATGGTGCTCTTCGCCGGGCAGTACCGGGGCGTGTGGGGCGAGGAAGCCTACCTCGCCCGGCTGCTGCCCACCATCGAGAAGTATCAGGCTGCCGGGCAGTGGAAGTTCCTCGGCACGCTCACCCCGCGGCAGATGGCGGCTTTCTACCCCAACCTGGATGTGCTGCTCGTCCCCTCGCTCAACTCCACGGAGACCTTCGGGCTGGTGCAAATCGAAGCCATGATGTGCGGCACGCCCACGGTGGCTTCCAACCTGCCGGGCGTGCGCCAGCCCCCGCAGATGACCGGCATGGGCGAGGTCGTTCCTATTGGCGATTCCGGCGCGCTGGCAGACGCCATGCTCAAAATCTTCGACCACCCCGAAAACTACCGCGGCGACCCCGAAGCGGTAGCGAAGAAGTTCTCCCCGCAGACAAACGCCGCGGCTTACGAGGAACTGTACACCGCGTTGATGGACGAATTGGGGCCGGGTTGACCGGCAAAATTTTCGGAACGCGGATGGGCGCGGATTATACGGATTTGCCTGAAATTTTCGGGCCTGTAGGGCTTTCGCCGGAATGCAGGCATCTCAAACTGTTATCACCATTGCATCATGAAAAACCACACCTACCAGCAAATCCCCCCCGGCAGCCAGCCGTCAGCAGGGCATCTCGACTACCAGATTGCCTCCCTGCCCTATTTCCGCGGCCTGCTGCGGGCAGTGGAAGCCCACTTTTACGAGGGCATCGAACTCCCCGCACCGACCCTTGACCTGGGCTGCGGGGACGGACATTTTGCCACCGATGCCTTCGACCGTCCCCTGGAAGTCGGCAGCGACCCCTGGTGGGGGCCGCTCACCGAAGCCGCGGAACGCCGCGCCTACAAGGGGCTGGTGCAATCCGACGGGGCGGCGCAGCCCTTCCCGGATGCGTACTTCGCCAGCGCGGTCAGCAACTCCGTGCTGGAGCATATCCCCCATCTGGCTGCCGTCCTCGCGGAAACGGCACGCATCCTCAAGCCGGGGGCGCCCTTTGTTTTCTGTGTACCCAACGAGCGCTACCTCACCGAGTTGGGGATCCCGAAAATCCTGCAAGGACTGCATCTTTCCCGCGCGGGAGCGGGATACACCGAATGGTTCCGGCAGATGTCCCGCGTCCATCACGCCGACCCGCCCGAAACCTGGGAACGCCGCCTCAACAAGGCCGGGTTCAAACTCGAAAAATGGTGGCATTACTTTTCGCCGGAGGCAATGCGCGTTCTGGAGTGGGGACATTATTTCGGGCTGCCCGCACTGGTGAGCAAAAAACTCTTCGGACGCTGGATTCTCGTCCCCAGCCGTTGGAACCTGGCCTTCACCCTGCGGTTTGTGCGGCCCCACGCGCAGCCGGTTCCACACCCTCAAGGAACATTCACGTTTTTCATTGCACGGCGAAAATGACTTCATCCCCTCCCCTTTTTGACGAAAACTATTTTCGCTCGCATACATACGAAAATGTTTCCTTTGGAAAATACAGTCAATACTGGTGGTCGAACCGGTTTTATGCCATCCAGGCCCGCCGCTATGGAAAGCCAGGCAGCCGTTTGCTTGAAATTGGCTGCGGGCTGGGTCATCTTTCCGGGCAACTGGAACCCAATTTTGACACTTACGCTGTTGACATCAATCCCTGGGCGTTGCAACAGGCACCGCAATTTGCCCCCAAAACCCGATTTACCCTGGCCTCAGCAGAAGAACTGCCCTTTGCGCCCAACTCCTTCGGAATGATTATCATCAAGCATGTGGTGGAGCATCTGCCGCACCCGGAGCAGGCTATCCGCGAATTGGGACGGATACTCTCTCCGGACGGGGTGCTGATTCTTTCGGCCCCCAATCTGGATTCGCTGCTCAAACCGCTCAAAGGAGAACAATGGATCGGCTACCAGGACCCGACGCATATCTCTCTCAAGCCGCCGGATGAATGGATCCGTCTTCTTCAGGAAGAAGCCCGCCTGACGATTCTGCGCGCGTTTTCAGACGGATTTTGGGATGTTCCCTACCTGCCCATTCTGCCTGCCGGGTTGCAGAAAATCATTTTTGGCTCTCTGGGAGGAGTGCAGGCCATCACCGGACGGGTATTTTTGCCTCTTCGCTGGGGAGAAAGCATGATCCTGCTTGCAAAAAAATAGTCATCTGTGCTGCGCATCAATAACCCGCGGCGTTGCCGTGCCACTGGCTAACGCCACCGGAGCAGATCTGCCAGTTTTCCCTTGAAGTTTGCCAAACGGTCGGTGGGCAGGCGGTAGTTCTTCAGATACGCCCGTGCAGCCTGCTCCCCGGAAGCAGCCAGTTTGGCGTATTTCGGGTTGGAATCGTCCACTGCAATCTCAAAATCCGTTGTGGCAACACAACAATTGCTGATGCGAATGGTGCGCAAACGGTCTACCAGGCGCATATCCACAGCAACCTTCTGAGCCTCGGTTAATGTTCCGATGATGCTTTCAGCATACTGGAAGATATTGCCGATTTCGTTGTGGGGGGGTGTGCAATCCTCCGGCGTGTACTGCTGACACCCCAGGGTTTCCCAATTGACTCCATACGTGAAGCTCCGGCTGTTCTCCTCGAAGCGCGGATCATCAAAAAGGGTGAGCGGATAGTTGCTCAGGGCGCCGCCGTCAATGTAAAAATCTCCCCGGCCAAAAGATTCTCCGTCAAACTGCACCGCTTCAAAGAAAAACGGGATGGCTGAAGACATCACCACCGCGTCCGCCACAGCGACCTGCGGGGTGGTCTCCGCCGAGAAAATTTCGGGGCGGCGGCGGGTGATGTTGACCGCAGTGATGTACAAATCCCGGAAGCCGCGCTTGCGAAAATCGGCGAAGGTGGCGCGCCCGTTCCCGCCGCATTGTGCGGCGATGGTCTCCTCCAGCCAGGTTTTCAAGTATTCGTTAGGGTACAACCCAAACCTGCGGAGCAGGCGGTTGGCGACGTTCAGGTTATCGCGCACGCGGTCGAGACGCCCGCCGTGAACGGCGTCCTCGCCCTCCGGGTTGCGGATGCGGGCGTGGTCAATGGTTTTGTAGAGCGCGATCGTTCCCTCGGCATCCCGCCCGAAGGCGAGCAGCGCGGCTTGCAGCGCCCCGGCGGAGGTCCCCGCTACGCGCTCGATTTTCGGCAGGATGCCGTACTCCTCAAACACCCGCAGCGCCCCGTGATAGACGTAAGCGCGCACGCCGCCGCCCTCAAACACCAGATTTTTGAACGGATACCGCGCCATCAAGTTCTCCCTTACGCTGTCACTACGCTGACCACCGAGCCGCGCGGCGTTTTTTCGACCTCGATGCGGGTGGGGAAGGCATCCTTGAGCGCGTCAATGTGGGTGATGACCAAAATTTTAGCAAAATCCTTCCGCACGGCGTTGATGGCTTCAATCAGCCGCTGGCGGCCCAGGGCATCCTGACTGCCGAAGCCCTCGTCAATCACCAGGGTTTGCAGCCGCGCCCCGGAACGCTGCGCCAAAATCTCCGAGAGCGCCAGGCGAATGGCGAAATTCACCCGAAACGCCTCCCCGCCGGAGAACATCTCGTAATCCCGTGTCCCCGCCCCGTCGGAGATGGTGATGTCCAGGGTTTCCTTGAGGTCGTCACGGGTTTTGAGTTCCCGCTGGGTCTGGAAGCGCACCGACATGCCGCCGTCGGTCAGCCGGGACAGGATGTCGTTGGCTTTGGTCTCGATTTGCGGCAGTGCCTGCTCGATGAGCAGGGCGGGCACGCCGTCCTTGCCGAAGGCTTTTTCCAATTGCTTGAACTGCGCCGCACGCCGGGCAAGTTCTTCGCGCTCGGCTTCCAGCGATTTGCGGCGCGCCCGCAGATCGCCCAGCACGGCGACCTTTTGCTCCGCCGCCCCGACCTCCCGGCGCAGGGCATTTTCCCGCTCCCGGATGTTCAACAGTTCCCGCTGTGCCTGCCCCAAATCCGGCATGGCGGCTTTGGCTTCATCGTAAGCCGCGGCAATTTTCTGCAAGTCGGCTTCCTGCTCAGCGATGGAAGACCGAAGGCCGGAGATTTGCGCTTGCAGGTTGGCAATTTCGTCATCCAGCGGTTTGAGCGCGGCCTGGGCACTTTCCAGGGCACGGTAATCCTCTTCTGGAACGAGGTCAGCAGCAGTGCTGCGGACGGCATCATGCGCGGCGGCATCGTAGCCCAGGGCTTGCAGTTCAGCATCCACCGCTGCCAGTTCGGCGCGCGCTTCGGGAGCGAAGGTTTCCTCTTCCAGGATGCGGGTGATCTCCGTCAGCCGCAGCGCGCCCTCCCGCTCCCAGTCGGCAATCTGCGCTTCCAGTTGCTCCTTTTGGGCGGTGAGGCGGCTGAGTTCGCTCCGGGCGTTTTGCAGGTCGTCATCCAGGGATTCGAGCGCGGAAATTTTCGATTTCAGGTCATTGACCAGGGTTTCGGCTTCGTCCAGCAGTTTGGCGTTGGCGCGGTACTTGTCGCCCATCGCCTTGCCCTCCGTCTCCAGGCGGGCCACCAGCGCGGCACGGTCACCGGACGAGAGCGGCTGCTCGCACAGCGGGCAGACCGCACCCCCGGTTTCCTCCAACTGGACAATGCGGGCCTTGAGTTCCTCCATCTCTGCCTTCAGGCGCGGGTTTTCTGCTTTGGCGTTGGCGAGGGCAGTGCGCGCATCATCGAGTTCCGCCTCCAGGGATTTGCGCTCGGCGATTTTGGTTTCAAGGCTGGCGATCTGCGACTGGAGGTCAGCGATTTTGGCCTGGAGGTCGCTGAGGGTTGACCGCTGCCGCCCGACGTCGGATTCGCGTTCCCGCAGGGTTTCCGCCTCCTGAAGGAGACGGGCGCGCGCGGCCTCGAGGGTGGTCAGCGGCCCCTGACGGCGTTTCTCGTGCTCGCGGAACCGGGCCGCGATCTCCTCCCAGTGTTTGAGTTCTTTGCGGGCCTCCTGAAGGGCGCGGTAAGCCTCCTCGATTTCGGTTTGGCGGGCGAGTATTTCGGCGTGCTGCCCCCGCTCGGCTTGACGGGATTCCAGCCGAAGTTCCAGGTCGGTCATCCGCTCCCGGTCGGCCTCCAACTGACGGGTGAGGGTATCCACCATTTTGCGCTGGCTCTCCAGCAAGGCCATCTGCTGCCTGATTTCCTCCACCCGCTGTTCCTGCGTTTTGCGCGCTGTCTCCATTTGCGCCAGTTGATTTTGCAGTTCGGCCAGCCGCGCTTTTCGTTCCTTCTCCTCCCGCAGTTCAGCGTTGACCTCATCGAGACGGCCATCGAGGGCGCGGATTTCGCCCTCGGTATCCTTGCGGCGCCGGGCGGCGCGCTGGCGGTAGGTCTCCCAGATTTCGAGGCCGAGGATGCTGGCGAGGATGCGCTTGCGGTTGCCGGGGGATTGCTGGGTGAACTGGTCGGCCTTGCCTTGCAGGAAGAAGGCCGCGTTGATGAAGGTTTCGTAATCCAGGCGCAGGGTTTCTTCGATGCGGCGCTGGGTTTCGCGGCTGGTGCGCTCGCTGAGGGGCTTCCAGGTTAGGGAGTCAGGAGTTAGGGCGTTACCGTTCCGCTGGGCGATGTGGAACTCCAGCACGCCGGTTTTGCCGCGCGGCTTGGTGCGGATGACGCGGTACAGGTTGTCCTCGTATTCGAACACCAGCGTGACCGCCGCGGCGTCGGACTGGGCGTTGAGCACCGCGTCGCCGCGCTGGCGCGCCTGCCCGAAGAGCGCCCAGGTGACCGCATCCAGGATGGAGGATTTGCCCGCTCCGTTGGAACCGGCGATACAGGCGAGGTCGAAACCGGTGAAGTCAATTTCCGCCGGAGCGCGGTAGGAAAGGAAACCGGAGATGGTGAGGCTGTGTGGGATCATGGGCGGTGGTTCGTTGGCAAGCAGATCAAGGTAAACCGATTGAAACTCGATAAAGGATGATGCATCTGTTTGGTAACGCGAAAATCAGCGAATGAAACGAATCGCACGAATAAAAAGCAAAAAAGTGATTTTTGCGATAAATTCTTACTCTTCCATTTCGGTTTTGACCAGGGTCAATTGGTCGCCGACCAGTTGGTAATGCAGGATCGTGTTCTGGGTAGCGCAGCACAGCGGGTCGGAGGGGGCATGTGTGAGCAGGGAAACCACAATCTCGCCGTCCGTAACCTGCAACTCTTTGATCTGCACACGGTCTCCGAGGGAATCAACCGCGATATTCGTCAACGTGCCGTTTTCGTCAATGACTACTGCCAGGTCGTAGAATACGCCTGACCCGCCGCCGCTGGAGACTAAAATCACGGCGGCATCTTCTGTCCCGTCGCCGTTCAGGTCGCCAAAGGCGGCGAAATTGCTCAGGGAAACGATGATCTCTGATGCAGAGCCTTCTGCGGCGGGGGCGCGGTACTGGCCGCCGGTCAGTTGCACGGTGCCATCCTCGCCGAACTCGGAGCGATAGGCGAGATTGCCGAGCGCCTCACGGGTGTAGGTTTTGTTCAGGGTAAAGGGATCAACCTGAAATTCCAGTACGGGGTTCTTCTGCGGGTTGAGAATTGTCAGCCGGTCGCCGACAATCTCGTAAGCGGCAATATTCTCCAGCGCAGCGGTATAGGTGTCTTCCAGAGTCATTTGCGGGCGGTTGCACATCATCCGGGTCAGCGCCGGGGGAGTGCTGACCTTGAGGGAGCCACCTTCAACGATATAGGATGTGCTGTAGCGGTTGCATCCCGCCGTGCCGCTGAGTTGATTTTCTGCCGGGTTAAAATTCGCTGTGACTTGATGCGCGGCCAGCAAGGCGTTGTAATCCTCCGCCTGGGGGAAGGCGCGCAGCAGCCAGGGTGTGGTTTCCAGGCTGGCATCTGCTGGGGCGAGAGTAACGGGGATTTCGTCACTGGCGAGCCAGTCTTCGCCGTCCTTTGGGGAGGGGGAGAACGCCACGATTTTCCCTGCACCGGATGTATCCACCGAGAAGGTGAGTTCCACCGACCAGGGGCCTTCGCCGCCTGTGCCCGCTTCGGGGGATTGCAGGGTGACGGCTTGCATGGCAATCTGATTTCCGCTGGCATCCAGTATCTGCACAACCACGTTGCCTTCAAACAGCCCCGCGCCCATCCCGCTGACGGTGACAGGCTGGCTGCTGCTCAGGATTGCCCCGTTTTCTGGGGTATCAATGCGGATGTAAGAACTGTTCATGGCGCTGGACTCCTCCATTGAAGGATAGGGATACGGTGTTGCCGGGACGGCAGGCTGCGCCGGGGCCGGGTAAGATTCCGCCGGAGCGGACGGCTCTTCCGCCGGAGGGTAGGCAACTTCCGGGGCTTTCTCATCAGGCGTTTCGGGCGTGATTGGGACCGCAGGCTGACAGGCGGCGAGTGTCAGCGCAGCGAGAAGCAAAATCGGGATGTAGGGGAGTCGTTTCATCGTTACCTCGCGGGTGAAGAAGTTGGTAAATTGGGCTTTGCTGAATGGCAGGGAAAAGTGGTGTTTTGTGCATGCGAAGCATGCACAAAACACCACGAACCATCACTCAGCGCGGAAGCCTTGTTGACTTGGATTTTGGCAGATTGGTCCTGGAATCTCAGGTGCCCAACCCGCGAATTTGACGTCTTCTGCGCGCTTTCTGTTCCCGTGCCGCTTTTCAGGTTTCGGGTACCGCATCGGGAGAGACCTCCCCGCGGCGGACGCCCCACATCAGAATCAGGGCGATTGCCATGAAGATGGGAGAGAACAGCATGATGGTATTGTAGTTGTTCCCGCTAAACTGGATGATCAGCCCGTTGATGTTCGGCCCGGCAATCGCGGCCAGCGTGGAGAACAGGTAGTACAGCCCGGTGAAGGTCCCTACCCGCGCCAGCGTGACCATATCCACGACCATCGGCAGCGAATTGATGTTGATCAGCGCCCAGGCGACGCCTGCGGACATCAGGAAGAGGCTGATGATCCGTACCGTACCCAAAACGGGGACTTTTGACAACGGGGCGGCAAGCGTCTCCGGCGGCAGGAGGTAGATGCCCACCAGCAGTGCGATCAGCAGTCCCAGCCCGATGGAAATGGTCACCCGCCGTCCGATGCGGGAGCCGATGAACCCGGCTACCAGCGCGAACAGCACGAAGAACAGCGAGAGATGCCCCAGCAGGGCGGCGCCATCCGCCGCGTCCAGCCCCAGGCGGTTGACGGCGTAGAGCGTGAAGAAGGCTTCGATGGCGTTGTAGCCCACGAACCAGAAGAAAATCGCCAGCAGCAGGCGGATGGCGCTTTTGTCCTCGTCTTGCAGCACTTCTTTCAAACTGGCAAGTATCCCCGGTGTTTCTTCGGGGGTTTCATTGTACTCTTTGGGTTCGCGGATGAAGGCGAACACCAGCAGCGCGGCGATGATCACCAGGGCGGAACCCAGCCAGAAGGGGTAGGCCTCGTTCATGCGGTACAAGGCAGACCCGGCCAGGAAGGAAACAATTGCGCCCACGCCGCCCATGAAGTTGATGATGCCGTTGGCCTGCGAGCGGTACTTCGATGGGGTGATGTCCGGCATCAGAGCGACTACAGGCGTGCGCCAGAATGCCATGCTGAGCAGCAGGGTGCTGGTGCAGGCCACGAAGAGCGGCAGCGCCGAGGCAATCGGAATCAGCCCGAAGGCAATGGCACCAATCGGCGCGCCGACCAGGATGAAGGGCATCCGCCGCCCGATGGGGGTGCGCAACTTGTCCGACCAGGCGCCCACTGGCGGCTGAATCAGCAGCGCGGCGATATTGTCCAGGGTCATAAAAAAGCCCACCCATCCCGCCGCAAGGCCGAACTTCTGCGAAAGGAAGATGGGCACGAAGGCGTTGTACGTCCCCCAGATGACGCTGACGCCGAAGAATCCAAAGCCGAGCAGGAAAATTTTGCCGTAACTGAATTTGGGTTGCATGAAGGCCTCCGGGATGGTGGAATTTGGGGATTAGGGATTGGGGGGTGGCAGATTGGGGATTGGGAATTGGGAGTTGGTAGATTGGGGGTTGGGGGGCATGTGGAACCTGAAACGAAACACCTGACACCGACCCCCTCACCCCTCTTTTTCCGCCTGCCAGTGGTGGATCAGCCGCCACTCGTCCTCGGTGAGGTCGGCGCGCTGGAGCAGTTCGGGGCGGCGCTCCCAGGTTCGGTGCAGGGATTGCTCCCGCCGCCAGCGCTCAATCGCGGCGTGGTCGCCGGAGCGCAGCACGTCGGGGACTGACCAGCCGCGGAAGACGGCGGGGCGGGTGTAGTGCGGGTGTTCCAGCAAACCTTCGGCGTGGGAATCCTTCATCGGGGCGGCGGCATCCCCTAAGGCGCCGGGGAGCAGCCGGGTAACGGCATCCACCACAATCAGGGCCGGAAGTTCCCCGCCGGTGAGTACGTAATCCCCGACGGAGATTTCATCCGTGACCAGATGCTGACGGACGCGTTCATCCAACCCTTCGTAGCGGCCCGCGAGCAGGGCGATGTGGGGCAACTGTGCCAGTTCGCGGGCGACTTTCTGGGTGAAGACGCGTCCCTGCGGGGTGAGCAAAATCAGCGGGCAGGATGGCGGGGTGCCCAGCACGCTCTCCACGGCGTTGAAAATTGGCTCGGCCTTCATCACCATACCGCCGCCGCCGCCGTAAGGCTCGTCGTCAGTGACGTGATGCCTGTCGGTTGCCCAATCGCGGATATTGTGGACGCGAAACGCTGCGATACCGCTCGCCTGAGCGCGCTGCAAGATGCTCGCGCCCAGGTACGGAGTGATTACTTCGGGGAAGAGGGTGAAAATA
>CAZPSL010000120.1:0-14760 GCA_964589145.1 uncultured Anaerolineales bacterium
GTTGCAGCAGGACATGACCATCCCGGTCAACGGCGGCCACGACCGCATAGTGTTTGTGGATGTCAAGAGCGACGTAAGGGTGCAGGCAAAAGATGTAGAAATTGAGTGAAGTTCCATATCGCTTTGTCAACTATGCCCCTATCCCCGACCCCTCTCCCGAAGGGAGATGGGTTAGGGGTGAGGGCCGAGGCGGGGGGACCACCGGCGTTCTACATCTTTTGCTTGTCCTGTTCGCAAAATGAAGACTGGCAGTCCTGGCAGGACTGCCAGTCTTGTGTGCGGGGCGAGGGAAACACATAGGAATTTCTACAACATTTGCCTGCACCCGGTGGGGTGGGTGTACACACAAAACTTCCAAATTCTGGTTTAATAGCCTGACTTGCGTTTTTTGCAACTGATGTGGCATTGCGGGCGCGGCGCGGCAATCTCTTGCACCATGCGGTGAATTTGTTTGTCGTTGAACGATCGCAAACCGGAGGGTGTTCCGTGACCATAAAAATCCTTGTTGTTGATGACGAAAAGACAGCCCGAAAATCGCTGGCGGATATACTGCGGCTGGAAGGGTACGCAGTTGAAACCGCGGCAGAAGGAACGGCCGCACTGGCACTGCTTACCAGCCGCCATTTTGACCTGATGCTTTTGGATATCAAAATGCCGGGGATGGATGGCGTTGATGTGATGCAGAAGGCTGCCAGCCTCTCGCCGGATACGCAGATTATTTTGCTGACCGCGCACGGTTCAATGGAATCCGCCATCGGTGCACTTCGATATGGCGCCCACGACTATCTGCTCAAGCCCGCGTCTCCGCAGGAAATTCTGAGCAGCGTTGCCAGCGCGGTGGCCCGCCATGCAGAGTTACAGCGCAAGCGGTTGCTGCTCAACCAGTTGGAGACTTCTCTGCGCCAGTTGAAGGATGTGGAGGGGGTTCCGCAGACAGCCCCCGTCGGACAGCAGGTTGTCACCCTTCCGGCTGGCGTTATGGTGGATTTGGCGCGCCGCAAAATCTGGCGCGGCAACAACCAGGTGACACTGACCCCGACGGAGGGGAAACTGTTCAAAGTGCTGTTTGAAAACAAAGGCCGGGTAATGTCGCACAAGGAACTGGTTTTCCTGGTTCAGGGTTACGATATTTCAGAATGGGAAGCCCCGGAAGTGCTGCGTCCGCTGATTAGCCGCCTGCGCCGGAAACTTTCTGCATTTCCCGATGGTGAAAACTGGATCGTCAATGTGCGCGGCACCGGTTATGTGTTTGATGTGGAAGATGAAGCATGATCCTCCGCCGTCTATCGTCTGGAAGCAGGAGCGTATTTTGCATCAGCCCCGCCTAAAACCGGTTTCCGTCATCTGGATGCTCATTGGTGCGCTGGCCCTGGCGGGGTTGAGCGCAATTTTCCACGGTGCGTTAACTTTTGGACGTGCCGCGGTCACCGTGGAATGGGAAACCGCTAGCGAACTGGATACGGCCGGTTTTAACCTGCTGCGCAGCGAGAATCCCGACGGCCCCTTTGAGCGGATCAACGATTCCATCATTCTTTCCACAGGCGATTCGCTTTCCGGCGGCAGTTATCGTTATGAAGATGCCACCGCCGCTGCCGGGAAAACCTACTACTACCTGCTGGAAGAAATCGGGAGCGATGGCAGCAGCAACCGGCACGGACCGATTGCTGTCAGTACCGGTAACACTGCAAAACTGGAACTGCTAACCGGCGGGCTGCTGCTGACCGGCGCGGGGGGATACGCGTTCATCCGGTGGCGGGATGCAACCCGGAAACCACCGGCAGAAGCCTGACCCATTCCCTATGTCTGCCCTTTTTACTTTGCAAATCGCCGGTTTGCGCGTCACTGTGGATTGCCACCACCGCAAACTGGCTTCCGTGTTCCGCCGACGGTACCGCGGGTTTCTGGCCCCCGACGGCCTGCCGCCAGATTTGTATGCCGATGTGCGCTGGGTTGGCACCGCGCGCGAAAACGCCCTCCTGGAGACCGGGCTCCGTTTTGAAAACGGCGTGCTGCATTTTACAGCCGCGGGTTACACAGGGCAGATAGATGCCGCTCAAGGGCGCGGGGAACTTGCACTTTCATCAAAACAGCCGGTGGAGGAAATTGACTACTACCTGCGGGTGATTTATGCCCTGCTGGCGCACAAGGCAGGCGGGGTTTTGCTCCATGCCGCAGGCATGGCCCGGACGGGTGAGGCCTACCTGTTTTTGGGGCCTTCCGGGGTCGGAAAAACCACACTTTGCCGGGTATCGCAGCCGCTGGCGGAAGTGCTTAACGACGATTTGATTTTGCTGCTGCCCCGCGGCGATTCCTGGCAGGCTTGCAGCACTCCGTTCTGGAACCCGACCCAGGTGCCTCCGGTTCCGGCAAGTGCGCCGTTACGGGCAATGTTCAAACTGCGGCAAAGTGAGCAGGTGCTCCTCTGTCCGATGGGCGCGGGACAGGCGCTGGCAGCACTCGCTGCCGGTGCACCCGTTATCCCCGAAGACCCGACCCGCGTCCCCCGCCTGTTGGAAACGCTCGCCGCCTTGCAGCGTGCCGCCCCGATGTATGAACTGCACTTCCGGCCTGACGCCTCGTTTTGGGCGCTTCTGGAAAACGGAAAATTGCCGCAGCGGCAGCCGCCGTTCTGACAGCCTGCCGGCTTTGCCGCCGCGCCTTATCCGTGACCATTATTGGCGATTGGACGTGATGACCGGAACGCAGGATGCGATGACCGAGGTGGATGATCTGACCCTGTTGCGGGATGCTGCCCGCGGGAACGAGGCTGCATTTCGCACCCTGTACGAGCGTTACCGTACCCCGGTTTACAACTACATCCTGCGGCTGGTGCGCCACAAGGGCGCGGCGGATGACCTGCTGCAAGATACGTTTTTGGCCGTCTGGCAGGGTGCGCACAAATTCCGCGGCCAATCCAGTGTGAAGACGTGGATTTTTCGCATCGCTTACTACCGCAGCGCGTCGCACCTGCGTAAATCCCGCAAAATAGCAGAAATTTCGGAGAACCGCATCGCATCCGATGCTCCTGGCCCGGAGGATGTCTTTTTGGGAAAGTTTGAGACCGCGCAGGTTATCGCCGCGCTGGAGACACTCTCTCCCGACCACCGCTCGGTTGTGGAATTGACCTTCATCCACGGCTTTTCGTACCGTGAGATTGCTGACATCATGGAGTGTCCCGTAGGGACGGTCAAGAGCCGTATGAGTTATGCCTTGCGCTACCTGGCCGCGGCGATGGCGGATGGCGGATGAGAGATGGCGGATGATGGATGATGGGTGGCGGATGACAAATTCCCAACCCCCCACTCCCGACTCTCGACTCTCGACTCCCGACTCCCGACTCTGTGGTATCCTGTCCTCCGATGAAGACTCCCGCCCCGGCGGATTTCGCCGCCCTGTACGCCCGCTTTGATGCTCCTGTCACCGCGCTGGATTGCGGGCGCAAGTGCGCGCCGTACAACGAATACGGCGTGCCCTTTTGCTGCGATACCGCGCACGCCGTGCCCACCGCTTACGCCGCCGAATGGGATTACCTGCGCCTGAACACCAGCCTCTGGCACCCCTGGGAAGGCGGCGACCCTGCCGAAACCGAAGCCCTGCGCGCCGAAACCCCCGATGGACAGTGCCTGCTCGAATGTCTGGGATACCAGCATTGCCAGCGGGAATTCCGTTCCGTCACCTGCCGGGCGTTCCCCTTCTTCCCCTACCTCACGCGGGAAGGCGAATTCATCGGCCTCTCGTACTACTGGCAATACGAAGACCGCTGCTGGGTGATCAGCCACCTCGACGCGGTCGCGCCCGAATACGTCCGCCAGTTTGTGGAAGCCTACGACTGGATTCTGGCGCACGTCCCCGGCGAGCGCGGGAACTTCCGCCACCATGCCGTCATCATGCGGCGGGTGTTCGGGCGCTGGCATCGGCGCATTCCCCTGCTGCACCGCGACGGCGGCGTGTACCTCGTCACCCCCAGGGACGGCTCGCTGACCCCCGTTGACCCCCGCGACCTGCCCAAATTCGGCGTGTATGCCATCGCCGCTGAGATGCCTTTCCCGGATGAGCAAGATGGCGAATGATGGATGCGGCACGACCCTCCTGACCCCCGCCAACCTCCAACCTTCAACCTCCAACCTTCAACTTTCAACCCCCGTCATGGCCTCCGCCGAATTCACCCTCCCCCGGCGCAAGCGCACCAACCGCGCCAGCCCCATCCGCTGGCTGATTTCGCACGTCAGGCCCTACTGGTACCTGATTTTGATGATGCTGCTCGGCGCAGTGGGCAACGCCGCTCTGGCGGCGGTCGTGCCGGTGTACATCGGGAAGGCGATCGACGCGGTCAGCGCGGACCCGCCCGTGACCCGCGGGCTGCTCGCCATCGCGCTGGGGCTCGCGGGCACTCAGGTTGTGCGCGCCGTGCTTCAACTGGGGCGCAACTTCAGCGCGGAACTGATCGGCCAACTGATGGCGCGCGACATCCGTGAGGAACTCTATGTCAGCCTTCTGGGCAAGAGCATGACTTTCCACAGCCTCCAACCCGTGGGCGATACGATGGCGCGCGCCACCAACGATGTGCGCGAAATCAACCTGATGTTCAGCCCCGGCGTCAATCTGGTGATCGGTTCAGGGAACTTTTTGCTCATGCCCCTGCTGTTTGCCCCCCGCTATCACCCCGCGCTTATCGCCGCACCGCTGTTCTTCATCGTCACCTACATTCTGGCACTGTGGCAGTACCTCCACGAACTGCGTCCCATCACCGACGACGTGCGCCGCGCCTTCGGGCAACTCAACACCCGCCTCACCGAAGCCATTGACGGCATCGAAACGGTCAAGGGCATGGCGCAGGAGCGGCAGGAAATCGCCCTCTTCGGCAAAAACGCCTGGAACTTCCGCAACCTTTACGTCCGCCAGGGCGATGTGGAAGCCCGTTTTGTGCCCTTTTTGCTGATGGCAATCACCCAGGCCGGTGGCCTGCTCCACGCCATGCTCCTTTACCAGCGCGGTCTGCTTGCCATTGGGGATGTGGCCGCTTATTTCGGATTGCTGCTCTTGCTGGGATTCCCGACCTTTGTTTCGCTGTTCGCCTACTCGCAGGTTTCGCTGGGATTGGCGGGCGCGCGGCGGATTTTGGAACTCATCAACCGCGAGACCGACCTCGACCAGAATGTGGCCGGTCAATCCCGGATTTTGGATGGTTCCGTGGAGTTTCGGGATGTGACCTTCACCTACGAGGGCGCCGCGGAACCCACCCTTAGTGGAATCAACCTCAAAGTCCGCCCCGGGCAGACGGTTGCCATCGTCGGACAAACCGGAACGGGCAAGACCACCCTGGTCAAACTGGTCAACCGCACCTACGACGTCACCGAGGGTGCGGTGCTGGTGGACGGAACCGATGTGCGCGGCTGGAACCTGGAATCCCTGCGGCGGCAGATTTCCATCATCGAGCAGGATATTTTCCTGTTCTCGCGCAGCATCGCCGATAACATCGCCTTCGGCAAGCCGGGTGCCACCCGTGAGGAGATCGTCGCCGCGGCAAAATCGGCGCAGGCGCACGAGTTCATCATGGGCTTCAGGGACGGCTACGACACGGTGATTGGCGAGCGCGGCGTCACGCTTTCGGGCGGTCAGCGCCAGCGGCTCGCCCTGGCGAGGGCCTTTCTCACCGACCCGCGCATCCTGATTTTGGACGACTCCACCAGCGCGATTGACAGCGCCACCGAAGACAAAATCCAGCAGGCGATTTACGCCGCCGCCGAGGGGCGCACCACGCTAATCATCACCCACCGCCTCTCGCAAATCCGCTGGGCTGACCTGATCGTTGTCCTGCGCGGCGGGCGCATCGCCGCCCAGGGCACCCACGAGGAACTGATGCAAACTTCGGAAGCCTACCGCCAGATTTTCAGCGAATGACGGGTATCCAGATGCGCCAATGATTTCTCTGGTGTTTTGAAATTTGTTTGCAATCCGGGGTTAATATTGCTCAAAGTGTTCCACGTTGAGTACAAACAGGCGGGCGCGTTTGAGCATTGGGTCAACGGAAGGGGTGCAGACATTGCCAATTACCCGGATCACTTCATCCACGTCCTGGTCTTCCACGCCGACCATCAGTGTGCTGATGCCCTGGCGCATGAATCCGCCGCTGGACGCGATGCGGGTAATGGGCATTGCGCGCTTGGTCAGTGTTTTTATGACAGTTTCGGTATCTTCATCTCGAAGGTTGGCAACGATCATCTTCATCGGGTTTGCTCTCTTAGATGCGCTGAAAATTGGTGACGTTGAGTACGTAAAGTGTGGCATGGATTTTTTCTGTTTCACCGGTTGAAGGCGCCTGCTGGCGGATGATGCCGAGTGCGTCTTCCAGTTTCTCGTCCTCGACGCCGACCATCAGGGTGGTTGCCCCTTCCCGCAAGAAACCGCCCGTGGAGGCCAGCCGCGTCAACCGAAACCCCTCGGAGATTAACGCTTTTGAAACTTTTTCGCTCAGGTTGTTCTCGATAATTGCAACAATCATTTTCATCGTAAAGTGTCACTCCGCAAGACCCGAAGGTATGAGTTTGGCGAACAGAAAACATCCGCAAAGAGAACATAACAAGATCGCCGAATTTCGTCAAGCGGTTTAAGCGAAGGGGTGCAGGCAAAAGATGTAGAACGCCGGTGTTCCCCCCACCCAACCCTCCCCCCGCCCTCACCCCTAACCCCTCTCCCTTCGGGAGAGGGGAACCAAAGCGGAAATTTTTGGGAGGGCAGGGGAGGGGGGAAAGGAAGCAGTTCCCATAGACTGCCCGATTTCTACAACATTTGCTTGCACCCAAGCGAAGGGAGTGGCTGAATTTGCCCAATTTCTACAACGTTTGCCTGAACCCGGTTAAACAAACGGGGGAGCCCCGGCAAGGCATCAGGGGGCATCTGGTGTGGGACGAGGATCAGTTTTCCAGCCGTGCCATAATCTCATCGATTGAAGCCGCTTTCCCCTCATTCCAGATACGTTCAAATTCCGGCGGGGGAAAATGAGCGCGCAACTGACCCATAAGTGAATCGGTTGATTTTTGTTGTGCGGCTGGGCTTTTGCTTCCTGCTCTTTTTTTCAATGCCAGCGACGCGCTCATCAGCCAAGCGGCGCTCTCCCATTCCCCGGATAGCATCTCGACTTCTGCGATCCCTTCCAGCGTGATGGAAAGTTCATGGGGGTTTCCGATTTCGTGCCAGATCTCAGCGCTGCGGAGATAATAGGCCCGCGATTTTTCCAAATTCCCATCATTGCATTCCAGATCCCCCAGGTTATTGTAGCAACGGGCTATTCCCATTTCGTAGTTCAACTCTTTTTGTATTTGAAGACTTTCCAGGTAAAGCGTTCGGGCAACATCTTTTTGTCCTACCCTTTTGTACAGTTTGGCATGGTTGAATAACGCTGCGCCCAAAACACGGCGGTTGTGCTGTTTCCGCAAGATAGGGACAATCTCATCATAGACCTGGCGTGCGGTTGCATAATCGCCCTGTTCAGTTGCAAAAACTGCGAGGTTAACAGATGCCCTGATTACTTGTTCAGGTTTATTTAATTTCTTGAAGATATTTATGCTTTTCTGAGTACAATCTCTGGCGCTGTCAATCTGGCCTCGGTGTGCATATACACTGCTGAGACTCATGTTGAGGTGGCCCAGCAGATCGTCGTTGCCAAGCCGTGTTGCCAACGTGTATGCCTGCTGGTAGTATGCTTCTGCCTGTTCCAATTGGGCTATTGCGAGTGACAGATTTCCGGCGACGAGCAACGCTTTACCCATCAAGGGGGAATCGGAACAGGCGGCAGACGAAGATCTGGTACACAATGCAAGCGATTGACGGGCCCATTGCAGCCCCTCGCGCGCATAGCCGCGCATGTACCAGAATCCAAAAAGATTTATTACCAATTGCAGCGCCGCTTCTCCATTTTGCTGGTTAAGTGCTGTTTGCAACGCAAGCCGCAGATTCCCCTGCTCAAGGCCCAAGAGTACCAGGGGTTCGGCATTTTGCTCCTTTTTGAATTGGTTGTTGATGTGTTCAGCGAAATTTTGAAAATACTGCAAATGGCGTGCCTGCAAGCGATGAATTTCATCTTGCTCCAGATATTGGCGAGCAAATCGTTGAATTTCATCCAGCATCAGATAGCGACGCACATCTGATGAAACATCCTCTCGTATCAACGCTTTGTGTTTCAGCGATTGCAATTGTTCATGTACATCGTCAGCCGACAAGTCACCATCGCAAACGGCCTGAGCAGCCTCCGCACTCCACCCCCCGGAGAAAATTGACAGTTGCCGAAGCATTATTCGTTCTTGTTTCGGGATCTGGTTGATGTGCCATTCCAGAATTTTCCATAATACTTGTTGTGATAATGTTGTATGCTCGCGTTGCAAATAGGCTTCAATTTCCTGGGCTAAAAGGGAAACTGATATGTTTTCTACGTGAACCGCAGAAAGTTCCAAGGCCAATGGCACGCCATTAACCAAATGGTGTATTTGAGCCACTGGCGGGGCACTGGTGTTATCAACCTGAAAATCGGGCGTTACTTGTATGGCGCGATCGATAAATAGTCGTACGCCCTCTCGCGGGAGTAATGGCAATAGGCCCTGTATCACAGGTGTATCCAAATCTGTTGCCCTGGCAGGTGTATCGGATCCGATTTTGTTGAGCACGATATTATTCAGCGCAATTTTCTCTCTGCTGGTAATCAGCACTTTCAGGTCCGAACATGCCGGGAGCAAGTCCGACAACCAGTCTTCCACATCGGATTTTGCCTTCTCTGCCCCGTCCAGAACGAGCAAAACAGTGCGCGCTTGCAAGGCATTTTTTACCTGATCCTCGAGGGAATCTTTGCCTGATATTTGTATTCCGACAATATGCGCAACCTGTTGTGCCAGGTAACGGCCATCATAATCACTTGTCAGGGGAATCCAGAAAACCCCATCCAATTCTCCCAGCAAACGCCACGCTGCCTGCCACGCCAATCTGGTTTTTCCGGTGCCTCCGTGGCCCATCAGCACAACGACGCGATTCCCCTTCTGGAGAAAATAGGCTGACAATCGGTTTTGCTCTTTCTCGCGCCCAATCAAAGGGTTTTCTTGCGGCGGCAAGTTATTGCGGAAGGCTTCAGGGCGGGTTCGGATTTTCTCTGCGAGGGCTCTGGTTGCCGGTGTGACAGGCGTTCCAATATCATTGAAAATGCGCTTTTCGCCATCCTGTATTTGTTTTAATGCATTCGTTGTCTGTCCAAGTACAGCGAGCAGCCAGGCCGCCTTTTGCAGGGGCTTCTCGTTGCAGCAGTCCAGTTCCATCCATCGTTGCGCATGGTGCAAAGCATCCTGGAAATGTCCGCGGCGCATCTCGAAATCAACCAGGTTGTCGAGGGCAAATACAACCTGGCGACGCAGATCCCGCCTGGTCATGTCAGCCCACTCGTCGAAACGGCAATCACCCAGATAAAAATCCTGAAGAAAATGGCCCTGATAGAGCGCAACGGCCTGACGCAGTGACGCAATGCACACTGGGCAAGTTTGCAGCGTGTCATGCTTATGGTGATTTACTTTATGCAAAAAACGCCGGAATCGTTCGACATCCAACGTGTAATCACTTGTAGGGTTAAACCGAATTGTGCGGCGGTCGGTGAGAATGAAATTTGGGTCCTGAGCCGTCTCGCCCAATACCGAGCGCAAATCACGGATTACACCGCGTAATGTGCTGCGAGGGTCGGCAGAGTCGGGCGGCGTTAACAGATCTGCAATAACTTCGCGTTGGTGGGCATGTTTGGATTCAACTGCCAGAAAAAAAAGCAATGCCTTTATGCGTGCGTAACGCGTTTTTGGAATCGTTGCCCCTTCTAATGTAATTCCGGGAATGCCAAGCAGGGTAAGCGTTAAACGAGTCATTCTTCTCTCCAGAAGTATGTTGAGTGAACCTGGGTCAAATTATACCGTTTGCTCACGGTATGCTCACGGTTGCGGGGTAAATTGATGTTACCGCATCGGCAAATCTATTGACACCAGGAGAAAAATCATGCTATCAACAAAACACCAGCGAACATTAGTCGGTCTGTCTTTTCTTGCTGTACTGATTCTTTCGGCATGTGGCCTGTTTGGGGGCGGCGGCTCATCTGTGAGCGGGAGAGATATTCCGTCCTATCCACATGCAAAATCCGTGGATATCAGCGAAGACGATCTCACAACCTTCACAACCGATATTTTAGGGCGCGAAAGCATTCTTTACCAATCTGCAACCAGGGTTTTCTGGGTGACCGATACAGGGGAAAATGTCGCTGCGACATTCGACCAGAAACTTCCTGATGCGCAATGGCGCGTGGAAGATGATTGGAGCGGAATCGCGAGTTTCTTTGGCAGTTCATGGAGAAAAGGCGATTTAAAGTTATGGATTGTGGTTTTTGACAATTTGGACAGTGAGTTCATTGATGGCCTGAACAAGGAATATGGACTGACCGGCCCAGAGCCTGGCAGCACTTTGGTGGTACTGCATTTGACAGATACCAGCCAGCCCTTGCCCGATTACACAGCCACAGAAAGTGCGGCAGAACAATCCGTGACTGCTACAGCGGAGGCCGCCAGTTATGCAGCAACGGCAACCGCTGAAATTGCCAATGCAGCAATCGAGGCCACCCAATCTGTACAGGCAACAGCGGCGGCACGTGCCAGCGTACAACAAACCCTTGTTGATTTGTCGGATGAATTTGACACGGAACAACTGGATACAACAAAGTGGACCATTTATCGCCCTGACCCGCAAAGGTGGGATCTGACATCCAATCCGGGTTTTCTGCATCTCGTCGGCACGAAAAAACGGGAGAGCGGATATCTGAATATTTTCGGGATTCGGGTTCCCCAATCCGATATGGAGGTCATCACCCGGCTGGAAACGCACAACATGCTCAATAACGACAACGCTGCCTGGATTGCATTCTCCCCTGATGATTACCCATCCGGGGCCGGGTATACCATTTCTCTCGGACTGTCTTTGGATAATTATGATGGACACGCAATTTACATGTTGGCATGTGCTCAGGATAATTGCAGTTGGTCTTACAATAGTTTGGGGCATGAACTGATTGACTTCCCCGGAAATGTGTACCTGAAACTTGTCCGCGAGGGGGCCAACTACACGGGTTATTACAGCCTGAACGGCAACGATTGGACTTTCGTCGGCGAATATAAAGACTTCCCCGTGATGGTGGATCAGATTGTATTGGGGGCCGGGGGCGGAAGAGAAGCATTCGATGTGTTTTTCGATTACGTACACTTTGATATTCCGGCCAACCCGTAGCCCCTGTCTGCATGGGCAAAGAACGGCACTTTCGTAAAATGCGCATACCAGGAAAAAATAAGATGAAACCCAGAAAACTCCAAGCCTATATCATTCTTCTCGTATTGGTATCAGCGTCTATCGCCTGTACCATGAGCAGCCAGCCAGATTCCCCCAAAACGGCGGCCCCCGGCATTACCTTGAACGATGCCGATGGAACCCCCGCGTTATCTTTTCCGTTGGCAGAGGCAGACAACGCGACCTCACCACCTACGGAGATGCCCCTTCCAGTGGCTACAGAAACGGGCACTGCAACGCCAACAGCAACGGCAGCCGCGACCGCCACAATGATGGCTACACCCACCCCGGATAATTTCGCGGTTGTGCCGCACCCTGAAAACCCGGATTTTGTTTTTTACGTTGACACGCAAAAATGGGATATTTTAAGCCGCAAGCCGGACTATGCAAATCCTGAATTTCTGATCCATCGAAACATCTCATCTTGCAGTATTGGGCTGATTGTTGCCATGGGGTGTGAATTTTGTAATCCCCCTCAACCGAAAATTGTCTATATTGGCGAGACGAACTGGGAAATTCAGCCCTTTGGCGGATATGTGCTTCTGTCGCATGGAATTGGCATGGATATTGAAAACGACAATTTTAGCGAAGCCTGTAGACAGGATGCTTACGAAGTATTGGCAAGTGTGCGGTTTTCGGATGGCCGAAAAATCTCCGAAGCCCCTTTGCCGACCTACACGCCCGATGTCTCCCGTTCAGGTTGGTATCCATGCGGTGAAGACTACCCAATTTCATACCTTGAACCGAACACCACGGCTTATGTCTCGATTCAGGACCCTCGCGATCAGCGGATCCGCGCTGGGGCCGGAACGGATCAGAAAATCATCGGGCTTGTGCCTCCCGGAACGCAATTACAAATCTTAAATGATGACCCAAAGTGTTCCAACGGTTGGGTTTGGTGGCGGGTACAGGTAAATGGTGATGATATGACCGGATGGACGGCTGAAGGGGATAACGGCGAACAATGGATTGTGTCGGATGATGCCTTTTGGCTGGAAGAGCAAATCTACAACCCGTAATGCGAGGAGAACCAGATGAACCGCTTTGCTTTTTTTGCTGGAGTCACGCTTTTCGCCTTTTTGGTTCTGGGAGGTTGTGCTTCTCAACCGGAGAAGGCCGATGTGCCCGTTACTGCCAGCCAGACTTGGACGGCGACAGCAACCAGTTCTCCTGCCCCTACTGTCACGAACACACCCACACCGTCACCAACACCAACAGCGACATTAACGTCCTCCCCGTCTCCATCGCCAACGCCTACCGCGACGCCGACTCTGTCGCTGCCGGTTCGTTTGGGAACCCCAGTGCCGTTGGCTGCGCTGGAACCGATCACGCACACCAACCTCGCAGATATCCGCGAAATTGCCCGTTTTGGAGATGCCCCAATTCGAAGCAAAGTGCTTTCTGCGGACGGGAAACGGCTGTTTGTTGCCGATACAAACCAGATTGTTGTGTACGACCCGGATACCCTGGACGAAATTGCCCGGTTTCCTATTGCGGTTCGGGAGTATCATCCCTTATCCGTCAGCCGGGATGGGGCGCGTTTTCTGGTACTTACCTCGGATACATTGGAGATTTGGTCTCTGGATGGGGAAAGCATCCGCACAGTTCCATATACGGCAACGGATGACGCTCAACAAATTTCGGCGGATGGGCAATTGTACACAATTACAGTTTGTCGCAATCCAGATGATGTGCAATCTTGTGCGGTGGAAGTACGCCAGGTTCAGGATGATGCTGTGATCATCTCGGCCTTGGGATATCACCCATCCCTTTCGCCGGATAATCGTTATCTTTCCACAATGTATCAGGGCTGGATCAAAATCTGGTCTATTGAGAACAAGAAGGTAATCCACGAACACAAATACGGGTTCGGACGTGTAAGTTTTGAACCCACCAGAGGATATTACATCATCAACCTGGGCACCGCCGTTGATATCCGGCGTCTGGAAGATGGCTTTTCAGCGATCAAATTGGATATTGCGGGTCTCGCAGGTACCGGGGGTGAATCTTGCTGGAACAGCAACCTGACCCTTTCCCCGTCTGGACAATATCTGGGCATGCTTGCATACTGCGATGAGTCGGGGGGCACAAAAAGCGTACAAGCGCTTCTGTTCAATATGGATTCTCTGGAAGTGCAATCGCAAACGGATGTTGATCTGGAGACATACAGGAAAAAACCGGTTGTCCGGGTTACGGATGACGGCGAAATCACTCTCCACACAATTCCGCCGGAGACGCAGGCTTGTCCGGGAAGAGCCGAACAGTTACTGCCAGATCAGCGTGGTATCTTTTCAATCGAAATACTGGATTGGGATACAGACGACCAGCGGGAAGAAGTCTGCCAGGTTCCGTTTGTTGGGGGTATGCCATCGTGCCAGGACCTTACGCCAGGTGAGCGGTCACACATCTCAGACGACGGGATACTGTACACGCTAAGCCACAAGGAAAGTGAAGTTACCATCCGCAAATATGATGCAGACGGGAATTCATCAGTGGTAGCGTCTTTTGCAAATCCTTATGGATTTTACTACGCCTTCGGATATCTTTCCCCGGATGAACATTACCTGTTCACCAACGTGTACTCGGGCCGATATTTTCAGTACTTCCAGGTCTGGGATTTGCTGACAGAGGAGCCAATTATCACACTGGGGAACACAAAAGCAGAACTCTGGATGCAGAAATGGCAACTCTCCCCGGATCAGCACTATCTGATTGGACTTGCGAATGAATGTCATGGAATGCACTGTGAAAAAGATATCCTCATCTCATTTGATCTAGAAAATCCTCGTACTGTCTACCAGCAGCACTTTGACTGGGAGTTGCTGGATGATTTTGCGGTTACCCCGGATGGACGTTTACTTTACATGCTGCCATCGCCATATGGATGGAAGATGTATTCGGTAATGCCCAATCGGTTGGGGATTGTGCTGGATACGCTGCTCTTCGATGTTGATGCGGATTTTGATGCCGAACGTATGGCGGTTTCTTTTGATGAAAATCTTTTGTTCTTGGGAACCAGAACAGGGGAGGTGCGGATATTTGACATCCGCACCGGCGAATATCTTGGTGACGTTCCTTACCCGCAGGAAGGGTTGTACCAGATGTGGTATTCAGAACTGTATCACTATCTGCTCACCGATGGGGAGACAACGCTTCGCCTTTGGGGCATTTTCGAGAACTGAAATCATCAGGTATGCCTGTCGCAATACACCTGATAACCCCTCCCTTGCTCTCCCCCGCCGGGGAGAGGGTAAGGGAGGGGGGAAGAAGCAATGTCCTTGTGACTGCTCTACAACATTTGCCTGCACCCCCGCAAAACAGGGTGCAGGCAAATGTTGTAGAAATTCCTATGTGTTTCCCTCGCCCCGCACACAAGACTGGCCGTCCTGCCAGGACTGCCAGTCTTCATTT
>CAZPSL010000121.1:0-34406 GCA_964589145.1 uncultured Anaerolineales bacterium
CGGTCAATCCCCCGCAGCAATTCCCCCTTGTGTTCGTAGCCCTGCTCGTTGACCCCGCTCAGCCCCAGGTAAATCGCCCGGCGGCAGCGGCGGGTCAGCCCCAGAGACAGGCGGCGCAGGGCGGCCAGACTGGCGGCATACTCGTCGCGGTCAGTCCAGGGAGCATCCGGCAGCCAGTGACGGCTCAAAACGTAAGGGTGCGTCAGGGGCTGGTAGAGCCGCTCGTACCAGCCGCGCCCGCCCACATCCAGCCAGAACTGCACATCCACGGGACGGTTCGCCATCAGGAAGGTGTACGCCGGGGCGAGGAAAACCGCCTCCTCGGGCTGCTCGCGCCAACTGCCGAGGTACTGCGCGGCGATCACGCCGTCCTGCACCATCTGAAGGTACTCGCGCCCCAGGGGGATGCCGTCTTCCTTCAGCACCGCGCCCGCCGCCCAGCGGAACTTGCGCACCGACTCCACCAGATTGGCCGCCGCCGCGGCGGCGTTGTAATCCTCGTGGAAGCCGAACCCCGGCTGCGACAGCACCTCCCCGAAGATGCGGCTGAGAAAGTGATCCAGTTCCTCCAGCGGATCGGCAGCGTAAACCTCGATCCACTGCCGCAGGGCTTCGTACCGTTCCCCGAAGCGGTAGGTGATGCGCTCCTGGGTTTCGGGGCGGATACTGTCAAAGGAGGTCAGCCCGCCGCGCCGGTAGACGATTTCCGTCAAAAGTTGGGCGCGCACCAAATCCAGCCCGGCGATGGACTGCATCAGCGCGTAGGCGACCTCAGCCCGGGGCGGAGTCAGCCCCCAGTGGGGGTGGGCGATCTGCGTCAGGGTGAGCAGGCAGCGGGCGGCGGGTTCCTCGCGCAGCGCCCGCGAGGGACGGTGAGTCCGCACGGGGATGCCGTGCCGGGCTAACCGCGTGGTCAGGGCGTAGCGCAGCGAATCGGAAAGGTAGGGCGCGAGGACGGCGATCTCTCCGGGGGGTGTGCCGGATTCCACCTGCGCGGCGACTTCGTCGGCAACCCAGTCGAGCATTTCGGGGTAGTAGCGGGTTTCAAGGGGGGCGTGGTAGACGGGGAGGCTGGGGATTGGGGATTGGGAATTGGAGGTTGGGGATTGGGGGAGGGGCGTTTCGCTGAAGCGTTGATTTGCTGTCTCGCTGATGCTCGCTGCCAAGGCCTCCCCAAAGGCGGCGATTTCCTCCGAGGAGACGAACCCCGCTTCAAGCCGGGTGTGAATCTCGCAGGATTCCTTCAGGGTGTAGGCGGTCTGCGGGTCGGCGGAGAGAAACTGGCGGTAGCCGCCATCCTGGTCGTAAATCAGCAGGGCGCTCTCGAAATCGGGCAGCCACCCGCGGAGCAGGTCTGCCGTGAGGGGGATGTCTTCCTCCAGGTTGTCGAAAATCAGATGGCGGTAGCGGCTGACGAGGTATTCCCGGCAGAGCGGCTCCGGCCAGAGAAAATCCCGGAAAATTTCCAGTTGCAGGGAGAAATCGAGCAGGTTGTGCTTCAGACAGTAGGCGCGGAACCCGCTGGCGCAGGTTTGCACATCGTCGAAGACGCGGTTTTGGGCGGGGTCGCCCACCCAGGCGGCTTTGAGCCGCGCCCCGATTTCGGTGTGCGGGAAGCCGACCGCGGCGGCTTTGTTGAGGTTGTCAATCACCTGGCTGTAAAGGCGGTTGCGGTCGAGGGTGACGGAATCGAAAAAGCCCTCCTCAAGGTGCGGACGGACGACGTGTGCCATGTAGTACTGGGCGGTTTCGAGGGTCAGAAAGGTGGGGGGGCGGTCGGGGCGGGCGAAGTTGGCGGTTTCGGCCACCAGCGGCCAGAAGAGTTCCACGGTGCGGCGTGCCAGCCCGCCGATGGTGAGGATGTCCACCGTGCCGCCCGCGGGGACGCCGGGGGCGCGCAGGGCGTCGTAGTAGGGTGCGGCGAGGGTGCGCTGCGGCACCAGCAGCAAAATCTCATCGCCGGAGACGCCCTCCGCGAGCAGGCGCAGGGTGCGCTCCACGCCGACGGTGGTTTTGCCCGCACCGGCAGGCCCTTCCAGGAAGATGCGGGCATCCGCGGGCAGGGCGATGATTGCGCGTTGTTCGGGGGTGAGGTAGGCGGGGGAGAGGGGCATGGACGGCAGATGGCGGATGGTTCCTTCAATTCTCGATCATTGCCCTGGCCTTTTCTGCCAGTGCGATTTCGTCCGGGTAAGACATTTTTGCGATTGCGTTGTCCACTGGCAGCCAGACCATGTGATCCGCTTCCTCGTTGGGGATGAAGGGCTGGTCGGCGGGGGCGTGCATGTTCCAGTATAGCACGACTTTGGGGCGGCCTTTGACGGTGTATCCCATCGCACCGGCGTAACTGAGCAGTTCGGCGCGCAGGCCGGTTTCTTCAAAGACTTCGCGCAAGGCGGCCTCCTGCCAGGTTTCGCCGGGTTCGCGCTTGCCCTTGGGCAGGGTCCAGTCGTCGTAGCGGCCGCGGTGGATGAGGGCAATTTCAGGGCCGCGCGGCGTTTTCCGCCACAGGATTCCGCCCGCGGCTTCGATGACGGGGGCGTTGGGAGTGGGGAGCGGGGAGTCGGGAGTGGGGAGTTGGGAGTCGGGAGTCGGTTTCATGGCGGATGGCAAATGGCGGATGGCGGATGCTTCAATCTTCAATCATCAACCATCACATATCGCGGCTCGCGCACCCAGAAGATGAGCAGCAGCAAGCCGATGGTGGTGACGATGCCGGTCACCGCGAACATTGCGGGGTAGCCGAAGTTTTTTGCCAGGCAGCCGCCCAGCAGCGGCATGATGATGGCGATTACGCCGTTGAAGGTGTTGTTGATGCCGATGTACGTCGGGCGGATGTCGGCAGTGCAAAATTCAAACACAATCATAATACCAGAAATCATGAACCCGGCGGTGCTGACGCCGCTCAGGAAAAAGACCGCTAAAAACCAGATCGGCGCAGATGCCAGCAGGGCAACGCCCACGCTCAACGCCATGCCGGAGACCGAGAGAGTCAGCACAAGTTTGTGCCCCCGGCGGTCTGCCAGCCAGCCAAAGAGCAGGCCGCTGATCGCCTGACCGCTCAGCATGGCGATGGTGTAAATTCCGGCCTGGCTGTCGGGCAGGTTCCAGCGCTGGATGGCGTAAACCGCCAGAAATCCGATGGCGATGTTCCCGCCGCCGATGAAAATCTGGGTGATCAGGTAGCGGCGGAAGTTGGTGTCGCCGCGCACGATGGCGGGGAGTTGTTTCAGGTATTCCCGGTTGGAGATGGGGGCGGTTTTCGGCTCAATGTAAGGCTCTTTGACCAGCGCCAGAAAGACCCAGGAGAGCAGGATGAAAAACGCTCCGATCCCGAATGACCAGACGTAACTGTAGGGGAACTCGTGATGGTTGAGCAGCCAGGCCACCGTGGATGCGCCCAAAATCCCGGCGGCGGTTCCGCTGAAGTTGGTGACCCCGAAGAATTTACCGCGCCGATCCACCGGAAAGATTTTGGCGATCATATCCTGCCAACTGACGGCGATTACGCCTGCCCCGATGATATGCCAGGTCATGAAGATCAGCGAGGCAATCAGGGCGAGTTCTTTCGAGATGGTCGCCAGCCAGGCCGCGGGGACGAGCAGCAATACCGGCAGCCGCTCTGTCCAGAAGCCGATGGTGACGGCGATGTACTTTTTCTGCGGCATCCGCTGGGTCCAGTTGGCGGTGAAGATCTGCGGCAGCAGCCAGCCGGTGCTGACGATTACGGAGAGCAGTGCGATCGCGAATTTGCTGTCGGTCAGGTTGGCGATGTACACCGGGAAGATCGTGCGGGTAGCCCAAAAACTGGCGCCGAACCAGAACGCCGTGCCGTCCAGAAAGTTGACGATGAAATTGTGCCGGTAGTCGCGCTCGACTTCGAGTTCGATTACGGATGAAGTGTTGGTCATGGTAAGGTTGGTAATTGTCCAGCCTTAACTTTCCCCAGGACTGGCAGTCCTGCCAGGACTGCCAGTCTTACAAAGGGGGGATGGCCGTATTGCTGCCCGAATGACGGTGTGCGAAATTTTTGTTCAGCCAGCGGAGTTTACGAAGACTGACGCGATTTCTCGGATGGATGCAATTTTACGGCGAAGTGCCGTATTCCGCCTCATCGAAGGGAATTGCTTCCGCCCATTTGACTTCAAACAGCCGCTGATAATCTGCAATCGCGGCGGGGTCGCTGGTTGCCAGGCTGTGCTCGGTCAGCCCTTTGCCCTCCCCCCAGGAACTGTAGTGCATATTCTGGCTGCCGATAATCAGCAACTGGTTGTCAATCAGCATGGATTTTGCGTGCAGTTTGCCGTTGTAGAAACGGATTTCCACATAGCCATTGTAGCCGCGGCGGGCAAGTTCGTCCATCAGCACCTGCGCGCCGATGCGGTTTTCCAACCCGTTGCTGTTGGTGTTTTCCACTACCGCGCGCACATGCACCTGATTGGTCTCTACGGCCTGGACGATGGCTTCCATCCAGGGCAGGGCGTTGTCAAATGTACACAGGTTTGGAACAACCAGGTTCAACATGCACTGTGCCTCCAGCGAGAAGTTGACGTGGAGCATGTTGATGCTTTCCTGGGCATTGCTCATCGCTGCGGCGATAAACGTATCCCCTTCGGGATATTGTTCGGAGCGGTAAAGCGAAAAAAATCTGCTTTCCCCTTCGGGGGGGATGTAGGTGCGCAGCACCTCAGGGACGTGCCCCGCCGCGGCTTTGAGATTGTGGCAGGAGCGTGTCCAATCTCCTCTTTCAGGGTGAAAGTCATCACATTGTATCTGGTTTGCTCCGTCCCACATATCATCGAAGGCGGCAATCATATCCTGCGCTACCGGGCCTTGAACCTGAATACCCGTATCGAGCATGTCGTAGCCTTTGCCGGAAGGATGATCCTTGGGGAGATGCAGATACCCGTAGTTGAATCCTACGCTGATTGCGTCCTTGCCGTCCACCACCACAAATTTGGTGTGGCTGTGCGGGTAAGTCCCCGCAAAATTGGCGACCTCCACCCGCCAGCCGATTTCGGGGTCAACCATCTTCTCCACGCCGGCTTCCCGCAGGTCGGAGATGGCGTCCATAATCTGGTCGCCGTAAGTGAAGGTGCTCAGTTCCGGGTAGTTCCCCAGGAGGATACGCACCATCATGCCGCGCGGATACGCCTCGGGGTTATCCCGGACCCGGCGGTACAGGTTGGCGACCGCATCCGCCAGAGTCACGCCAGGGCTGGGCGGGGAGACATCCGGTTCGTACTGCATAGTGGTGAACAGCACCTCGTACTGTGCTGTATCCACCAGGGCGGCAATCTGGTCAAATGCTCCGTTGGTGGTGGGTTTCTCATCGCTGAAAGCCGGATCGGGGTTTGGGGTGAATTCCAGCCGCACATACCGGTTCTGGCAGAAATGGGGCAGTGTGTTTTCTGTGCGCAGTCCGGCGTCCAGCACCGCATCCAGCCCGGCCCGTTCCAGATCGTTGAGTGATTCAAGATCGCATTGGTAGAGTGCCTGCGTGGCGATAAATGTCTGCCCGCTTTCGTCATGCCAGGTCAGTTGCAAACTGCCATCGGATTGCAGGGATAAATTGGGGATGGCTTTGCCCTGGGTCTGGGCGACGATCCCTGGTGTACTCCACCCGTCATGGCCGCGGATGCTCTCGACCAGTACTTCGGCGGGGCGCATGTTTCCGGTGACATCCGCGATTTTTTCGGTGTACCAAACCAGGTGAGGCTTCCCCTGGGAATCAACCGCCAGGGCAGGGGGGGCACTGCACTTTGGAGAGAGAATCTGCTCTTCAGCCGCGCTGCCGGCCTGGTAATAGATGATCCCGTCCGAGCCGCACCAGGCAGTGTAGTCCACACCACCCGCGGAGATGGTTCGCTTGCCCTGATCCGGCACGGAGACAGCGGCGGGAGCATCGGCAATCAAGGGCTCCGACCAGTGTACGCCGATCGATTCCACCTGAAGGGTTGCTTCCAGCGGTGCGGGGTTAATCGTCAGAAAGCGGCTCAATGTGCTCAAGAAGCCCAGTGCCGAGAGAACAATCAGCAGCCCGATACCGGCCACCGAGTATGTCTGCCATTTGCGCGGCGAGATGTACGCGTCAGGGCTGCCTTTGCTGATGGCTTTTGCCCGTTCTGCCATTTTCCCGTGGGCAATGCCCAAAAAGCCGCCGCTGAAGAAAAACGGCAGCAGCAGACCGATGAGCAGCGTAATTTTGTGCCAGACGGGCAGCGGCCCATTGACTTCAGTCGGGTTCATCCAGCGTACCAGCATCCCTAGCAGAAGGCTGCCCAAGGAGAACCCCAGCACTGCGCCCAGAATCACGCGCCAACTGTGCCTGATTTTTACCGTCATCAGCCCTTGCAGAATCCCCGCCAGCAGCCCGAACACCAGCCCAAACATTCCGAACAGCAGGCCATAATGCTGGATGCTGTTCGCCGAAAAGTTGTTGTATAACCCGATGAGGCTGATTAGCAGCAGGAAGGAAATAATTGCCAAACCGGTGACCAGTGCGTGGGTAATCGCGCTGCCGATGATGATTTGGGTTTTGTGCTTCAGGCTGGTGATACGGTACAGCGCGTAACCCCCAATCCCGCCCAGAATGGCGCCGCTGACTGCCAGCAGGAGCGCCGCGATCAAAAATGTCCATAAAATTTTAAGATACGGTTGTCCGGGGGTAATCAATCCGACGATCCACTGCGCCAGCCCAATGCGCACTGTCAGGATAGCAAAGAGCACACCTGCAATTGCGCCCAGCGTGTACCCGCCGCCGCCGATTAGAAAATTTTGCCAGGGGGTATTTTTGCGTTTCATGTTTCTCTCTCTGTCTTTTGACCATTGCCGGGATGTTTTGTAACCTGAATTGGGAACCAGGCCGGTGTAAACGGCACAGCAGATTGCTTTATTGCATTTACAACTTGCCTGCCAAACGCAATCCGGGTTATTTTACTCCATATCGCCTTGCCAAGTGCGTTTCTCCGCGGGTGGGGGTGCAGGCAAATGTTGTAAAACGACGGCGTTCCCCCACTCCCCTGCGCTCCCCGGCCCTCACCCCTGACTCATCTCCCTTCAGGAGAGGGGAACCAGAGCGGAGATTGTTGGAGGGATTGGGTGGGGGGACAGGAAGCAGTCCTGCCGGGACTGTCAGTCTTCATTTGGCAAACAGGACAGGCCCCGGACACCCCGTCCCGCCGGGAGCGGGACAGAAATACGCGACTGCCCGATTTTGCCTCTTTTACGTACACCCCACAATATTTTCTTGTTGCCATTCGGCACAATCTGTTGTAAAGTAAGGTGGATGCATCCCGGCCATGCGAAGGGCGATTATTGCGTATCAGGGCTTGCGCGCTGCGCAATGGCTCAAGGTGTTTCAACGAAAGCCATTGCCCTGTGATGAACTTTTCTGTCTTCCCAATTGCTGCCCTCGCCGCCGGGTGCGAACCTGCACTGGAGCCGTTCGCACAGGCTGCACGATGCCGGCAATCCATACGGCCTCCCTCTGCAACCCGTTTCCCGGAACGCTCATTCCCCTGCACCCAGCTCAGGAGTCCCCATGACCTTCCAGCCCACGCGTGACCGCGTCCAGCCCGACAAAATTGACACCACCCCGAAACGCCGCCCGCCCTGGATTCGCGTGCGTGCGCCGGGCGGGGAAACCTACCGCGAAGTGCTGAACCTGATGCGTTCTAGCAGTTTGCACACGGTTTGCGAGGAGGCGATGTGCCCTAACCTGGGGGAGTGCTGGGGTGCGGGGACGGCCACGTTTTTGATGCTCGGTGACGTCTGCACCCGCACCTGCGGTTTTTGCGATGTCAAGCACGGACGGCCTGCCGCGCTGGATTGGGCCGAGCCGGAACGCGTCGCGCAGGCGGTGGCGGAGATGAACCTGCGCCATGCGGTGATCACCTCGGTCAACCGCGACGACCGGCGGGATGGCGGTGCGCCGATCTTTGCGATGGTCATCCGCCGCATCCGTGCCTTGCAGCCGGGCTGCTCCATTGAAGTTCTGGTGCCGGATTTCAAGGGCAGCGTGGAAGCCCTGCGCATCGTGATGGAAGCCCGACCCGAAATTTTGAATCACAATGTTGAGACCGTGCCGCGCCTGTTCAAAACCGTTCAGCCGCAGGACCGCTACCAATGGGCGCAGGCGACGCTCACCAGCGCCAAGAGACTCGATCCCGAAGTGCTCACCAAATCGGGGATCATGGTCGGGCTGGGGGAGACGATGGAAGAAATCAGGGAGACGATGCGCGATCTGCGTTCCTGGGGGGTGGATATCCTGACCATCGGGCAGTATCTCCAGCCCAGCCGCAGGCACCTCCCGATTGTGCGGTACTACACCCCTGATGAGTTTGCCGAACTCCGGGAATACGGCCTGGAAATTGGATTCCGCTGGGTTGAGAGCGGGCCGCTGGTGCGCTCATCGTATCATGCCGCCGACCAGGTGCGGGCGTTGAGCATTGTCCACCGTCAATTGTATGGCGGGATATAAAGGGGATTCAGGCACAAACAAAATTCGGGTCGGGGCGGGGTGAGGAACAATGGAAAAGTTCATGGCAGAGTCCAGGCAGTTGCCTGCAACCAGGGGATTCAAAAAAGGCTGGCGGCCCCGCCGGAACTGCCAGCCTCGTCACCTCACCGACACCCTGCCTCGCTGACTCGCTGACTCGCTGATTCGCTGATTCGCTGACTCCCCTCACCTCCCCCGTGCTTTTTTCCAAATCTCGCGCCAGTCATCATCGAGAGCGTTGCCCAGGACGGTAGTGCGCCCCTGCTCGCGCAGGATGTCGCCGTCGGGTTCGACGTAGAGCCAGGCGCGGCCTGCGCCTTCCGATGGGGGCGCGGTGTCCTCCTCTTTGGCGGTTTCCTCCAGTTCCAGGGTCACAGGGTTGCGGTCGGAATAGGGGACGGGCAAATCCCACACCAAATCCATCAGATGCTCCGCCGCCCGCTGGCGGGCGGCCTCCATAACGGAATCCAGCGCGGGGCCGTAACTGCTCAGCGAGAGCGAGGTCACCCCGAGGCTGGCGAGTCGATCCACAAAAGTAATGATGTTCTCCGCGTTGTCGGCGGTGATGGTCAGGTGGACGGCGGTGAACAGGTCTTCGGACAGGACGGCTTCGAGTGCTTTCCAGGAGGCGGGGTTTTCGGGTTGAAGAACGAGCATCAGGTGGTCGAGGCCGGTTTGCAGGATGGTCTGGCGGTAGTTGGAGTCGTGCAGGTGCAGGCCGTCACTGAGCAGGCCGGTGACCTGCCCAAGTTCTTCGGCGTGGGCGATGAGGGCAATCAGGTCGGCGCGCAGGGTGGGTTCGCCGCCGGTGAAAACGATGTGTGGAATGCCGACCTCCCAGGCGCGGCTGAGGATGGATTTCCACTCGTCGGTGGAGAGTTCCCGCGTCACGCGTTCCTGCGGGGCAACTTCGGGGGCGGCACCTGCGGGCAGGCGGTAGGTGATGGCGCAGTCCAGCCGGTAGGGGGCCGCGATTTCACCGCTGTACGGGTCTTCGCGCTCAAAGCCGAGATAAGTCACCGGGTCGAGATTGGGGGTTTGCAGCAAGGTGCGGATGCGCTGGCGGAAGTCGGCGTAATCCTGCGCGGCCTGCGCTTTGGAAACGCGGTAGCGTTTGGCAATCTGGGCGGCGACCTTGTCTTCCGGAGTTTGCTGGATCATGTGCCAGGCGTACTCGGCGGCGGTCTGGTTGAGATGCAGCACGGTGGAGGCGTTGACAATCAGCACGCCGCGCCCGCCCGGCTCGACGCGCAGGTGCGCCTTGAGCGGGAAATCGGCGTCGGGCGGGGATTGGTAGTGGTAGATGCCGACGGGAATCGGCTGGGCGGGGGCAAACTGCTTGCGGATAAATTCTCGGATGCTGGTCATGGTAGCCTCTTGCGAATGTGGGTGGGGAATGGCGATGGCCGGTGGCAGATGACATCGCGCCGAGCGGAGGGCTGAGCCTGCGAAGCCCGCGGTTGAAGTGCCGGGTTTGCGTCTCGACTGCGCTGCGCTCCGCCCGACGCGATGTAACTTTCAACCTCTAACCTTCAACTTGCGGCAACTCCCAAACGGGGTAGTACATCAGCCATTGACCGGGAGCCTGGCGGATGTGGGATTCTATCACGCGCAGGACGGCTTCGCCGTTGATGCGGATGCTCTCTTGCAGGTCGCCGCGGCGGACGAGCGGGATGGGGTCGGAGATCAAGGACTGGTAGCGCCCGTCCGGCTGCCACTGGGCGGCAACCACGATGATGGGCACGTCCGCTTCCAGTGCCATGCGGATATGTCCGGCGGGGAGCGGAGCGGGACGCCCAAAAAAGGTCATGGTGTGGGCTTTGCGCCGCACGGGGCGGTCCACAGCGGTGACCACCAGCCGCCCGCGGCGCAGGTTTTTTACGGCAAGGGCATCCACTTCGGGGCTGACGGGGGTGATGTTCAGGCCGGTGCTGGCGCGGATTTCGTTCTGGATTTTGTAGCCGCCGGTCGGCTGTCCATAGGTCAGCACCTGGGCGCGGATGCCGCGGTAAGCGGCGGCCAGCAGCACGATGTCGAAACTGCTCAAATGCGGGGCGACCAGAAACGCGCCGAAGGATTCGTCCTGGCTTTGGGCGATCAGCCGGTCCAGCGCGGGGTTGGAGGGGGCGAGCGCCTTCAGGGCTTCGGGGTTTTGCAGGTTGTGGTAAAGGTCGAACATGCAGCGCCCGGCATGGGCGAAAACTTCAATCACTGCCTGGTCGAGGGCGGAATTGTCAAGTTCCAGGCCGCGGATGACAGCCTGATTGACGCGGACCGCCTGAACCATTGGGGAATCCGCCTTCCGGGCCAGGAATTTCGCGGTCAGCCCCGAAAGTTGGTAGCCCAGTTTCGGGGGAATCATCCGCCCCAGGGCCAGCCCGAAACTCACACCAAAGGAACTGTTGAAGAATTTCTGCATGGCGATTTTAAGGGGCGCAGGACAGCAGCCGGACGTTCTGCGCCGAAGAACTTTCAGGGCTTTCGCTTTGGGTGATGGTTTGCGGTGCGTTGTGCCTGCGAAACACGCACAACACACCGCTTTTCCCTGCGTTTTAGTGGAAAGCCCTGAAACTCAGTCTTTGCGGGCGAGAGGCGGTTCCTTGAAGAGGGCGTAGCCCTCGATGATGACCGGCAGCCCGCGCAGGATGGTCATGGTGATGGCTGCCCAGGAGACAATCAGCGCAGCAAGGTGCATCCAGTTTGCCCAGGGGTGTCTCAGGGTGATCAAGCCGTAGGCGAGGGTCAGCAGAGCGAAGGCGGTGCCTTTGGTGATGCCGTACACCTCGCGCATGAAACGGGAGGAGACCAGAAACCGGCTGATGGGGTGCTTCACCTGGTCAAAAGCGGCCTGCCCGCCGCGGCTCATCCCGACGGCGCGGATGGTATCGGTCAGCGAGCCGCGCGTGATCACGATGATCGGGATGATGACCGGAATCAGTTGCAGGTTGCTGTAAACCACCCACAGGATGATCTCAAAGGCGCGGTCTACGGCGATGTCCAGCGCGCTGCCCAGCAGACTGACTTCTCCAAAGCGGCGGGCGATGATGCCGTCGAACGTATCCAGCAAGGCGATGAAAATCACAAACGGCACACACCAGAAAATGATAGTCGCATTGCGGGTATAGAGCAAGGCGATGTAGATGAACAGGAGCGGAAAACGAGAGAGAGTGACTGCGTTTGCCATGAAGAGTGTCAGGTTATTTGTTGCAGGTTGAAGGTTGCGGGCCGGTAACGGTCAATTTGAGACCTGCAATGCCTCGAAAATTGCCTGTGTGCCGAAATCCAGCGTATCTGCGGGGACGCGCTCGTTGGCGGCGTGAACGGTGGATGCGAACCGGCCACCAGTTACCTGATACCTGTTTGCCTGAACCCTGCCATCCCGATGCTTTCGATCACAAGATCGTCAAAAGCAATCAGCGTCTGCCCGCGCGCTTTCAGTTCCAGCGGGCAGCCGCCGCCGCACTCTTGCAGGATGGAGCAACTGCGGCACACATCGGGGACGTAGCGCCGCTCCCGTAAACTGACGGCGAGATCGTGGTTCCAGATGGAATCCCAGGGGTCGCGCAGGATGTTGCCGAGCGACTGGTAGTACGATTGGCAGGGCAGCACGCTGCCATCGGATTCCACGCACATGTTGTAGAGTGCGGCGGTGCATCCCTTGACGCCCAGTTCCAGTTGCTGGGGGTCGAAGCGGCAGTACTGCGTGGGCGTGTACCAGATCAGTTTTTGCCCGTTTTGGCCGGTTTTCCGGCGGGCGAGGTCGAGCAGGGGAGGCAGTTCGCTCTCCTTCAGGCCGGTGCCGACCGTCAGGCCGTGACCGGCGTAAATCAGGGCGTTCAGCCCAACGGTGGGGACGCCCTCCGCCGCCAAAAAGTCGAGCGTCTCTGCCAGATGGGGGCTGTTGGATTGCAGCAGGGTGGTGTTGGTCATCACGTAGAGCGGCGAATCCAGGGCGTTGCGCAGCCCCTGGACGGTCTGCTTCCAGGCTCCGCGGCGTCCGACGATGAAATCGTGGATCTCCGGGTCGTGGGATTCCAGCGTGATTTGGACGTGATCCAGCCCGGCTTTGACGAGGGCCTCCACAAATCTGGAGTCTGCCAGCCTTCGGGCGTTGGTGTTCAGCCCGGTGATCTGCCCGTTCCCCTCGGCGTGAGCGATTAGTTCGGGCAGGTCGGCGTAGAGGGTCGGCTCCCCGCCGGTGAAGACAATGTGCGGAATCGCCAGTTCCCAGAGTTTGTCAATCACCGTTTTCCACTGGCCGGTGGTCAGTTCGGGGTAATCGCGCGGGCGGCCGTTGTAGCAGTGGGCGCAATCGTTGTTGCAGCGGTAGGTCAGCGCCAAATCCATGCGGTAGGGCGCGGTCGGCCGGGCGCTGAAGGGCGCATCGAAGATCAGATCGTCCAGTGTGCAGGTGATGCAACTGCCGGGGTGCAGAATCTCCTCGAAATCGGCGAGGAAGGCGGTGTAATCCTGCTCGGCGCGGTCTTTATCCACGTTGAAGGTTTTGCGGAGCGATTGCACTGCCTGGGGAACAGGCGTTTTCTCCAGGGCCAGGTAAGCCATCAGCGCCGCGCTGGGGTTGAGGTGCAGCACCTGATTGGCGTCAATCAGCAGCGTGCCGTGACCGTCAGGGTCAACGCGCAGATGGATGCGCACCAGCCCGCCGTTTTCCCGGATGCGGTAGTGGTGCAGCCCTGCGGGGGGCAGGGAGCGGGCTCGGCGGAACGGCGATTTAGGGAACTTGAAATTTGAGAGTGGGGGTTTCATCAAGTGTTCCGGTGTCAGGTGTTGCCAGCGGCTGTTATGCACTTTCTGTGATGCAGGCAGCAGAAAACCTGCTGTCTCTCCATCTCCCCTGTGTCCTCCCTCTCACCCTTCGGGCAGGCTTCGCACTCCCCAGGGGAGGGGGAGCAATCGCTAAGGGGTGTATTTTCGGGCACGTAGTGCCTGAAAATACACCCCAGGGTGTTCCTCTTCCCTCAGGGGGAGGGGCTGGGGGTGGGGGCGGTAGAAAGGTTCATAACAGGGTCTAGTTCGTTCAGCATCCGTTGCTGATTGCCGTGGACCGCGGTTTTGCTATCTGCCGCCTGCCATTTGCTGCCCCGCTCTTACCTGCCGCCTCCGGCGCAGGCACAGGCGCAGCCTGCGCAGGCGCAGGCACAGGCGCAGGATGAGCCGCCGCTGCTCCATCCGCTACTGCTGCCACTGGATGCGGCTGACGGATTGGTTTTTCGGGTGATGTCGCTGGTGAAGTGGGTTACGTTGCCGACGACATCGCTGGCAAAGTTCTGGATACCGCCAACCATCGAGGCCGCGAACGCGCCGCCGGGCAGAGTCGGCAGGGATATGCCGCCTCCGCTTCCGCTTCCCGATGCCGAAGGCCTGGCGAGGGGTTTTGCCCCGCCTCCCGACCAGGTGGGGTCGTAATGTCCCCACCAGGCGGGAACATACACCGGCCCGCTGCGGAAGACTTCTTCCGTGCGTCGGTCGAATTCATCGTCGAGCATTGTCCAGCCCATGTGTTCATCGAATTTTTCACTTTTGACTTCGGGGGTGTCGGCATTTTCAACTTGCTGCCAGGCCTTTTCCATGATTTTGCGGTAGTATGCCACGGTTTCCTTGTGGCTAAAGCCTTTCATTTTTTTGCTCACGCTGCGGATGAGCCACACCATCAGATTTTGCAGTTCCTTGCGGCGTTTCTTGGTGTTTTTTTCCTGGAAGGCTTCCAGGAATTTGACTTCGTAGGTGCGCAAGCCTTCGGGCAGGGGGTCGGCAATTTCCAGTTTAACGGGGTCACGCGAAACCACGCGTGCCGCTCCCTTTTTTACAACGGAGAATAAAATCATGGTCAGGATTTTGTCCGGGGGGTGTTCCATCAACACGGCGGCTTCTATTGCGGTCAGTCCGCGTTTGATACCGTGCCCTTCAATGCGGATCTTGGGGGGCAGATATTTCATGCGCTGTTTGCGGGCACTCACTCGCCCTGCAACGATGGAGCCGACGAAGACGAGTACGAAGCCTCCCAGGCACAGGTAATCGGAAATTGCGTCCAAGTCTATGCGGATATGGATATTGTGACGGTCGAAAAAGGTCGGGGTGGTAATGGCATCCGCGGGAACGTATTTTGCCGGGAATGATGCGCCGAATTTGTAAGCGGTGTGGCCGTTGGCGGCGGTGTTACGCCAGATGTAGGTGATGCGGCCTTCGCTGTCGTGCCCGGTGACGGGCTGTTCGGGAAAGCCCTTTGGGGCGGCGTGCCAGCGCGGTTCTTCGGGTTGGACTCCCGGCGGCAGGTGGAAGGTCACTTCGAAATCGGTGTTGCCATGCACGTATTGCGAGCCAAACCAGGTGGGCACGAAGACTGCGCTGGCGTAGGTTTTGTCCTTGTCATCTGTGAAGAGTACGCTTCCAATTTTGTCTATACGGACATTGACGGTGGCGGTTTCCCCTGGGGCAATGCTGTTTTCGCCCAGGGCGATAGCAACGCCGGTGCCCGATCCCTGGTATTCGTACTCGCTGACGTAGGCTACCGGATCCCCGTCCACGTCGGCGATGATATTGCCGTCGTAAAAATGTTCGTTGGGCAGCCCCAAATCCACAAAGTCAATCTCATGTGCGCCGGGGTCGTTGGTGAAGGTCAGGCGGTAGTAGAGCGAAAGGGTTCCGTCTGCGTTCCAGTAGGCATCTACATAATGGCGGTCAAGGCGGAAGGAGTAATCCTGTGCGAGTGCGCTGCCCGTGACAGTGAACAGGATGATCAGCAATACCGCAATTAGCGTGATTCGCTTGAACATGGGAATCTCCGTTTATCGTGTCAGGTGTCGGGTGTTCCAGTTCGTGCGATACTGGAATCCTGGAACACGCCTTACCACTTCGGGTCTTCGGTGAGTTGATAGGTGGTGCCGCAGTACGGGCAGGAAACGACCGGTGCGCCAGCGACCATTTTGATATTGTCCATCGTCAGCGTGCCGCCGCAGGATTTGCATTTGAGGGTGTCCAGTTCGACATCGCCGGGGAGGTCAATTTTCAGGGTGACTTCTCCGCTTTCGGCGGCGGCGGGTTTCTTCCGTCCAGCGAACCAGATCAGCCCGAACCCGATGGCGACGCTGATTCCCCCGACGACCAGCCAGCCGAGTTGTCCCTCCGGGCTGAAGGTTGCCCAGATGAAGAGCACCCCGAAGAAGATCAGGATTCCGGCGAAGATGTAAGCGATGATTTTGCCAGCGGACATAAGGTACCTCATTCGTTTGCAGGACTGGCAGTCCTGTCAGGACTGCCAGTCCTTGTGGTTGGATTGAATCTCGTCATCCGTATTCTGGATTTCCACCATCTCGCCGGTTTCCACGAAGATGGTGCGCTCGCAGATATTGGTCACCCGGTCGGCGGTGCGCTCCAGGTTGTGAGCGACCCATAGCAGGTAGGTGGCGTTGTCAATGGTGGCTGGGTCCTTGAGCATGATGGTCAGCAGTTCGCGGTAAACCTGGTTGTAGAGGTTATCCACCAGATCGTCTTCATCAGGAATCTGGCGGGCGGTTTCTATGTCGCTGGCGATAAATGCTTCCAGGGCGCGGTGGAGCATCCCGGCGGTGATTTCTGCCATCTGGGGGATGTCAGTCAGGGGCTTGACAAAGGGCGTATCCCCGATGCGGATGCTGATCAGGGCAATGCCTTTGGCGTAGTCCCCCATGCGCTCTAGTTCGCCGACGATTTCCAGGATGGCGGCCATCACGCGCAGGTCGCGCGCCATCGGCTGCTGGGTGGCGATCAAAATCAGGGTCTCGTTTTCGATTTCAAAGCGTTTGCGGTTAATTTTCTCATCCCCCTGATAAACGCGCCTGGAGGCTTCCATATCGCGGCGTTTGAGTGCATCTACCGCACCGGTGATCGCGCGCTCCACCATGCCGCCCAGCGACAAGACTTCTTTCAACAGTTCCTGCGTTTTTCGGTCCAATGTGTCTCGTGTCATGGCGTCTCTTTTCTACGCGTCCCTGTTCGAGACTGGCAGTTCTAGCAGAACTGCCAGTCTTTGCAACTCCGTGGTTTGTTTTGGGGGGTAAACTTGCTTCATTATAGCATTAGAACGGATTTGAGAAGGAAATTAGGGAGATTTTTCAGGGTTTATATCGCGAAAACCTTCTCAGGTGCTATGGCAGTCAAACGTAGTGTAAAGCGGAGTGCCACTCCGCTTTGCTTTTTGCGAATTTGAGTCGCCTCTACATCTCCTTTGCAGCGGCACAAACGTTCATAAATCGAGAATCGTCAGCACCACCACACCGTAAGGCGGCAGGATAACCTGCCCCTTTCCGGCGTAGCCGCTGATATGGTCGCGCACGGCCCAGGGGATATCAAACTTCTGCTGTTTGGCCTGATGGTTGACCAGGATGTAGATTTTCTCTCCATCGGGGGTCACCCGCTGACAGAGTTCGACGCCGCGCGGCGTTTTCAGGGGGGATTCCAGCCCCAGGGATTCGCAAACCATCCCGATCAGTTTGTCCTGAGCGGTTTCCTCAACGTATCCGCCAAAATAGTAAACCGCGCCTTCCCCGACGGGATGGGCAGTCACTGCGGGGAAGCCGTCCAGCCAGCCGAAACCGCCCGCGTCCCCGTATTCGGCGATGACCTGCGTGCCGTACCCCTCCTCCTCCAGAATGTGCAGCCGCTCCGCCCAGATTTTTGCCGTACCGGTGAACTGTCTGCCGTGCAGGGGAACGGCCTTTGCCAGTGCGTAATACTCTTCGACCTCCACGCCCGCCAGTTCCGCCAGCGGGCCGGGGGGACGCGACGGCAGCAGGGCGTCACAGGCATCCTTGACGCCGCTGCGGAGGGTCAGGATCAGCGTGCCGCCGCCTTCGGTGTAGGCGCGCAGGGTTTCGGCGCGCGCCGGGGTGATGACCGCCAGCGCGGGGGCGATCACCAGTTTGTATTTTTCTGGGTCGAGCGGTGCATCCGGGGGGAGGATGTCCACCGGCAGGCTGCGCTTCGCCAGCGGTTTGTAGTAGTGCAGCAGGTGACGGACGTAGCCGAAATCCTTGTGATGCCGCTGCCCGTCCAGCGACCAGCGGCTGGGGTAATCGTGGAGAATGGCAATTTCCGCCGCTACCGTGGAACCGGCGAGCAGTCCGGAAACCCTGGCGAACTCCGTTCCGATACGGGCGGCCTCCTCGAAGAACGGGCGCGGCTGCCCGCTCTGGTCCACCAGCGAGCCGTGGTACTGCTCCTGCCCGTTGGGGGCGGGCCGCCACTGCCAGTAGAGCAGCCCGTCTGCCCCATGCCCGACCGCGTGCCAGGCCATCGCCCGCGCCTCGCCTTTGTTGAGCGTGCTGTTGACCCCTGTCCAGTTGATGCTGCCGGGCTGGGTTTCCATCACCCAGAAATTCTGCCGCTTGAAACCCCGCACCAGATCGTGCATCGCCCCGTCCCGCAGGGGATCGTGATGCCCGGATGGAACGTACCAGTCCCAGGAGGCCAGGTCGAGATCGGCGCTGAGAGCGTAGTGATCGAAGGCGTCCCACCAATCCATGAAGTTGTGGGTGATCCACACGCCCTCGCGCAGGTGCGGGCGCAGGAGGTCAATTTGCAGGCGCTGAAAACGGCGGTAGGAACGCGTCACAAACTCCCGAAAGGCCAGCAGCAAACCGGGGTTGTGCCCCTGCCTGGGGAGCGGGATTTGCCCCCAATCCGTGTAAGTCTGGCTCCAGTAGGCGGTTGCCCAGTGCTCGTTGAGCGACTCCAGCGTGCCGAACTTCTCCCGCAGGTAGCCCTGAAATTCGGCGCGGCAGGTATCGCAGTAACAGACGGTGCCGAACTCGTTGTCAATCTGCCAGCCGATCACGTTGGGGTGCCCGCCGAAGCGCTCCGCCAGCGCGCCCACAAGGCTGCGCACCCGCTCGTGGTAGGTCGGCGAATTGACGCAGTAGTGGCAGCGTTTGCCGTGCTCGTAGCGCTGCCCGTGCTCATTCACCGCCAGCGTGTCGGGGTAGCGGGTGGTCAACCAGGCGGGCGGGGCGGCGGTCGGCGTGCCCAGCACAGCCCGGATGCCGTTTTCGGCCAGCAAATCAATTGCCCGCGCCAGCCAGTCTAGGCGGAAATCGCCCTCGGCAGGTTCCAGCGTACTCCAGGCGAACTCGCCCAGCCGCGCCACGGTGAAACCGGCTTCCTTCATCAGGCGGATGTCTTCCGCCCAGCGGGCTTCAGTCCAGTGTTCGGGGTACCAGGCGACTCCAAGGTGCAAAGGTTGGGGGTTGATGCTCATGTGTTTGTACGATGCGTAGGGGCGGGATTCATCACGCCTTTTTGCGTTTTGTGGATTGCCAAACCGCTCCGAAGAGCATCGCCGCACCGAGGAGGCTGCTGCCCATGCAGGGCAGCCCGCCGCCCTCGGTCGGCGCTTCGGACTCGCTTTGGGGCTGGTCGCTGCCTGCTTCGGGGGAAGCCGCGGTTTCTGCCGTTTCCGCGGGGGTGGCCTCGTCCCAGCGGGTCAAACTGTCAACCCAGAGGGTGCCGGTATTCGGCTCGTCTTCGGCGTCAAACTCGAAAGAGATGCCGGTGATTTCAGCCGGGTCAACCGGATTGTTTACATCGTCTTCCCATTCTACGCCCAGGATTTGATCCCAGGTCAATTCTACGGAAACCCAGCCCTCGGTGCTTTCGGGGGCGGTTTCGATGATGTGCTGGTAACTGGTGGATTCGTCGGGGGTGCCGCCGTGGACGGTGACGGCGAATTCGTGTTCCGGTGCGTCGGCGCGGTAGCGGAAGGTGATGCCCGCGCTGTCGCTCCAGTCGAAGATCTGGTCGTAGAACAGGGCGCAGGCCGCCCAACTGTCGGGTTCGATGTAGAAGTCAATCCGCAGGGAGCCGCTGCCTTCGGCGGCGACGCTGCTGTCTACGCCGCAGGAGAGGGTGGTGTCGGGGTTGGCTTCGTCAGTGAAGGCTTCCCAGCCGCCGGTGTAGGGGGGTGCGCCATCCTCGAAGTTGTCAATCACGCCGGGGGCGAGGTTGACGGGTTCCGCCTCGGGCGGGGATTCGCTTTCGGGCGGGCTGGTCGCCTCCGGCGGAGTCTGTGTCTCGGTTTCGGGGGTGGGTACCTCTTCGGGCGGGGGTTCCACGGCGGGGTTGTCCATCGCTATCCACAGATTGTAGTAGTAGTTCAGCAGGGGAACAAATTCTTCCGTGGCTTTGCGACTTCCTTCGGGGTTGGGGTGGTTGTCGCCGTCGGAATCGTAGTAGAGTGTGTTGTGGTCGTTGTAGATGTGTGCGGCGACGTTGCCGTTGACGATGTAATGGTGGTTGTCGGGGTGGGTGAGTACGTTGTAGAAATCGAAGACCGCCACGTTGTTGAGGCTGTAACCGGCATCCCAGAGCCAGTCGTTGACCAGCCAAGTGTTGAAGGCGCGGGCGTTGTCGGCGTAGGCGGGGTCTTGTACGGGCGGGGCGGTGATGACGATGAAGAGTTTGTCGGGATGGGCGGCGAAGTAGGTGAGGAGTTGGTTGTAGACGTATTTGGCGTGTCCGACGGTGTAATCCACTTCGGGGTCGGGCGGGTCGTCGGGGCTGCCGGCCAGTTCTGAGTTGGGGAAGCAGGATTTGAACATCACGATGGTATTTTCGCCGCCGGGGTCATCGAACAGGCGGGTGTAATCGGCGTGCTGCCCGCTTTCGCTGTAAACGGCCTGCATGTAACGTTCGCTTTCGGGCCCGACGAACCATTCGGGCCAGTCCACGATGTCGGTGCGGTCGCCGATGCCGTCAGGCCCCCAGCCGTAGTTGGTATCGGAGACGAAGTAGTTGTTTTGGGCGAGGGTCAGCCCCAGGTCGCCGTAGCCGTCGGTGAGCCAGTTTTCGCCCACCGAGTGGTGGATGAAGATCAGTTTGACGGGCTGTGCGGGCGGGGAGGTGTCAATGCTTTGGGCGCGGGCAGGGAGGGGGAACAGGGAATAGCGGGTAGCGGATGGCGGGTGGCGGGCGGCGAAGAAGGCGACAATGAGCAAAACGGGGAGCAGGATGCGTTTCATGGGGAGCCTCCAGAATGGGGATCAGGTGAGCGTGTTTTGCACGTCAGGCCTGATGCCGGGGTAGGGGAATGTGGGGATACTATGTTCAGTTTACCAAATTTTGACGGGTTTCGCTGATGAGTTTTCCTGACGGGGGCGGGCAGGGGCGGGGGGAACACCGGTCCAAGGCGGTATGGAACTTTACTCAATTTCTACGTCTTTTGCCTACAGAAATTGCCGGGTGCAGGCAAAGGTTGTAGCAATTCCTATGTGTTTCCCTCGCCCCGCGCACAAGACTGGCAGTCCTGCCAGGACTGCCAGTCTTCATTTGGCGAACAGGACAAGCACCGAACACCCCGCCCCGCCGGGGAAAGGAAGCAGCGCCCATGCGGCTGCCCGATTTCTACGTCTTTTGCCTACAAAAATTGCCTGTACCCTTCTTGACTTTTTATATTGCCTCTACTATACTCTGGGGTAGTTTCCAGTGGAGTATGAAGCAAACAAAAAAGTTTGGTTTTTCGGGGCACAGCAGTTCGGTCGGCCCCGCAGCGGACGCCCAGATGCATTCTGGACTTGTTTCCGCGTTTGCAACAAACCCATAATGAACATACCTGCACGCGCTAGTGTGTTTGAGGGGGATGAATGTGCAGGGTACCAAACTCAGTGATAAAAACAGGAGGTACGAGGCCAAACAAAATAACACGCTCTTTCCCTATCTATTTCACGTTTTTTTTTGAATATATCTTTTGTACCATTAGGGCTTTTACTGCAAGTACTGTTGATGTAATGTTTGTGTGCACTTTACTCCCCTGGATACTACACTCGCTTGCTTGGCAGTGCAAGCCCTCACAAATTTAGGAGAACATGTAATGAAACACAAAACCAGGAATACAATTCTGGCTTTCGCGCTGATTGGCGGGTTGCTTTTTGGCTTTGCCACCTTGGTTGTGCATGGTCAGGAAGGTGTCTCACCGAATCAGGTGCAGGCCATGGCGCCGGTTACGCCGAAAATCAGCCCGGCTTTGCGCGATTTGCCGCAAGTTGCGCCGGAGCGCAAACTGAACCGGGAAGAAATTAACCCCCTGAAGAACCCCGGTTTGTTCTTACCGGATTTTGGCCTGACTGGCACAAATACAAAGTATCAGGACCCGTTAGCCCCGATGGGCTGGAATCAGGCTGCTAATGCTCCGGCTCCGCTCTCTTCGTTTGAGGGGCAGGGTGATTTCAATATGTACACCCCCCCTGATACGACCGGCGACGTTGGCCCCAACTACTATATCCAGATGGTCAATGTCAATACAGCCGTGTACAACAAGGCAACCGGAGCGCAGGTGGGAACCTGGGCCAACAATGCGCTCTGGAATGGATTCGGCGGCCCCTGTGAAAATGACAACAGCGGCGACCCGATTGTACTCTACGACGATATGGCAGGCCGCTGGGTGCTGACCCAGTTTGCCGTCAATTCCGGGCAGAGCATGTGTTTTGCCATCTCTACCACCGGTGATCCACTGGGAACCTATTACCTGTATGAGTTCCCCATGCCCGATTTCCCGGACTACCCCAAGATCGGCGTTTGGACGGATGGCTATTACCTGGGAACCAACACCGGTTACCCGAATCAGTATTATGCACACGTTTTTGAGCGTTCAGCGATGCTGACCGGTGCCCCGGCCGGACACCAGTACGTTGGTGGTCAGGCGAACTTCCTGATGCCGGCTGACGTTGACGGAACCACTCCGCCCCCGGCTGGCGCCCCTGGAATCTTCTACACCTTCTATGATGGCGGCTACTCCAACCATCCCCCCGGAGTTGACCGCCTCGCGTTCTATGAATTTGATGTGGACTGGGCGACGCCGTCAAACTCCACGTTTAACCTGGCGAACGAATACCCCATTGCTCAGTTCAACTACACCGTCTGCGGCTTTTTCGTGCAGGATTGTGTGCCGCAGCCAGGTACAAGCAACACCCTGGATACTCTCTCCTACTGGCCGATGGTGCGCTTGCAATACCGCAATCTGGGTGCCTATCAGGCCATGGTCGGTAACTTTACGGTGGATGTAGACGGCAGTGACTGGGCCGGTATCCGCTGGTTCGAGATGCAGAACACCGGTTCAGGATGGACGCTCTTCCAGGAAGGTACCTGGGCACCGGATGCCAACCATCGCTTTATGGGCAGTATCGCCATGGATGGTTCCGGCAACATCGCCCTGGGATACAGCATCACCAGCAATACGGTACGGCCCTCCATCTACTACACCGTCCACGAAAGAAGCGATCCGCCCGGTACCATGCAGACTGAAGCCGTGCTGCAAGCCGGCGGCGGCGTTCAAACCAGTGCGCACCGCTGGGGAGATTACAGCGCGATGAATGTGGATCCTACCGATGACTGCACCTTCTGGATGACCAGCGAGTACCATGATGTAGATGATGCCGGGTACAGCTGGAATACCCGCATTGGCTCATTCAGAATCCCAGGGTGTACCGGCAAATTGGGTACCACAGGAACCCTGAAAGGCCAGGTGACAGATGCGAGTACCGGCAACCCCATAGCGGGAGCGCAAATCAGCGCCACAGACGGCATTACCCGCACTGGCTCGGCCGCAACAAATGCCTCCGGGTTTTACACAACAACTTTGCTGGCTCCGGCAACTTACACAGTAACCGCATCGGCTTATGGTTACCGTTCGGATATTGCAGACAATGTCGGGGTTGTCTCCGGCACGGTGACAACGCAGAACTTTGCATTGACACCTGCCATGACTTACACGGTCATCGGGACAGTGACGGATGTTAACACCGGATGGCCGCTCTATGCCAGCATTGATGTCAGCGCTCCGGGCTTCCCCGGCGCTACGCTCTGGACTGACCCGGAACTTGGCACCTACAGCATTGATTTGGCAGAAGGCGTTACTTACACCTTCCGCGTGCAAGCCTGGGTAGATGGCTATAATGCTGTCGCCCGTGATGTAGGCCCGTTGACCGGGAATACCACCGAAGACTTTGCGCTGGATGTGGACGCGGTCGCCTGTATTGCCCCTGGTTACAGTTTTTCAGGCGGCATTTCCGAGGACTTTGAAGGCGCTTTCCCGCCCGCAGGCTGGAGTGCGAGCGACAACCTCACTTACGGTAACGTCTGGGATCGAAACGATGCGCTGGGCCAGCAAAACCGGACCACCGGCGTAGGCGGTTCCGGCTACAGTGCCGCGGCTGGGCCTAACAGTAACGGGTCAGCGAGCCAGTGGGATACGGAGTTGTACTCCCCGCCCATTGACATGCATGGCGTAACCCCCCAGTTAACCTATGCCAGCAATTTCCAGGACTTTGCCGGAGCGGGCGAAATCTGGCTGGATGTCAGCGCGGACAATGGCGCAACCTGGACGAACCTGCGTCACCAATCAACGGATGATCCATCCAGCGGTACGGCTGAAACCGAGGACCTGTCGGCCTATTCAAACGATACCATTATCCTGCGCTGGCGTTACACAGACACCGATGGCTCATATGCCGGCTGGTACTGGCAGATTGACAATGTCAAGATCCCAGGGCCTTGTGTGCCTGCCCCAGGCGGTCTGGTGGTTGGCAATGTTTATGACGGCAATACCGGAGATGTGCTCAATGGCGCTGAAGTCACCAATGACAACGGCGAAACTGCCGTGGCGGAAGCGACCCCGGATGATGCCAACGTAGATGACGCCTTCTACACCATCTTCTCGCCTGCCGGCAGCCACATCTTCACCGCCACGATGAGCGGTGGTTATGCTCCGGATGTGGAGACCCCCACAGTGGTGCAGAGCGATACAATCCGCCAGGATTTCTATCTGGGCGCCGGTCTCCTGTTGACTGACCCGGACGCACTGCACGTTACCGTGGACATGGGCGTTACCGCTACCTTGCCGCTGACCCTGGAAAACAGTGGAACCACCGTCGCTGCTTTTGAGTTGGCAGAGCAAGATAGAGGCTTCCAGCCGACTTTGTTATCGGCTTTCGCACCGGGTGCCGATGTTAGCCGTTGTGCCAGTGGAGGCCCGGATTCCTTTGGATATGTCTACGCAGATTCAAACGAACCGCTCGGCCCGCAATACCAGTGGGTGGATATTTCCGCCACAGGTACCGCTGTCTCACTTGGTGACGACGAATCGGGCGGCCCGTTCTCGATTGGCTTCCCCTTCAACTACTACGGAGTCGACCAAACCGACTTCTACATCAACAGCAACGGTTTTATCTCGTTTGGTTCCGGGTCGAATTCGTATTCCAACCAATGTCCGCTGCCCAACACTGTGGCACCGAACAATCTCATCGCACTGATGTGGGATGACCTGGACCCCGGCGATACCAGCGACCAGGTTTACTACCAGTCCTTCCCCAGTTGCCCCTATGGCGGCGGAGCCTGCCTGGTGGTGCAGTACGAAAATTATCACCACTATCCTGGCAACGGGGACATTGCTGGTACTTTCCAGGCCATCCTGTTCGATTACGGCAGCATCCTTATCCAGTTCGAAGATGCAGGTGCTGAGGAAGGCAGTGGTTCAACAACCGGTATCGAGAACGGAGATGGCACAGATGGGCTTAGTGCTGTTTGTGATACTGCTTCTTCACTGGCTGATAATATGGCGGTTTGCTTTGCCTATCCTGGCGAACCCCAGAATTGTCTGCCGGCGGACGTGCCCTGGCTTTCCGAGAGCCCGATTACCGGGACGGTTATCGCCGCAGGGCGGCAGGTTATCAATGTTGCTTTTGATGCCAGCGTGCCTGAAGTGACTCAGCCCGGTGATTATCTTGCGCAGTTGAGAGTCAAGAATGATACGCCGTACAGCGTGCCCAGCATCCCGGTTACGATGACCGTTACTGCACCGCCAGATTGGGGCAAGTTGGAAGGTACTGTTACCGGTCTGGGCTACTGCGATGCAAACCCGTCACCGTTGGAAGATGCCATGGTGGTAATTACGGACACCAACGGCATAACCTACACGCTGGTTACCGATGCTAATGGGTACTTTACTTACTGGCTGGATGAAGCGGTTTCACCGGTGGCGATCTCCGTTGATGCGGGAGCGGATTACGAATCTGGTTACGCAGACAATGTGCCGATCACCGCAGGCACAACCACAACGGCAGATTTCGATCTGCGCTGGCTGCAACCTTGTGTGAGCAGCACCCCGGACGCAATGGAAGTTACGTTGATGCCAGGGTACAGTACCACCCTCAGCCTGTCCATCAATAACGGCGGGCCGGTTGCATCATCATTCAAGTTGATGGAGAAACCGGGCGGCTACATAACATCCTCGTTGGTTTCCATCCCGGCATTCACCGGAGAACTCCCCGAGGATACCGCTCCTGCTTCTATGGGGCGTGCCCCCGATGCTCCTGTGCTGGATGGCAACTCATCGCTGGATATGGCTTTCCCGCTGGCGGGTGAACCGGCTTATGCCTTCGACATATATCCTGGGCACAACCTGGTTTACATCCCTGATACAACGGCGCCTGGTACATGGAATGTCGTTGGTAGCGTCTCTCAATTCCATCCGGCAGGAGATTTCCTGAATGGCGATTTCTCCACGTTGTATGCTTTGGATTACAACTCCAACGAGTTTGTCTCCATCGATACAGCCACAGCGGTCCGCACAGTGATCGCCAGCGCCCCGCCGCTTTCGGGCGAGATGTGGTCTGGCATGAGCGGCGCGGTTGATGGAACGCTGTATGCGGCATCCGCGAATTGTGGTTCGCGCTCTACCTTGTACACCATCAACCCGGCGACCGGCGCCGTAACCGAAATTGGCGAAATCACGGGAGCCCCCTGCATCATCGATATCGCAATCAACGCTGATGGTGATATGTATGGTGTGGATATTGTCAATGACAGTCTGATACAGATTGATCCGGCAACCGGCGCAGGCACGGTGGTTGGGAGTTTGGGTGTGAACGCGAACTATGCCCAGGGAATGGATTTCGAAGAACTGACCGGTATCCTGTACTGGGCAGCCTACACTACGCAGGGCGAATTGCGCATCATTGATACATCAACGGGTGCCAGCACTTCGGTAGGTTCCTTCTCTGGCGGAGCTGAGGTAGACGCGTTGGCCTTTGCCACAAGCGCTGCGCTGGATATCCCCTGGCTCTCCGAAAACCCGGTTACCGGCACGGTCAATGCTGACGATGTTTTCGTTGTTGATGTCACTTTTGACTCGATGACTTACACCATCGGTACTTACACCGGTACTCTGCGGTTGAGAACAGATGACCCGATGACCGCCATACAGGAAATCCCGGTGACCATGCATGTAACGGAATATGGTGTTGAGATCGCTCCGCCCACAGCAGCAGTAACTGGCACGCCGGGGACCGTGGTAACTTACACGTTCACCGTTACCAATACCGGCAGGTTTACCGACACCTTCGACATGACGGTCAGTGGCAACAACTGGACCTCTGTGGTGACAACACCGGTTGGGCCATTGCGACCTGGCACAAGCGACACGGCTGATGTTACTGTATCTATCCCGGTGAATGCTGCGGATGGCGACATGGATAGCGTCACCATCACGGCCACTTCACGGGGATCTAACGTTGTGCATGATACTGCCATCCTGACCACGGTTGCTCGTGTTTCGGGTTACAAAATTTACTTGCCGCTCGTTATGAAATAATGTGCGATGAAGTTCGCATCTTCTGGATGCTGACTTAACAAAGAAGTCCGGCTTTTTCCGAAAAGCCGGACTTCTTTTTGCGAACAGGGCAAGCACCGCCCCCCCCGCCCGCCGGAAGCGGGAGAGAGACACGTGGCGGCCCGATTTCTGCATCTTTTACCTGTCCCCCGTTCCTTACGGGTGCAGGCAAATGTTGTAGAAAGTGGGCGGTCATATGGGCGCTGCTTCCTTTCCCCCCCTCCCCTGCCCTCCCCCCGCCGGGGGGAGGGTCAGGTGGGGGGAAACAGCGTTGTTCTACATCTTTTGTTTGCCCCCGTTCCTTCAACGCGCGGGAAAAAACAGACAGATGGGAGTAAAATATCTTCAGTTGCAAGTGCAGCAAACCATCTCCCGCCGGAAAATGTACAGCGGGGCAAATCCCTGTCACATCACAAGGAGTCAAGAAATGACAATCGTTTTGGATGGTTCCGGGTTGACCATTGAAAAACTGGTGCAAATCGCCCGTCACGGCGAGAAAGTCGAACTGCATCCCGACGCGCTGGAACGCATCAAGGTCTGCCGCGCCATGCTGGAAAAGAAGATCGAAGCCCACGAGATCATGTACGGCGTAAACACCGGCATCGGCGAGTTCTCCGAGGTGGTGCTGAACGATGAACAGGTCAAACAGTTCCAGCAGTACCTGATCTACAACCACGCCGCGGGCATCGGAGACCCCGTGCCGCAGGAGTACGTGCGGGCGGCGATGGCGGGACGCATCAACGTCCACGCGCACGGCAACTCCGGCTGCCGCCCGGAGATCACGCTCACCCTGGTGGAGATGCTCAACAAGGGCGTCACCCCCGTGGTCTGTCAGCGGGGTTCGGTGGGTGCCAGCGGGGACCTCGCCCCCATGGCGCAGATCGCTCTGCTGCTGATGGGCGAGGGCGAAGCCTACTACCAGGGCGAGCGGCTTCCCGGCCGGGTGGCGATGGAGCGTGCCGGAATCCCCATTCCGGGGCTGAAAGCCCGTGACGGGCTGGCGACCATCAACGGCTCCAACCTGCTGACCGCGATGAGCGCCATCCACATCTACGAGATGGAACGCTGGCTCAAGCAGGCGCAGATCGCCGCCGCGATGACCCTGGAGGCCCTCTACGCCAACATGAAGCCCTACAACGAGCGTCTGCACAAGGTGCGCGGTTTCGAGGGTGCGGTCAGAGCCGCACACAACCTTGCCCGCCTGATGGCCGGCAGCGACCTGGTGACCGGCAGGATGAAAACCAAGGTGCAGGATGCCTACTCCATGCGCTCCTCGCCGCAGGTGATCGGCGCGGCGATTGACGCCGTGGCTTACGCCCGCAGCCAGGTGGAAATTGAACTCAACGGTGTGGGCGATAACCCCATCTTCTTCCCCGAAGACAACCTGACCCTCACCGGTGCCAATTTCCAGGGATCGCCGGTCAGCCTGCCGATGGATATGGCGGGCGCGGCCATCACGATGGTTTGCGTGCTTTCCGAGCGGCGTTTCAACCGCCTGACCAACCCGGCGCTCAGCGTCGGCCTGCCGCCCTTCCTCACCAAAGGTGCGGGAATGATGTCCGGGATGATGCTCAGCCAGTACACCGCCGACATGCTGATTACCGAGCAGCGCATTCTCTCCGCACCGGCAAGCGTTCTCTCCATCCCCGCCGCCGCCGACCAGGAGGACTTTGTCTCGATGGGCATGAACACTGCCATCAAAAACGGGCAAATCCTCGATAACGCTTACGGCATCCTGGGAATCGAGTTTATGGGCGCGGCGCAGGCCCTCGATTTTCGCGATTTCACCTTCGGCAAGGGCGTGCAGGCGGCACACAAGGCCGTCCGCCGCCATGTGGCGTTTTTGGGCGAAGACCGCCCGCTCCATGTGGATCACAACACCATGAGGGCGCTGGTCAAATCCGGCGAGATTCTGGAGGGTGTAGAGGCAGTTATCGGCCCGTTGGAATGAATCGGAAAAAGCGGCCGCAAAAGGGTGCTGCAAGCAAAAGTAACCCGTCACCACTGGCCTGTTTGCTGCCACGCACTTTCGTGTTTTGGCGCGTTTTCTGTCATTGTTAGGGAACCGGGCAGGGTGACTTTTGTTACTTTCCCGCGGGAAATTTATCGCCTTTTGGGTTGAGACCCTCCTTCCGTGATATACTTTGGCGTTGCAGTTTGTGAGCGATTGCACGTCTGAATTTGTGAGAAGTTGAGGCACCAATGCTCGAATATCTTCCGATAGCCGTTTTGTTTATTGTTGCTGCTGCGCTGGCCAGCGTGGTGGTCATTTTGGGTCACATCTTTGGGCCGAAACGCTACATCGAGACCAAGATGATGCCCTACGAATCGGGGATGAACCCCTACGGGCCGGGGACGCGCCGCATGACGGTGCGCTATTACCTGGTGGCTGTGCTGTTCATCCTTTTTGATATCGAAGTGATTTTCTTCCTGCCCTGGGCGGTCGTGTTGCGCGATTTTATCGATAACAGCCTGGGGCTTTTCGCACTGTTTGAGATGTTTGTGTTTATCCTGATTTTGCTGGTGGGTTACGCCTACGCCTGGCGGGAAGGAGCGCTGGAATGGGACTAGAGCAAAAAGCCGGCGATATGGGCATTGTGACCACCACGCTGGAAAAAGCGGTCAACTGGAGCCGCACGCGTGCCATGTGGCCGCTGCTCTCCGGCCTGGCGTGTTGCGCGATTGAGATGATGGCTGCCGAGGCAGCCCACTACGATATGAGCCGCTTCGGGATGGAACTGATGCGCGCCAGCCCCCGCCAGTCGGATCTGCTGATTGTGGCGGGCCGCGTGACCCGCAAGATGGCACCCGTCCTGCGGCGGCTTTACGATCAACTGCCCGACCCGAAATGGGCAATCGCCATGGGGGATTGCGCCTCCTGCGGCGGCGTGTTCAACAATTACGCCGTTTTGCAGGGCGTGGACGAAATCATCCCCATTGATGTGTACGTCGCCGGATGCCCGCCGCGCCCCGAAGGGCTGATTCACGGCATCCTGACGCTCTACGAGAAGGTCGAGAACGAGCGGTTGACGAAGTGGAAGTAGACGTTATGAACGAACAACTGCAAAGCGCAATCCAAACCCTGAAAGAGAAGTTCAACTGCGAGGAACAGGTTTTTCGCGGGGAGCATACCCTCTTCGTGCACGCCGCAGACTTGCTGGAGGCCTGCCGCATCCTGCGGGGCGATTTCGGCTTCAATCTGCTTGCCGATCTCACCGCGACCGATTACTGGCCGGAGACCCAGCCGCGCATGCACGTTTCCTACCAGTTCTACTCCCTGGAACACGGAATTCACCTGCGGTTGCGCGTTCCCCTGGATGAAGATGCGCTGGAAGTTCCCTCCATCGAAGGGCTGTACCCCAACGCCAACTGGCACGAGCGCGAAATCTACGATATGTTCGGCATCCACATCAGCGGACATTCGGATTTGCGCCGCATCCTGATGCCCTACGAATGGGAAGGGCATCCCCTTCGCAAGGATTACCCGCTGGGCTACGAAGAACCGCAGTTCACCTTCAATTACGAGAAAATCGCCGCCCAGAAAGTTCAGGCTGCGGAGTAACTGTCCGGCAAAATCGGGATCGAGAATTATGACCCAACTTCAAGAAGTCACTTTGGATGAAATCCGCCATCTGGTTTCCGACCGCGCCCTGACCGGCGAAACCATGCTCCTGAACATGGGGCCGCAGCACCCCTCCACCCACGGCGTGCTGCGCCTGCTGCTGGAACTGGATGGCGAGACCATTGTCAACTGCATCCCGGATATCGGCTTCCTGCACACCGGCATCGAAAAGAACATGGAAGCCAAAACCTACCAGCAAGCCGAGGTGATGACCGACCGCATGGATTACCTCAACCCCCTCGGCAACAACCTGGCTTACTGCCTGGCGGTCGAAAAACTGGTGGAGTTGGATGTTCCGGAGCGGGCGCAGGTCATCCGGGTGGTGCTGACGGAGTTGCAGCGCATCTCCTCCCACCTGGTTTGGCTTGGCACACAGTCGCTGGATTTGGCGGCGCAGTCCGTGTTCCTTTACACCTTCCGGGAGCGCGAGATCATCCTCGATATTTTTGAACTGGTTTCCGGCCAGCGCATGATGACCACCTACATCCGCCCCGGCGGAGTCTGGCGCGACCTGCCGGAGGAGTTCTACGATGCAGTAGACGACTTTTTGCAAGGCTTCCCGCGGCGGATTGCCCAGTACGAAGGCCTGCTGACCAAAAACCCGATTTATGTTGACCGCACCAAAGGAATTGGCGTTATTTCTGCTGAAGAGGCGGTCGCCTGGGGGCTGACCGGCCCGGTTGTGCGCGGCTCCGGAGTTTCCTACGACTTGCGGCGGGCGCAGCCTTACTCCGGTTACGAGGACTACGAATTTGATGTGCCCACCTTCCCTGAAGGGGATGTGTATGCCCGCTTCCGGGTGCGCATGGAAGAGATGCGTCAATCCCTGCGGATTATCGAACAGGGCATGAAGCGTCTCAAGGCTACGAAGGGCGCTCCGGTGCGCAGTAACAACCGAAAATACGTCCCGCCGCCCCGCTCTGAGATTGGGAAGAGCATGGAGGCCCTGATTCACCACTTCAAACTGTGGACGGAGGGCTTCCACGCTCCGAAGGGATACGTCTACTTCCCGGTGGAGAGTCCCCGCGGGGAATTGGGCTGCTACCTCGAATCCGATGGCGGTACGCGGCCCTATCGGGTTCACTTCCGCACCCCGTCCTTCATTCACCTGCAAGTGTTGCCCAAACTGGCGCAGGGGCATCTCATTGCCGATCTGATTGCCATCATCGGCAGCGTGGACATCGTCCTGGGAGATGCCGACCGCTAACTGCAATGTATGTTCGCCGTCCGTTGTCGTTGCCGGGTTTGCGTTTTATCCGTCGTCATGTACGTGCCAGGCAATACCGCTTGACCCGTCATGCAACCATCGCGCGCTTGGAACGAGGCATTACACTTCAGGAGATTGAGCGGGCGCTTTTGAATGGTGAAATTATTGAAGAGTATCCTGATGACCTTCCTTATCCGTCCTGTTTGTTGTTAGGATGGCTGAAATCTGGAGACCCGCTTCACATTGTTTGCTCACGCGGCGAGCGGGAACCGGCTTTGCGAATTGTGACAGTTTACGAGCCAGATGAGGCGCACTGGAATGATGACTACAAAACCAGAAAGTAAAATGAGCGATTCGATTGACCGCTGTGATTTGTGCGGCGGTGAACTTCGCCCCGGCAAAACCACGCTGGAGTTCTGGCGTGGGCAGGAGTTGATTGTGATCAAGGATTTACCTGCGGATGTTTGCGAGCAGTGCGGAGAGGCCTATCTTTCTGTAGAAACCTCCGAACGGCTGGATCGCTTTCTGGCAGATTATCCGCAGCACAAACCGGAACGGTATCTGGCTGTACCGCAATTTTCTGCTGCACAAGCAATGGGATAACGATGAAACGAAACACACTGGCTGAAAGATACCCGGAAGAGGTCCAGAAATACCTGGACAAATATCCCCCCGACCAGAGACGCTCGGCGGTGATGCCGCTGCTTTACCTTGCCCAGCGCGAGGGCGGTTACGTCTCCAACCACGATATTGACGACATCGCCGAGATTTGCGGCATCTCCACCACGGAGGTGGCCTCCATCATCGGGTTTTACTCCCTCTTTCACGACAAGCCCGAGGGCAAAGTCCGCATCCAGGTTTGCACCGACCTCCCCTGTGCGCTGCGCGGTGCCGACAAGTTCCTGGCAGACCTGTGCGATGCGCTCGGTATCCAGCCCGGCGAAACTACCCCCGACGGGATGATCACCGTCGAGCCGGTGATGTGCCTGGCGGCCTGCGACAAGGCCCCGATGTTCCAGGCGCAAACCGGCGACGGCATCGAATACCACGAGCACATGACCGTCGAACTGACGATGGATTTGATCGAAAAGTGGCGCAGCGAGGCTGAAGATTGAAAGTTGAACCTTCAAAACTTTCAACTTTCAACCTGTAACTTTCAACCTGTAACGCAGGATTGACAATGAGCAAATACGTTCTACTCCGACACCGCGACATCCCCGATATTGACAAACTCGATGTTTACCGCGCCAACGGCGGTTTTGAGGCTTTCCAAAAAGCCGTAACCGCCATGAAACCGGAAGAAATCACCGAGATTGTCAAAGCCTCCGGGTTGCGCGGCCGCGGCGGGGCGGGATTCCCCACCGGGGTCAAATGGTCGTTCATGGATAACAACAACTGGCCGCATTACGTGGTTGCCAACGCCGATGAATCCGAGCCGGGCACCTTCAAGGATCGCGAAATCATGGAGCGCAACCCTTTCCAGTTTCTGGAGGGCGTGGCAATCGCCTCGTATGCGGTCGGGGCGCAGGCGGCGTACATTTACCTGCGCGGCGAGTTCTGGCAGGTGGCGCATTACCTGGATGAGAAAATCGCCGAGGCCGAAGCCGCCGGGCTGCTGGGCGAAAACCTGTTCGGGACGGATTACTCCCTGAAGATTTACACCCACCTGGGGGCCGGAGCGTACATCTGCGGCGAGGAAACCGCGCTCCTGGAATCCCTCGAAGGGAAGCGCGGCCAGCCCCGGCTGCGTCCGCCCTTCCCGCCCTCCTTCGGGCTGTACGGGAAACCCACGGTGGTCAACAACGTCGAGACCCTCACCAACGTCCCGCTGATTCTCACCAACGGGGCGGAGTGGTACAAATCCCTGGGCACGGAAGATACCGCCGGGGTGAAAATTTTCTCGCTTTCCGGCCGGGTAAAGAAGCCCGGCAACTACGAACTGCCCTTTGGCACCACCTTCCGGGAACTGATTTTCGAGCATGGCGGCGGCATCATTGACGACCGCCCGATCAAGGCCATCATGCCCGCGGGCGCGTCCTCCTCCGTGGTGCCCGCCACCGACGATGCCCTCGACACCCCGATGGATTACGGTTCAGTGCGCAAACTTAGCGCCGACCTCGGCTCCGCCTCCGTGATTGTGATTGACGACACGGTGAGCATGGAATGGGTCATCAACAAAACCATCCACTTCTTCAAGCACGAATCCTGCGGTAAATGCACCCCCTGCCGTGACGGCAACTACTGGATGGCGCACATCATCGAGCGCATCCACCGCGGCGAGGGAACGCCCCAGGATGTGGAACTGCTCAACGGCGTGGCGCACCAGATTCAAAACAAATGCTTCTGCGCCCTGGGCGAATTCTCCATCCAGGCGGTGATGACCAGCATCGAACGCTTCCCGCAGGATTTTGAACTCGCCGTGAAG
>CAZPSL010000122.1:0-5960 GCA_964589145.1 uncultured Anaerolineales bacterium
CCAAACCCGATGCCGGGGTCGAGGATGATTTTGTCGTCTGCGATGCCTGCCGCCCGCGCCCGCTCGACGCTCTCCATCAGTTCGCGTTTGACGTCTTCGAGCAGGTCATCGTATTCCGCGCCGAGGTAGGCGTTACCCAACCGCTCGCGGACCTCCACACTGGCCGGGTTGCTGCGGTTGTGCATCAAAATCACAGTGGCATCAAAATCGGCAATCACCGCAGCGAGGTTCGGGTCACCGCGCAGGCCCCACACATCGTTGACGATGCGCGCTCCGGCGCTCAGGGCGGCCTCCGCCACGCGGGCCTTGCAGGTATCCACCGAAATCAGCGCGTCCGGCAGACGCTCCGCGAGGGCGGCAATCACCGGGATGACGCGCTCCATCTCCTGCTCGGCGGAAATCGGCTGGGAACCGGGGCGGGTGCTTTCCCCGCCCACATCGAGGATATCTGCCCCGTGTGCGATGAACCGTTCGGCGCGCTCCACCGCGGCCTGTGTCAGGTTGCGGAACGCGGAGGGCGATGCCAGCAAACCATCCCCCGAAAAACTGTCCGGGGTGATGTTGAGAATCGCCATCACGCAGGTGCGGGCGCCCCACTCCATCAGACCATCTGCTCAATCGGGCGGGCGAGCCAGGCTTCGGCTTCGTCCAGGTCGGTGAAAATGCCCATGCGGGCACCGCTGCCGACGGCCAAGGCATCGATCTTTTCAATTGCTTCGCGTACTTCGTCGTTGGCGATTACCACCGCCAGGCGGATATTGCGGGTGGATGGGTCACTGTTGAGTTCCACCGCGACCTGAATGGCCTCCTCAGGCAGCGATTCTACCGCCCGCAAGTCATACAGGTTGCGAACCAGGCGGTCAGAGCCGAGCAGATGCTCCTCGGAAAATTCGTGCCAGGCTTGCAGTGTCTTGCGGTTGACATCCTTGAAGGTCACGGTAAGCCCGCCGTCGGCCCGGCGCTCGGCAGTGAAACCCAGGCTGGGGTCCGGAGTGAAGTTGAGGGGTTTGAGATCAGTCATGAGAAATCTCCTGCGTGGTGAGGTTGAGGGTACAGGGTGAAAGTTCGGCACACTGATTGTACCCGATTTGCTTCAAAGTGGCGCACACCTTACCCAAAAACTGTAAAGCGGATTGGCAATCCGCTCTACGCTCTACATGCGGTTGGGTCAGGAGAACGCGTCCAGGGCCTGCGCAGGGGTACGGGTGGTGATGACGTCGGAAACGCGCTGCCGCTGTTCGCGGTCCAGCGTCACCAGGGTTGTGCCGAAGCGCAAGGCCACGGCAGCGTACACCGCGTCGCTTCCGCGCAGGCGGTGCCCAGCGGCAACATGCACCGCCTGACTGGCAAGCGCAGCGTCCAGGGGAACCAGAATCAGATGAGGCAAACGGGCCAGGGCGTGCGCAAAATCGCGCGCCAGGGCAGCATCCCCGCGCCCTCGCCCCACCGCCGCGGCGACCTCCGGCAGCAGCAGGGTCGGAACGATGACGGGCAAGGCGTCCTGCTGGAGAGCGGCCAAAAACCGGTTGCTGATCTCGCTCCCGGCTTCGTAGGGGTTGAAAGCGTTCAAAAAAACGCTGGCATCCACGGTGAACGTGCGCGCCACGCTGCCTCCTAGCGCCGAATCTCGGAAAGGATTTCCACGGAACTTTTCTCCGACTGCCAGTGTTCGCCAATTTCCTTTCCCAGGCGCGTGAGTTCTTCCCAGGTCGTATCCGCCGCTTCAACCGGCTGGCGCGGCGGGGCAGCCTCCAGGGGCATCAAAAGCGCAACCGGGCGACCGTGACGAGTCACCACGTAGGTCGCCTGCTTCTCGTTGACGGTGCGGATGACATCCGAAACCTGCGCTTTCAATTCGCGTATTCCGATTTCCGGCATGGGAACCTCCAAAATGTAGTCACAACCGCGACTACATTGTACCACAAACAGGCTAAGTATCTATCCGAAAATTCAAACAGATATATTGCCGTATGGCGCGTTCCCCCAACCCCCCTGTATCCCCCCTCACCCTTCGGGCAGGCTTCGCACTCCCCGGGGAAGGGGGGACGTGCTGTAGTGCTGTTGTCGGCGCACAAAGTGCGCCGACAACAGCACACTTTTCGCAGCCCCTCCCCAAAATTTCCGCTTTGGTTCCCCTCTCCCGAAGGGAGAGGGGTCAGGGGTGAGGGCAGGGAGGGGTTGGGGTGGAGGGGAAATGTTGCCACAGCGTGTCAAAACAGGCCTGGTTTGTCGCATAGCGATTTTTCGGATAGGCTCTAAAGCACCGCTGCCCCCGGCTGACGGTGCAGGAACCGCCCCATGCCGCGGCGGCCCAGCCAGCGGTCGCCATCCACAATCAGGCGGCCGCGCAGAAACACCTTTTCGGGGCAGCCGGTCAGTTCCCAGCCCTCGTAGAGGTTGTAATCGGTGCGGTGATGCGCCATCGCCACGCCGTATTTCACCTTGCGGTCGGGGTCCCAAATTACGATGTCGGCATCCGCGCCGGGGATCAGCGACCCCTTGCGGGGGTACAGCCCGAAAATTTTGGCGGGATTGGTGCTGGTGAGCGCCACAAACTCGTTGGGGCTGATCCTGCCTTTGACCACGCCCTCCGTCCACAGCACCGGAAGGCGGTCCTGAACCCCCGGCAGCCCGTTGGGGATTTTGGTAAAATCCCCGGCCCCCAGTTCCTTGCCGGGGATGGCAACCGGCTCGCCCTCGTAGATGATGGGCTTTGTCCCGTCGTAGAAAAACGGGCAGTGGTCGGTGCCCACGGTCTGGATGATGCCCTGCTCCAGGCCCTCCCACAGGCGGGCATTGTCGGCTTCGGTGCGCATGGGGGGCGAGCAGATCCACTTCGCCCCGTCCGGGCGGCGGAGATGCTCAATGGTGAAGAACAGGTACTGCGGGCAGGTCTCGCCCATGATGGGAACGCCACGTTCGCGGGCGTAGCGGAGCATATCCACGCCCCCGGCGGTGTTCATGTGGACGATGTAGAGCGGGGCATCCGCCACCGCCGCCATGCCCGCCAGCCGCAGGATGGATTCCGCCGCGCCCCAGGCAGGGCGGGTGAGCGCGTGCCATTCCGGGGTGGTGTGCCCTGCCGCTAACGCTTCCGGCACCAGGGTTTCGATCACATCCCCGTTTTCGCAGTGCGCCATCACCAGCATCCCGTTCTCTTTGGCGATGCGCATGGCTTTGAAGATGTCGCCATCCGCCAGGCGCAGGCGGCCATTGTAGGCGGTGAACACCTTGAGGGTGGTGATGCCCATCTTCACCAGGGAGGGGATTCCAGCAGCAACCTGCTCGTTGAAATGTGTCAGGTTCATGTGAAAGCCATAGTCAATGGCGGCTTTCTCCGCTTTGCGCCGCCAGATTTCCACATCGCGGGCGAAGTTGCTCTCGTCGGGGGAATTCTGGACGACGAAGTCCATCACCGTGGTGGTGCCGCCAAAGGCAGCCGCCTTGTGCCCGGTGTAGTGGTCATCCGAGGAGACCGTGCCGAACATCTCCAGGTCGAAGTGGGTGTGCGGGTCGATCCCGCCGGGGAGGACGAGTTTGCCGCTGGCATCCACCACTTCCTCGCCGGAGATGTTCAGATTCTCTGCGATGGTTTTGATTTTCTCGCCTTCGATGAGGATATCCGCCTTGAAGGTTTCCGCGGCGGTGATCAGGGTTCCGTTTTTGATGAGCATGGGATTCTCTCCGTTATCTGGATGTGGTATGCACTCTCTGTGATGCGGACAGCAGAAAACCTGTTACTTCCCCATCCCCCCTGTATCCCCCCTTCCCTGGGGAAGGGGGGATACGCTAAGTGGGGTATTTTCGGGCACTTCGTGCCCGAAAATACCCCACAGGATGATTCCCCTCCCCCTGTGGGGGAGGGGCCTGGGGTGGGGGAGACAGAAAAGTTCATACAGGGTCTAGGGACTCCCTCTCAAGTCAGCCAAGATACTCAACTCGGGCAGCCACCTGCAAATCGTGGGAGGAGCCGCCGATAAAAATCTCGAAGATACCGGGGTCGGCAGCCCACTTGCGGGCGGCGTCATCGTAAAACGCCAGGGCAGCCTCCCCAATCTCAAAAACGACCAGTTTGGTCTCGCCGGGCTGCATGGTTGCAGAGTTTTCGGGCGTGGGCAGGGAGAGGGGCCAAGAAGCGGTTCCCACCTGACTGCCCAATTTTACGTCTTTTGCCTGCGCCCCGTGAATAAAACGAATTGCGCGAAACAGAAATTCGTTTTATTCGTTTCATTTGCCGCATTTGTGTTGCCCGGATAGCACCATTTGACTCCTTCGCAACTCAGGTGTTCTTGCAATCTACGGTCGCTAACCCCAACATGCAGCCCGCACCTTTCAATCTGCAACATCCTTCAGCACCACAGCGAATCCCAGCCCGTTGGGGCCGACGTGGGTACCGATGACGGTGGTGACGTTGACAATCGGCGGGCTGGGGGGATGCTCCCAGGTGATGCGGTCACGGAAGGCCAGGGCATCCTCCTCGGCGTTGGTGTGCAGGATGGCGAGCCGTTCCAGGGGGCCAAGACCCTCCAAAAGTTCCAGCAGGTGGGCGATTCCCTTCCGGCGGGTGCGTGTTTTCCCCAGGTCGAGTACCCGTCCGCCGTACACTTCCACAAAAGGCTTGATCCGCAATAATGCCCCGATGCGCGCCCGCGCCCAGCCGACGCGCCCGCTGCGGCGGACGTATTCGAGCGTGTCCAGCATGGCGTAGACCCGCGCCCGGCGGCGGGTATCTGCCACGCGGGCGGTGATCTCATCCATCGGTGCGCCCTGGGCGGCGAGTTCGGCAGCAGCGATAGCCTGAAAGCCAATCCCCAGGGTCAGTTGCTCGCTGTCAATGACCTGCACCCGCTCCCCGAAAGGCCGCGCCCCCAGGGAGGCCATATCGCAAATGCTGCTGAGTGTGCTGGAGACGTGAATGGAGACCACTGCATCGTATCCGCTGTCCAGCAGTTGGCGGTAGGCCGCCTCAAATTTGCCCGCCGGAGGGGAGGCGGTTGTGGGTACCCGCTTCATTTCGGGCAGGCGCTCGTAAAACTCGCGGCGGGAGAGTCCCTGCCCGTCCTCATAACTTTTCCCCTCCACAACCACAATGGCGGGGATAACGCGGATGCCCAGGGTTTCTGCCACCTGCGGGGCGATGTCAGCAGTGCTGTCGGTAACGATGGCTGTTTTCATGGCATTCAAAAAGGACTGGCAGTCCTGACGGGACTGCCAGTCCTTTGCAGAAGCGACACTCACTCAATCGCGATGATGAACTGGTAATGCGGCTGCCCGCCCTCCTGAACTTCGACCTCCAGTTCGGGGTAAGCATTGCGGATAGCATCGGCGATGCGGATGACCTCGGTCTGCGAGACGTTTTCGCCGGAAAACAGAGTCACCAACTCGAAATACTCGGCATGAGCGGCTTCCAGCAGGCCCAGGCAGGCTTTTTCAAGCGTGTCGGTCGCCAGCACCAGTTTGCCATTGTGCAGGGCGATGATCTGCCCTTCCCTGACCTCCACGCCGTCAATTTCCACGCTGCGGGTCGCGGTGGTGATCTCGCCGGTCTCCACATCCTCGATGGCTTCGGTCATATCGGCGACCACGGCGTCAAAATCGCCATCCGGCACCAGGCGCAGCATGGCGGAAAGCCCCTGCGGGACGGTGCGGGCGGGGATCACCGCCACCTGTTTGACGGTCACATCTTTGGCGGATTCCGCTGCCATGAAGATGTTTTTGTTGTTTGGCAGGATGATGACTTTGTCAGTCGGCAGGTTTTCGAACGCGGCGATGATCTCCTGGGTGCTGGGGTTCATGGTCTGACCGCCCTCGATGATGGCCGCCACCCCAAGGCTGGCGAACACACGGGCGATTCCGGGGCCGGGAGCGACCGCGACTACGGCGATCTGCCCCGGTTCCACGGGGTTGAGATTCCACTGGGGCTTGCGGGATTTCTCGATCTCCTCCATCTGCGCCACCAG
>CAZPSL010000123.1:0-5757 GCA_964589145.1 uncultured Anaerolineales bacterium
GAAAGTTGCAGTGCGAACCGTCCGGCTGCCGCACTGATGTCAGCGTAATCGGGTTCGTGCGCCAGGAGAATCGCGGGGGCGTTGTCGGGGAGTTGCGCCAGCACCGCGTCGAGGTCAGCGGCGCCTACGGTTACGCTGTCCACCCCGGCGATGTGCAAGGCAGCAGCACGCGAGGACTGGCAGTCCTGGCAGGACTGCCAGTCCTTGTCAGGGCCGGATTCCCCTCGCACCACGGTGTAAACCGCGTTTGCCAGTTCAATCACTCCGCCCGCCTGCAAGATGGCGCGCACGTTCTCCGCCCCCATCCAGTGATCGTGATTGCCCAAAACCGCCAGCGTTGCGTCCTTTGGGCGCAGGGCCTGAAAAGCGGCGATCATCTCGTCAGCGATTTGATGGACAACGTAGGAAACGAAATCGCCGGTGATGACCACCAAATCCGGTTCCTGGCGGTTGATCAGTTCCACGACGCCGCGCAGCCGCTCCGGGGAGAGCCAGTGCCCCAGGTGCAGGTCGGCAATCTGAACGATGCGGTAACCGTCAAATAACGGGTCCAGCCCCGGAATTTCGATTGGCAACTCCGTAATCTCGAAATCCGACTCCCGAAAGCGGTCTCGTTCCAAGGCATGCATCGTCGCTGCGAGAGCAAGTTGTAACCAGGCTCGCAGGGGAAAACTGAACCGCTCCCAGGCAAGGGAAATTCTGCGCAACATCGTCATTTTCCGTCTCAATTGTACTCCCGCACCCAACCCTCCCAAAATTTTCCGCCTTGTTTCCCTCTCCCTTCGGGTGAGGGCGGGGTGAGGGGGGGCGGAAGCAATATGTGACTGCCCAATTTCCACATCTTTTGCCTGCACCCGGTGATGAAAAAGCCCTGCCCGTTTCGCCCCTTCAAGGTATAATCAGCCAAGGATATGCGCGACTTGCCAAAAGTCAGCCTTAATCCGGAAATTCGTCCCATTCACTGAAAGGCTCGCATTGCGGCCGAAGATACCGATTCAGGACTTTCGCACTGAGCGACGGGCCTGCGATTATTTCAGACTGGAGAAAACACTATGGTAATGGCTGTCATCCAATACGCCCCTGAAGACTGTGCCTGGTGCGGGGGGAAAGGCCGCTGGGGAGAACTCAACAACATCTGCCCGACCTGCCAGGGAATGGGCAGTGTGCTGGTTGCTCAGCCGTCGCGGGAATGCCCGGAATGTCATGGAAGAGGTTCGGTCGGTGAGTTCGATGATCGCTGTCCTGTCTGCAACGGTGCGGGCTGGGCGCACGTTCTGCCCAGTCAGAGTCTCAAGCGGTAGAAAGTGGTCAGTGGTCAGTGGTCAGTGGTCAGTGAGAATTGTACCCCCGTGACCTGCCCGGAAATTTCCCAAAGCCGTGCCGCGTCCGCCTGGTTGTACGAAGCATCGCTGGATTTGGCCTTTACCGGGTAGCCCCGCCAGCCAAAAAAGTTCGGGACGATAAAATCACCGCCCTGCACGTCGGGTGCGGTCGCAGCGTAGAGGGAAGGCAGCGCGCCCTGAGCGGCGCTTTGGGCAACGAGGACATTGGCGAGCGCCCAAAAACTGCGTTTCAGCCACGAGCCTTCCATTTCGGGACCGGTCAGCGGCAGTTTTGTGCGCGCATAACCGGGATGCACGGCCACACTGATCAGTGAAACGCCTGCGGCCTCCGCCCGCCGCTGCAACTCGTAAGCGAAGAGCAGGTTTGCCAGTTTGCTCTGACAATAGGCACCCCAGGGGGAATAACGCCGTTCACCGTTCAGGTTTTCAAAATCCATTTTGCCCTGACGATGCACCATGCTGCTCACCGTCACCACCCGCGCCGCGGGTGCGGCCAGCAAACGCGGCATCAGCAGGCCGGTGAGCGCGAAATGCCCCAGATGGTTGACCCCAAACTGCATCTCAAACCCGTCCGCCGTGCGCCGAAAGGGAATCGCCATCACCCCGGCGTTGTTCACTAAAATATCCAGCGCGGTGTACCGCTCGCTGAACACCGCGGAAAAATCGCTCACCGATTCAAAACTTGCCAAATCCAGGGGGACAACGTCCAACTGCGCAGCGGGGTGCATCGCCAGAATCTCCAACTGCGCCCGCCCGCCCCGCTCCGGGCTGCGTACGGCCATCACCACCCGTGCTCCCTTCGCTGCCAGGTGAAAGGCTGTCCAAAACCCGATTCCGCTGTTCGCCCCCGTCACCACCGCCGTTCTCCCGCTCAAATCCGGGATGTCATTCGCCATCCACTTTGCCATAACACCTCCTCGCTCCGGTTCCCCGTGAGTATAGTACAATTCGCAAGACCTGTGTAGCACCCCCTGAACCGGGTGCGGGCAAATGTTGTAGAAATTCCTATGTGTTTCCCTCGCCCCGCACACAAGACTGGCAGTCCTGCCAGGACTGCCAGTCTTCATTTGGCGAACAGGACAGGCAAATGTTGTAGAAAGATAGTGATCTGTCAACGAACTGTGGTATTCTGAAGCCCCATCCCCCCTGTATCACCCCTTCCCTGCCCTCACCCCTAACCCCTCTCCCGAAGGGAGAGGGGAACCAAAGCGGAAATTTTGGGGAGGGTGTGTTCGTCAGGTGTGTGTGCGCCGCACTTCGTGCGGCGCACACACACCGAAGAGTCTAGTCCCCCCAGCCAGACCGCACAGGCCTTGACAATCGGAGAATTCCATGAAAAAGACCACCCTGTTTTCCCTTCTGATGCTGACCATCGGACTGTTCGCCTGTACCCCGCAGAATTCCCCGGAACAGGCAGCGACCTTCACCGCCCCGATGAGGGCAACCGTCACTGCGGTTGAAGCAGCCACCCCCACAACCGAAACCGTCCCAAAACCCGAAGAGACTCCCGTTCCCCCGGTGCCCGAAGGCGTAACCCTGACCATCCTGTACACCAACGATGAGCATGGCTGGATGTCCGGGCAGGAGCAGGGACAGGGTGCAGCGGAACTGGCAAGCCTGTGGGCAACCGCCTTCTCCGAAAGCGACGCGGTACTTCCCGTCTCCGGCGGCGACAACTGGACCGGCCCCGCCATCTCGACCTGGTTCCAGGGTGAGAGCATGGTGGAGGTGATGAACACAATGGGGTATGCCGCATCCGCGATCGGCAACCACGAGTTCGATTTCGGGCTGGAAACCCTCGCCGCCCGCATCGAACAAGCAGGATACCCTTACCTGGGGGCGAACATCCGCTACAAGGCAAGCGGTGAAATCCCCACGGATTTGGGCATCCAGCCATACACGCTGGTAGACGCGGGCGGCATCCAGGTCGGCATCATCGGGCTTTCCAACGTGAACACACCCAGCGTCACCAACCCCGCCCATGTGGGCAGCCTCGACTTCACGGATTACGCCGACGCCCTGCGCGCATACGTCCCTGAAGTGCGGGCCGCGGGCGCAGACCTGATCATCGTGCCCAGTCATCTCTGCGGGGATGAACTTGCCCGTCTCGCCAACGAGGTCGCTGATTTAGAGATTGCCTTCTTCGGCGGGGGACACTGCCACGAAACCTTCGCCAGGGAAGCAGGGGGCGCGGTGCTTCTGGAAAGCGGCGCCTACCTGTGGAATTATGCCTACCTCACTTTGACGGTGAACCCTCAAATGGGTGACTTTATGGTACTCGACTACGGGACAGAGAAAAACGTCGGGGGAATGCCTCAGCCCCAGGTTGCAGAAATCATCGCCCACTGGCAGGAACTTACAGATGAAGAATTGGATGTCCCCATCGGCTATCTGGCAAACGAAATCCCCAAGCGGTCTGATGAAATGGCAGCCCTGATCACTGAAAGTTGGCTCTGGGCATATCCGGCAGCGGATGTCGCCATCACCAACTGGGGCGGGATGCGTGACCGCATCCCCGCGGGTGAGATCACCTACGCCGACATCATCAGCGTGATGCCGTTTGAGAATGTGCTGATTGACGTGACTCTGACCGGCGATGAACTGGAGCAGGTGCTTTACTTTGGGCGCAGTCTCCCCGCGGTAGGCGGGATGCACCGCGAGGGCAGCAAATGGATTTTGAACGCCACCGGTGCGCCGCCTGCCCCCGAAGCGACCTACCATCTGCTGGTCAACGATTTTATGTACGCAGGCGGCGACGATTACCCAATTGCCGAATACGATCCCGATGCCTACAACACCGCCATCAACTGGCGGCAGCCGGTGATTGACTGGATTCTGGCACAGGATTCAAGCCCGGAGAATCCGCTGGACGCGGCAGTTCAGCAGTTGGTACCATAAAGATACAGTTTTGGATAAAAGCCCACAGATCTTCACGCCGGGCAAAAGCCCTGAAAATTTACCCGGAGCGGATGCAAAAGGGATGCCGCCCCACTGAATTCCAGGCTGGCGCTGCCGCCGGTTGCGGTTTCCTTTCCCCCGGGGGAATTACCTGGCAACCTGGTAAATCTTCAGCGCTGAAAAACTGACGGTGACGGCGTTCTCCCCGGCGGAACGGGCAAACACGCCGATCAAACCGCGGGTGAGGTAGCGGTCGTTGACGGCGAACTGGAAGGTGTCGTTGATGAAGAAGCGCAGTTCCGAGCCGACCGCCCAAATTCCCAGGCGGGATGAACTCGGCGCGCCCGGCGGTACGGACGCGCTTGCCATCCACGGTTGCGGAGAGCCTGCCGTCCCGCCCACCACCCGGTCGAGGCGTACCTGCCCGTTGCAGGAGAGCGAGAAACGGTAGAAATCGCCCGGCGACCCCACCCGAAAAAGCATCCCGTACTCGTCCAGCCCTTCGCACAAACTGGGGCTGGCGGTGATCTCGGCGTAGAAATCGCCGAAGGTTGGTTCGGTGCGGGTGCTGAACAGGTAGGCACGCGGCTGCACCAGGGCGATGGTCAGTTCGCCGCCGCCGAGGAAGATGGTCCCCTGGCTGTTTTGCCCCAGCAGCCAGGGAGCGGAGTCAGCGAAATCATCCGTCAGCAGCAAATCGCCAACACCCGGACGCATCTCCGGCGAGGGGGAGGGTTCCGGGAGCGTGACGGGGGTGGGCGTCTCGGTGGACGGAAACCAGACGGGGGTCGGCGTGACGGTCGCGGTCGGCGCACGGGTCGCGGTCGGCGGCAGGGAGACAGGAGTCGGCGCGGCGCAGGCGGTGAGGATGAGCGCGTACAAAACAGCGAATAGCGGATGGCAGATGGCGAATGTTGCTCCGCTTCTTGCTGCCCGCTGACGGCTGACCGCTTCATTCTCGCACCACAACCTGCTCCCGCTCCGGGCCGACGGAGACCATCGTCACCGGCACATCGGCAATCGCCTCGATGCGGCGGATGTAGGCCTGCGCCTCGGCGGGCAGGTCTTTCCAGCGGCGGACGGCGGTCAGGTCGGCCTCCCAGCCGGGGAGTTCCTCGTAAACCGGCTCAAAGGGGCTGAGGTCGGCGGGGCCGAGCGGCAGTTCCTCGTGGATGCGCTCCCCCGCTCGGTAGGCGGTGCAAATCCGCAGGGGGTGCAGACCGGAGAGGATGTCCAGTTTGGTGACGGTGAGTTCGCTGATGCCGTTGACGCGCACCGCGTAGCGCAGCAGCACCCCGTCCAGCCAGCCGACCCGCCGCGGGCGCCCCGTGGTGGTGCCGAACTCGTCCCAGGGGTTCGCTCCCGTGCCGCGCAGACGGACGGCGGTTTCCCCGAAGACCTCGGTGGGGAACGGTCCCTCGCCGACACGGGTCTGGAAGGCTTTGGTCACGCCGAGAATCCGCCCTACATAGCGGATTCCCACCCCGAGGCCGGTCAGCGCACCCGCCGCCGTGGG
>CAZPSL010000124.1:0-14926 GCA_964589145.1 uncultured Anaerolineales bacterium
TGTGCTCAACATCGTATTGAGTATCGTAGGGCTGATTCCGTGCATTGGATGGATTGCTGTATTGATTATCGGAGTTGCCGCCGGCCCCTACATCACTGTGGTTACCGGCCATCTTTACGGGCAAATTGCGGATTAGGCGAACTACCGCACTTGCTGTAGCACATAAGCGGCACCTTCGGCTACTGGGTGAGCGGTTTCATCCTCGGCCTGGGCTTCTGGTGGGCGCTGTTCGATCCCAACGGTGAGACCTGGCATGACAAAATCTTCGACACCCGCGTTATCAAAGCCTGATTAGCATCAATTTATGCCAAAACAAGACCCTAAAGGACTCGGAGTCCTTTAGGGTCTTTGCTATAATGGGCGCTATCCCACACACTGGAGAAAAATATGTCAACTCCCCCCTACCGTTACATCGTCCTCGGCGCGGGCAAACAGGGCACCGCCGCCGCCTACGACCTGGCCCGCTTTGGCGAGGCGGAACGCATCACCCTGGCTGACCAGGATTGGGAAGCGGCGCAGCGCGCCGCCCGTCGGGTCAACGACCTCACCCAAAGCCAGGTCGCCGTGCCGCTCCAACTGGAGGTGCAGGACCGCTCCAAACTGGAAGAAGCCCTGCGGGGCCACGATGTCGCCCTGAGCGCGGTACCTTACTTCTTCAACCTGGAAATCACCCGCGCCTGCATCGCTGCCGGGGTCAGCCTGAACGACATGGGCGGGCACACCGGCGTCATCCGCCAGCAACTGGCGCTGGATGCCGAGGCCAAAGCCGCGGGCGTGAGCATTGTCCCCGATTGCGGGATGGGGCCGGGGCTGATTACCCACATGGCGGCCTACGCCATGGAACTGCTGGATGAACCCCGCGAGGTGTTTATCTACGATGGGGGGCTGCCGCAGCACCCCAGGCCGCCCTGGAATTATCAGATGACTTTCCACATCAACGGGCTGACCAACGAGATGGACGGCGAGGCGTACTTCATCCGAGGGGGGGAGGTGGTGCCCGTGGAAACGCTCAGCGACCCGCAGGTAATCGAGTTTCCGCCGCTGGGCACGCTGGAGGCGGATGTGACTTCGGGCGGGCTTTCCACCTCTCCGTGGACTTTCCAGCCCGTTTTGCAGACCTACGAAAACCGCACCCTGCGTTACCCCGGTCACTTTGAGTGGCTGCGGGCTTTCAAGGCGCTGGGACTGTTCTCGGAGGAGCCGATTGAAGTCAACGGGCAGACCGTGATCCCCCGCGAGGTGTACCACGCCCTGCTGTCCCCGAAAATCTCCGCCGACGGCCCGGTGGATGACGTTTGTGTGATCCGCGTGATCGGGCGCGGGGTCAAGGACGGGGCAGAGTCCGAGGTGACGATTGACCTGATTGACTACGCCGACCCGGAGACCGGCTTCACCGCCATGGAGCGGCTGACCGGCTGGCATTGCGCCATCATGATGGGCTTTCAGGCCCGCGGGCGCATCCCGGCAGGCGGCATCCCGATGGAGACCGCTCTCCCCGCGCATGAGATCATGGATGCGGTGGCAAAGCGCGGCATCCGCTTTACGGTGAAGCGGCGCGGTTTGCCAGGGTAAAATGGCTGGTGGGTGCAGGCAAAAGGGGCAGAAATTATGCAAAGCCCGCTATGGCCTGACGGTGCTTTTGCCGAAACCAGAGAAGAGTGGTGTTTTGTGCGTGCTTTGCACGCGCAAAACACCGCTAACCATTGCTCGGTGCGGCTGTTCTGGTTTTGCGGGGCCGATGGAATGGATGGGGTTATCTGGGCGGATTTTCTTCCGGGGGCCAGCGGCCGTCGTCAATCGCGCGGGTGAGCGTTTCGTGCATTTCCTGTATACGCGCTTTGTACCAATCGATGTGATGCGTTTTGGCGGCAATGCGTTCAAATCCGCGCCGGGCGCGTTCCCAGCGGGAAATGGCATCGCCAACCCGATGCTGCCGCCAGAACACGCAGCCCAGCAGCCAGTTGACAACGGCGCGGTTATGGTGGTATCCGCCGCGATATAAATTTCCTGCGCGCCGGATTTCAATCGCGGCCCGGGAGTATTCCCCCATGTAGTAATAGATTTGCCCGCAGGCCAGACAGATTTCGGCGCGTTCGGCATCACCGAGCAGGTCATTCAGCGAATTGTTTACCTGTTGCAGCCGAACAATACCAGTGTGTGCCTCATCCGGCAAACCGTTTTCCCAGGCTTTGTGTGCTTGCTCTGCCAGCCGTTTAAGGGAACCGCTTAAATGCTCGTTTTCAAATTTGTTCAGCCATGAGTAACCATCATCGAAGGTTAGCATAGCGATTCCTTCCCCAAGGGTGTACGCAAGTGCGGCAGAAATGCTTGTGCTTTCCCTATCCGCTTCTCTCCGCCTCATCTCTAGACCCTGTTATGAACTTTTCTATCGCCCCCGTCCCAGCCCCTTCCCTGGGGAGGGCGCAGCCTGTCCGAAGGGTGAAGGGAGACATAGGGGGGATGGGGAGACAGCAGGTTTTCTGCTGCCTGCATCACAGAAAGTGCATAACAGCCTCTAATCTTCTTTGGGGGCAGAGGGGGGAGGCGTATCCGGGCGGTTGGGCTGCCGTTTTTCTTCAGCCGCGGCATCCAGAACCTGGGCGACGCTCGTCCAGACAATTGCCCGCAGGTCGCGCAGCCGCTGTGCCGGGTCGGCTGCTCCTTCGCCGGGGTGGGCATCCCCCAGTGCCTGGATAATGCCCATCAGCAGTTCTGCCTGCCCCTCGGCATGTCCCATATCCTGGTAGGCCAGACGGCGGGCTTCGCCATGTGCACGCGTGACCAGGGCTTCGCCATCCCAGCGGGCGCTCCAGGTATCGACGCGCTGGGCTTCGATGATGTCGCGAATGGTTTCGATTTTTTTCTCTTCCACTTTTCTGGATGCGACATCGAAATGCCCGATATCAAACCAAAGCAATTCGGCGCCAACCCGGCGCAGCCGATTGCGAATGCCGGCTCCCATTATTCGTTTGGAAATCTCGGCGCGCGGGTCATCTTCTGGTGAGGGGGCGGTCAGATGGTCGAAGTGATGTTCTTTGATGTAGTCTGTAATGGCGGTATCTACTGCCAGGCGAATGGTTGTATGCCAACTGGTCAATCCGGCGGAGCGGACGGAGCGGTTGTAGGCCATATCCTTGACGGCTTGGATTGAGAAGGGGTAAGGGTCTTGCGCAAGACGCTGCTGATAGTCGCCGGTGCGGCGTCCGGTGCGCAGCCGATAGCGGTAATGAATATCCCGAACCACAATCTCGATGCCATCCTTTGTTTTGGCACCGGTACTTTCGATAAAGCCATGCTGATCATCGAGGCTGACAATTTCCCGGATGGTTTCAAAGCGGGAGACAAAACTGGATGCGTTGGCAACCACCCGCGAGGGTGCCCGCAAACTTTCAAAAAGGACCGCATTTCCTGGCTGGACGCGTACATATCCGGGGCCGCCAATGGTATCAATCAGATTGATGGTGTTTTCTGGAATTTGCTTTTCTCCGTCTTCAATGGTCAGCCGCGGATACCAGATGCCCAGAAAAGAGGCTACAATGTACTGCAATCCGTGTTTGAAGGAGGGGAGTTCATACACATCCTGAACGTAAAATGCACCGGCCAGCAAGGCGCCCAGCAAGGCGCCAATCGGGGTAATCATGTGGCGGAAACCGTACCGTAAAAAATAGCCGAAACGGAAAAGCACCTCCGGCAAAGGGGTGAAAAATACAAAATGGGTGCGCAGTTCGTGAATCCAGAAAGGGTTGAGCGGTTTTTCGAATAGTGTGAACCCCAGCAGGATAGTTGAAAACGTGAGCGAGAATGCGAAGAGGCTGCGCACCACGGCAGCAGAACGCTCATGGTAGACAAAGCGATTTAGAAAAATTTGCAGTTTCCACTTGAATTTTACAATCATTTTTCAGAGCGGTTATGTTGTGCTGTTATCGTCTTCGGGCGGTTCGGGGCCGGTGAGAAAGCCGGCATTGTCAGAATAACCCAAATCGCCCATGGATTTGCGCTGGTCGTCGCCGCCGGGCAGGAACCACTGTTTGAAACTTTGCAAAAGTGCAATGGTATCGCGCGGCAAAAACTGGCGGGTGTTTTCGTTTCGGGCAGTCGATTCAAGTGCCTGGAAAACGCGTATAGCCAGGGCTTCGTCAGAACGGGCTGAGCGCAGAATCCGCGCCAGGGTGAAGGCCATCTCGTGTTGTGCCTGGGCGCGGGCGCGGTTGATAATGCGGGTTGCCTGAAGTTGCCGCTCCGCGCGGGTTTCCAGCGCCCGTTGCTGCCAGATGGCCTGCCAGGTTTCAACCAGTTGTTCGGGAATTTTGCGGCTGGTGGGGAAAAGGTCCGGGAACCCGGCCGCAATTACCTTGATGCCGCGCGCCCGCAGGACTTTGGGGGTTTTCAGTTCCTGAACATTGTAATGGATCAGGTTATTCAGGGGAATTTGGGTGTTTTCTTCCAATGAACGGGAGTCGAAGTGATCAATAAAACGGAAGGCCAATATGCCCTGGTTGCGCATTTTGATGCGCATCATGCCTTTGAGTTTGGGCAGGTTGAACTGTCCGGCGTCATTGGGCTGGTACAGATGGTCGTAGTATTCTCTGGATACCAGATCCCGGTAGGTTTGAGCAGCCACATGAACCGGCAAATCTGTCCAGGGCATAAACTCGTTTTCCAGATCGCGGTCTAGTGCCTTGGAATAGACTGCGGCCAGCACCCGGGACGGAGTAAAGCGGAAGGGGCCAATCTGAAATTCCCGGCTGCTTTTGGGTGCAGGCGATTTGGGCGGTGCAGGGCACGTTTCCAAAAGCCGCTGCAATTCCTGGATCATCCGGCTGCTGGAAATCTCTTCGCTCCGGTCATTTGCTGGCTGCATTCGGGTATTGGCTTTTTGGATGTTTTGCTCGATAGTTGCCAGGGAGGAGCGGTTTTTTTCCATTTTGTGCCAGCGCGCTCGCTGAATGTTGGCTCCGGTTTTTTTCCACAAGGCTTCAACCTGATCGGCAAAGAAGTAAAATTGCGCCGGTTCCTGTTCATCGAGCGATTGGCTCCATTTGATAATTTGCCGGACAGGCTTGCGGAGCGGTTTGGACCTGATGTCAGCCAGCAGCACGGCCTCTTGTTTGGCCTGCCGGATACATGCTTCAATGTGCTGTTCGTCAGGGGTACGGCGCATCTTCCGCAGGCACTCCCGAAGCGTGCGGGTGTATCCGTAAATTTCAATCAGGTCCAAAAATTGCTCAATTTGCTGCTCATCTTCCCGGATGAGGGCTGAAGCGCGCTTTTCGATGGTGTTTATATGGCGGCGGATTTGGTGACGGTTCAGGAAACCGGAAAGTTGGCGTACCAGGCGCAGGTCGAATTTTCGGATAGCCGATTGCATTTTTGTAAGGCATTCGTGGCGTTCAACGATCGGCCGGTACAAATCCAGCATCGGGAAATCGGTGCGCAGCAGGTTTTGGGTAATCTGGTTCAGATAGGCTAACGCCGTCTGACGGATATCAATTTCGACCGTGTTCTCCGGTTCGGTAAGCCGCTCAATTTCTGCCTTTGTGGCTCGCTGCACCTCCTCGTAGAAATCCAGGGCATCAAGCATAAATTGTTGTATCTCTTCCGGGGTGGGGACACTGCGGCGCGATAGTTCCGCCATTTTGTGCTCATCCGGCTGCACCAGCCCGGAGCGTGTCATCAACTTATCCAGCCTGCGCTGGTAGCGGGTGACAAAACGAGGACGGAGATATTCATAGAATGCGCTCATCTTCGGGTTTGCAAATTGTTCTGCCAGACAGCGGGACTGGTAAGCAAACCAGCGCAGGTCAAACTGGGCTTCGGGGGGATTTGCAATCAGTGTGTCAACCGCATCCAGAAACTGCTGAACGCTTTTGTTCTCGCGCAAATTCCAGCGGTTTGCCAATCCGCCAAGCCTGTTTCGGTATCCTTTGGCTTTTGTGCCGGGTTTTCCCTGGAGGTCAATTCTGGCGGCCAGTTTCCTGGCGGCTTCGAAATAATAGTTTTGTTCGTTCTGACGGACGTAACGGTGGATTTCGGCCTGGTCTTCGGGGTCCAACTCATCCGAAAAGGCTTTTACGGTTGCCATACGTTGATGTTTTTCTGTTTTTTTCTTGCCAGGGGAAGTTTGCGGATCAATATCGAGTTTGACAACCCGCAGGTTTTCGGCCTTGCGCTCTCCCTCATAGGTGACATCCAGGATTTCGGGAGACTGCCCCAGCGTAAAGATAACCCAGACCGGATTTTCAACTTCGATGCCGTCTCGGGTGTATGCCCGAATTCCAGGGCGGAGCCGGAACTGAGAGCGGAGATCCGCCGCGCCGTGAATGGTTTCAGACCGCTCGATAAAAGCGATCCCCGGCCCTTCTGCCCGCGCTCTGGATTTGATACGCCGCTTGGGTTTGCGCTTTTTGGTTGCCGAGCGCCGTTCCAGCACCAGGGCGCTGTTCAGGTCGACGCGGGCCACGCCGGGGCCGCGCCGTTTCAGTTCTTCCGGGCGGCAAATGACTTGCCCCTCTTTGATGAAAACCACCGGCCCGTGCTTTCCAATCACAGAGTACAAAAGTCGGGTGAACCCTTTTCTGCTGTCGCGTATCCCCTGTACCGGCAGCACGAACTGTGCCAGCAGGAACAGCCATAAAAACGATAATCCAAAAAAGACCAGCGGCCCAAAACAGAGGTAGCTCAGCCGGTTCCATACGTTGGCTGGCACCGGCTGCGGTTTTTTGAAGATGCGGCCCACTGCGGATGCCCCAAATGATTTCAGCACTTGTGAGACGCTGGCCTCTCCGGGGGATTCATACATCTGATATTGTGTTACCTTCAATTGCCCCAAAGCATCCAAAATTTGGAAACCGGGGTCATGCCCAGGCCCTGCCGGAAGGTAGATAATGTACCGTCTCACCTCCGATGTAGGTGCCTGCGTTACAGCAATTGAAACGGCCCGCAGCGGTGAGCCTTCGGAGGCTTCTGCGGGTACGTATTCCCCAATGGGCATGACAGATGCAATATCAAAAATATCAAAGGCGTACACGCCTGCCTGATCAACCAGCATGAATAAATCGTTCCCGGCCAGGGCCAGCCCGTTGGCAACACCAGTTTCAAGAGAAAAATAATACTTCCCCGAAGGACGTGCAGGATTGCTGATGTCAAGAATTCTCAACCCGTATATTCCGTCGGCCACAAAAAGGCTGCGATGTGCGTTGCTGATCAGGACCGATTGTGAATCCAGCAAGCCCGGATTTCCGGCTGTAACCGGAGTGGGTGATCTTGGCTGCTCGACTTTAACAATTTCTACGCCGCCCGCTCCTTCGGCAATGTACAGATAATTCTGGTAAAACGCAATATCCAGAGGCATGGCAGCGGTTGAATAGAGGGCAATCTCCTGGATATTTTCCAGGTTGCTCAGGTCCAGAATGTGCAGCCGCTGGTCATCTGCAATGACGTAGGCATAATGCCCGTTAACAACGACATCCACGGCGTTCCGGATATTTTCGTATGCTCCGGCAAGAACGGGCTGCTGCTTGTTGGAAATGTCAACAACCTGCAATCCGGCGCGTCCATCGGCAACGTAGGCCAGCAAACCATCAACGGTGAGGTTGCGCGCGTCACCGGGCGTATCCCAAAAAGAGATTGCTAACGGCGATTCCGGCACGGAAAGATCCAGCACCCACAAACCGTCAGCGCCGTCAACGGCATACCCGTATTCGCCTTGGGGAACAATGGCCTGTACCAACTTGGGGGTATCTGTAAACCCGATTTCGGTGGGCTGCTGCGGATCGTAAACATCAATCACGCGCAGCCCGCGTCCGGCGTCGGCCACAAAGATTACCGCGTTTCTCTGCAAATACAGGCCCTGCGCTCCGCCGGGGGTATCCTGCCAGCCCAGCAGTTGCAGATCGCTGATTCTTTCAATGCTCAAAATCAGCAACCCGGCATCACGGTCGGCCAAAAAAACTTGTGCGCCCTGAACGATGACGTCGTTGGCAAAACTCGTTGTTGCATAGCGGGCTACTTCTATCGGGCGGCTGGTATCGGTAATATCTACAATGTACAGGCCGGTGCTGCCGTCAGCAACGAAGGCGTAGGTGCGCGCCGAGCCGCTTTCGTCTACCCATTTTGCCACATGGATTGCTGTTGCATCTCCGGGGGTGTCAATTGTGTTCACCAGGGTCGGGTGCGCCGGGTTGGCAATCGAAACAATCTGGAATCCGGCCGCCCCGTCGGCAATGTAGGCCTGGCTTCCGAGTACAAATACGCCCTTGGCAACCCCGGGCAGGCTCAGCGGGTAAATAATCGGGTTGGCGGCATCGGTAAAGTCAATGCTGAAGAAGCCCCCCGCACCGCCGGCCACATACGCAAAACTTCCAGTGACCACAATGTCGTTGGCTTCGCCGGTAATTGCGGTCTCAATACCATCCCGCATCGGGTGCTGAGGCGATTCAGCAAGGTTGTATTCAACCACCCCGCTGTGGTGATAGGTCACAAACAAAGTGTCGCCCTGAATATCCAGCGCCGTTGCGTAATCGCCCTGAAGTCCGTCATTGTACGGCACCATAACCGGTGCAGCGAGGTCAGAAATATCTGCAACCTGGAGGCCGGAGGAACCGGCTGCGATATAGGCATAATTTCCCCGTACAGCAACATCGTTGAACGAGCCGGTACTGCCGCCCCGGATTGCCTTGCCCTGAAAAGTCAGCGCAACCGGGCTTGCGTAGGTTCTCAGCCCGATTTGCCCGTCAGCCACATAGACGTATTGCGCCAAGATGTTTAGCCGTGTTGCATCTCTGGCCGAGGTATCGAATCCAACCAAAACAAGTTTGTGCGGGTCGGATTTATCGGCTACGTAAAACCCGTCTCGTCCGGCGGCAACATAAACGTAATTCCCCCGCATGGCAATATCGTAAGTATCTCTTAATCCTGGTGGAAACCCTCCCTGGGCCACCCGGTAATCCGCGAGCATGGATTCCGTGACCTGTTCATCAAGCGTGATATTTTCAATAGCAGAAATATCTGCTGTCAGCAGCCCTTTTTTTTGGGTTGCCAGGTAAACGGTATCCCCGTCAACCGCGTAACGGTTAATCTTTGCCGGAACATCAAAAAAGGCAGTTTGTTCCAAATCGCCGGCCGCGCCGATAGCGTAAATAAAAACGCGATTTTTCTTGTTTGCCACAAATACGTGCTGCCCGCTGATTGCAATCTGCTGCGGCTTATTTTCCACAGCGATGCGCTTCACTTCTTGCAGTTCGGCTCCTCCCTTTTTTGCTTGGTAGATAATCAGTCCGGCATCGCTGTCTACCAGATAAAGATACTCGCCAGCAGCAGCCACATCAAGTGCGTTCCCCGGTGTTCTGTAGGCATTGACCTGAGTCAGCGAGCCTGATGTCCACAAAGATTCAATTGATAGAATTTTGATCCCGTCCGGCCCGTCTGCAACATAGATAAAATTATGGGCAATATCCATGTTGTTGGTAAAACCGTACGTATCCAGGTGGTCAATCTCGGCTGGAGATTGCGGGTCTGAAAGATCCAGAACAACTATACCGGTTTTCCCCATTGCCAGAAAAGCGTAATTGGCAAAGATCTCAATATCGTAAATCCTGTCCGGGGGACGTGTGCGCGTCCAGTAAAACAACAGCACAAACAGAACGAACAGCACTGTTCGCCATATCGGCCGTTTCAATAAGGACTTAATGCCCGCCATCATGTACAGATTGTATCCCAAAACCGGCGAAAATGACAACCACCGCAGCAGAGGGGGTGGCAGTCGTATGGACGCTGCTTCCTTTCCCCCTACCCAACCCTCCCCTCGCCGGGGGGAGGGTTGGGTAGGGGGAACCACCGGCGTTCTACATCTTTTGCTTGCACCCCAGCAGAGGGGATGCAGGCAAATGTTGTAGAAAGATTGTCATCTGCCGACAGACCACAGCATTTGAGTCCCCCAAAAATTTCCGCTTTTATTCCCCTCGCCCCTGTATATTTAGGATAAATATCATATTTATTGACACTGCACGCTCCCGATGGTATAAATCCCCGGATGCCCCGGATTCTCCTCGGGTTGCGTTTCAGCCCGCAGCAGGTTCTCCCTGACAAAATGCCCAGCACACGCGAAAACGTCCTCCGCACGCTCCTGACCCGCCAACGCTGCACGATTAACGATCTTGCGGATGCGGTGGGAATCAACCCGATCTCGGTGCGCCACCACGTCACCCGGCTGGAAGCCGCCGGGCTGGTCGCATCCGAGGAGGAGCGGCACGGCGTCGGTCGTCCGCGTCGGGTTTACTACCTCACCGAAAAGGGGATGGAGCAGTTCCCCACCCGCTATCTGACTCTGACCATCCGGCTGCTGGAACAACTCAAGGAAACCCTGCCTGAAACGATGGTCAACAAACTCTTTGCCCAGGTCGCGGATGACCTGGTCTCCAGTTACACCGCTGACCTGGAACTGGAAGACATCCCGATTGATGAACGGCTTGACATCGTCCAGGGGCTGCTCCAGAACGAAGGCTTTACGATGGAGTGGGAGCGACAGGAAGATGGCTACCATATCCGCGAGGTCAACTGCCCCTATTACCACATCGGGCAGACTCACCCCGAGGTCTGCGTGGTGGACCAGAACCTGATTTCCAGCGTACTCGATACCCCGGTCGAAAAGATCAAGTGTATTCTGGATGGGGATCGTTATTGCACCTATGTTGTTCCCGTTACGGAGGATGCCCCATGACCCCGACACGCCCGCGCCCCAAGTGGAAAGTTGCGGAGACCCATCCCGAACTGGTCGAGCCGCTCGACGCGGCCTTTCGGCAGGTGCTGGACCCGGAAGTCGGCCTCAACGTGATGGAACTGGGGCTGATCCGGGATGTGATCGTCAACGATGAGCAAGGGCACGTCCGCATGATGATGACCACGCCCTTCTGCCCCTATGCCCCCGCCATCCTGGAAGCAGCCCGCTCCAAAGCCGAGGGGGTTCTCAAACGCCCGACAACCATCGAATTTCTGGTTGACCCCTGGGACCCGACCTTTATGGAGGAAGGCGCCGCCACGGATTGGGGAATTTTCTAGAGAGGGCGAACCGCCTCAAAACCGGACTGGAGCACGCTGCAATGGGGTGAAAAATCCGAAAGATGGAGGAAAATCCCCTCTTTGCAAAATCGGGCCTTTGTGATATGCTATCGCCCGGCCACGCATTTGCGTGGCTATCTTTCCGCCTCTGGCACATTCGCGGTGACCAGGGGTAATCCCGAGGAAAGGAGGATCAGATCATGCGCGAATATGAACTCATTTTCATCGTCCACCCTGACCTGGACGAAACCGCTGCCAATGAAGTGGTAGAACGGGTCAAAGGCTGGATCGCTGAAGCCGGGGGAACCGTCAACAAGGTTACACCTTGGGGAAAACGCAAACTGGCATACCCCATTCGCAAACAGAACGAAGGGCAATACTTCTTCCTGCTTGTTGATATGCCCCCCGCCGCCGTCGCAGAAGTGGAACGCAACTTGCGCTTCCAGGAACCTGTGATGCGTTTCTTAATCACCCTGGTTGAAGATAAATAACAACCCTGCCCGGACGTCGGGACAGGGAGTTTTTGCGTAAATTCCCCGCCCGCAATTCTGGGCAGATGCGAAGTTACAGGAGTACAACCATGAGCCGAGGCCTGAACAAAGTAATGATTATTGGACGGTTGGGACGTGACCCGGAGATGCGCTACACCGCTTCCGGGCGGCCTGTTACCACGTTCAGCGTTGCCACCAGCCGCAGTTGGAACACATCCGATGGCGAACGGCGATCCGAAACCGAATGGTTCAACGTCGTTGCCTGGGGCAGCCTGGCCGAAATCTGCAACCAGTACCTCACCAAAGGGCAACAGGTCTACATTGAGGGCCGCCTGCAATCCCGCAATTGGGAAGATTCCGAAGGGAAACGGCACACCTCCGTTGAGATCGTCGCCAACGAGATGATTATGCTTGGTGAGCGGCGTTCGCAGAACGGGCAGCCTCAGGAAGAGACCAGCGAAGACGAATTCCCCTTCTGACCATTGCCCGGCTCAAACTTTCATAAAAACTACCGCTACACGAGGAGTTTATCGTGAGTAACCAAAGATCACCCTCTTCCGGGGGAGGCCGGCGCGGACGCGCTGGACGCCGGAGTTATTACTCCCGCCCCCGTACCTGTCCCTTCTGCGATGATAAATCGCTGAAAATCGACTACAAAGACCACGAATTGCTGCGCCGCTTCATTCACGAAGACGGCAAAATCCGCCCGCGCCGCCAGACGGGAGTTTGCGCAAAACACCAGCGCAAACTTGCCCGCGCCATCAAACGCTCCCGTCACCTGGCATTGCTTCCCTTCACCGAAGAAACTCTGCGCTAGCAGAAGCCCATCCGCCAGGACTGGCAGTCCTGACAGGACTGCCAGTCCTCTTTTGCATACGAGGCACACCATGGCAAAGCGCGAAAAAACAAAAATCGTCAGCAAAAAACATCTGGCACGGCAGGAACGCGAAGCAATCCAGATGCGCTATATCAAGTATGGCAGCGCCGTCCTCCTGGCGGCTGTCGCCCTGCTGGTCGGCTACGCATTGGTCAACGCCTACATCATCATTCCCAACCAGCCGGTTGCCGTCGTCAACGGCGAAAAAATCTCCACGGATGATTACCAGAGCCGAGTGAAGTTCGAGCGGTATCACATCATTGACCGCATCTACAGCACCGCCAGCATGATGCAAACCATGGGCGACGATGAAACCATCATGCAATACCTTCAGAGCAGTTTGCAGCAATACCAGTTCCAGTTACAGCCCGAAATCCACGGACCAACGGTCATCAACACCATGATTGAAGACGTACTCATCCGGCAGGAGGCCGAAAACCTGGGCATCCCGATTAGCGACACAGATGTAGATGCCTACATCGAAAAAATGTTCGGCTACTCACCGGAGAGCAGCGCCAATACCGAACCGCCTGGCCTCGACAACACCGCTCCCACGCCCACGGCCTACACGGAAGATGCGTTTCGAAAAGACTACCAAAACGTACTCGACAAGTACCAGCAAACCATTGGCCTTAGCGAAGCGCAGTTTCGTACCATTGTTGCCAGCCTGGCTTTACGCGACAAAGTCTTTGATAAAATTACCAAAGATGTACCCAACGAAGAAGAGCAAATCTGGGCACGGCATATTTTAGTCGAGACGGAAGAAGAAGCCCAGGATGTACTCGCCCGTCTGGAATCCGGTGAAGATTTCGCCGCGCTCGCCCAGGAAGTTTCCACCGACACCGGAACAGCGGGCGACGGAGGGGATTTGGGCTGGTTCGGGCATGGAAAGATGGTCCCCGAATTTGAAGATGCCGCCTTTGCCCTTGAACCCGGAGAGATCAGCCAACCCGTAGAGACATCCTACGGCTACCACATCATTCAGGTAATGGACAAAGGCATTCGCCCGATGGACAACACCGCTTACCAGCAAAAGAAACAAACCTTCTTCAGCGATTGGCTCTCCGCCCTGCGCGATGCTGCCGACATCGAAGAAAACGGCTACTGGAAGGAAGTCTACCCCGAAATACCGCCGTCACCGACAGGGAACTAGCGGCTGCTATGCGCTTTGTGCGGCCTCACAGAAAGAGCATAACCGGATCCAAAGCCATCCCGGCCCCGAAAGGTTCTCAAAACCTTTCGGGGCTTTTCATTTGGACGCACACCGGAAACCGTACCCAAACTCAGATTATCCCAACGCTTCCCGCTGAATTTCCAGCAACTCCCCGATGCCTTTCTGAGCCAAATCCAGCAACTGGTCCAGCGTCGCCCGCGGGAACGCACCGCGCTCCGCCGTGCCCTGTACCTCGACAAACGCGCCATCGGCGTTCATCACCACGTTGAGATCCACCGCCGCCTCGGAATCCTCCGCATAACACAAATCCAGCAGCGGTTGACCGTCTACCACCCCTACGCTGACCGCCGCCACCGGTGCAGCGAACACATCCAAAGGGAGTTCACCCCTCTCCACCAGTTTGCCCAAAGCCAGAGCGAGCGCAACATACCCGCCGGTGATCGACGCCGTGCGCGTACCGCCGTCGGCCTGAAGCACATCACAGTCCACGGTGCAGGTGCGCGGCCCCAGCAAATCCAGGTTGACCGCAGCCCGCAAACTGCGCCCGATCAGCCGTTGGATTTCCTGCGTGCGCCCCTTGGCGCCGCGTCGTTCCCGTCGGGTGCGGGTATGCGTGGAACGCGGCAGCAGCGCGTACTCCGCAGTCACCCAGCCGCCCTCCCGTCCCTGCGATTTTATCCACCCCGGAACATTATCCTCGATGCTCACATTACACAGCACCCTCGTATTGCCCATTGCCGCCAGCACCGACCCCTCCGGGTAAACGATAAAATCCGGGGTCAGCGTTACCGGTCGTAACTCGTCAAATTTGCGTCCGTCCATTCGCATTAGGGGCCTCCCTCCATCCGCTAATCCGCTCCGCGCAGCAATCCGCTGCTCCATCCGTTCCCTCCATCCGTTTATCCGCTCCGCGCAGCAATCCGCTGCTCCATCCGTTGCCTCCATCCGCTAATCCGCTTCGCGCAGCAATCTGCTGCTGCAATCCGTTGCCAGCCTGCCACCCGTGCGGATTACCAATCCGCGCCACAAGGCATCCGTTTATCCGCTCCGCGCAGCAATCCGCTGCTCCATCCGTTAATCCGCTCCGCACAGCAATCCGTTGCTGCAATCCGTTGCCAGCCTACCACCCGTGCGGATTACCAATCCGCGCCACAAAGCATCCGTTTATCCGCTCCGCGCAGCAATCCGCTGCTCCATCCGTTGCCTCCATCCGCTAATCCGCTCCGCGCAGCAATCCGCTGCTGCAATCCGTTGCCCATTTGCTTCCGCTGTGCGAATTACCAACCCGCGCCACAAGGCATCCGTTTATCCGCTCCGCACAGCAATCCG
>CAZPSL010000125.1:0-14376 GCA_964589145.1 uncultured Anaerolineales bacterium
GAGTGTGCCCCCACCCCCAGCCCCTCCCCTACCCTCACCCCTAACCCCTCTCCCACAGGGAGAGGGGAAACAAAGCGGAAATTTGGGGGAGGGGTGTATGGTCAGTTGTGTGTGCGGCGCACAAAGTGCGCCGCACACACACCTGCCGAACACGCCCCTCCCCCACTGGGGGAGGGGTCGGGGGTGGGGGCATACTTGACAAAACGATATGGAACTTCACTCAATTTCTACGTCTTTTGCTTGCCCCCATCTGCTTAAGCCTGTGAGCGCCGTGTTTGCCCCGTGCTATAATCCTTTTTCGTGCATCCCCGTGCAGTTCTTTCATCCAAGTCATCGTGATAATTTCCGCTGTGTGAGGCAGCAGCCCCCGTTTTTTTGCTATGAGCAAACAAATTTCTCCTCCCCTGAATCCCAGCGTGCTCTCCCGCGCGCCGAGACAATTTCATTTGCTGGCAAAGCCCAGCGGCTCTACCTGCAACCTGAATTGTACCTATTGTTTCTTTCTCTCGAAGGAACTGCTCTACCCAAACGCCCGTGCCCGCATGTCGGATGAGACGCTGGAGGCTTACATCCGGCAATTGCTGGCTTCACACCGTTCCCCGGAGGTGAACATCTCCTGGCAGGGCGGCGAACCCACCCTGATGGGGCTGGATTTCTTCAAACGGTCGGTGGAACTCGTCCAAAAATACCGCAAACCCCACCAGAAGGTGACGTACACTTTTCAGACTAACGGTGTCCTTCTGGATGACGACTGGTGCGCTTTCTTCAAGAAACACGATTTTCTGGTTGGCATCAGTATTGACGGGCCGCAGGAAGTCCACGATACCTATCGTCTAGACCGGGGCGGCAAAGGGAGTTTCCAGCGGGTGACAGGTGGTCTGGGGTGCCTGAAGAAACACGAGGTTGATTTCAACATCCTGTGTACGGTGAATGCTGCCAACCAGCACCGGGGACGGGAGGTTTACACCTTTTTCCGGGATGAACTGGAAGCGACCTGGATTCAGTTCATCCCCATTGTGGAACGCGCCACCGCGGAGACGTTGCCTCTCGCCAACCAGGGCTGGATCGAGCGACCCGGTGAGAAGCGGCTGCTCTACACCCAGACGGGCGACCTGGTGACGGAGCGTTCGGTCGGCGGAAGGCAGTACGGGCAATTTCTGATTGATGTTTTTGATGAGTGGGTGCGGCATGATGTGGGGACGGTCTTTGTCCAGATTTTTGATGTTACCCTGCACGCCTGGTTTGGGGAATACCCACTTTGTGTTCATGCCCCGACTTGTGGGAACAGCCTGGCGATGGAGTACAACGGCGATCTGTACTCCTGCGACCATTTTGTGGAACCGGATTTCCTGCTGGGCAATATCCACGAAACCCATATGCTGGAACTGGCAGCCTCCCCGCAGCAGCGGCAATTCGGGCTGAACAAGCGTGACAAACTTACCCGTCAATGCCGGACCTGCGACGTGCTCGCACAGTGTCATGGCGGCTGCCCCAAAGACCGTTTTGTACGTTCCCGCGACGGCGAGACGGGGCACAATTACCTGTGCGAGGGGTACTACCGCTTTTATCACCATGTCCGCCCGGCGATGGAGGTGATGTCAACGCTGCTGCGGCGCGGCCAGCCTGCGTCCCGCGTGATGAACTGGGTTGCCGCACAGGATAAAAAGCCTATTTGATTGAGAAACAAAAGCATTTACAATAAAGTGTACGGGGCTTTTGCTCTAATCAATGGTTTGTGGTATTTTGTGCGTGTCTCACACAAAATACCGTTTTCCCCTGTGTTTCAGCGAAAGCCCTAATGTGGTGTGACGCACATTTTTGACGGCAGTTCAGAGTGCTTATTTGGCAAGGCGGCTCTGGATAACTGTTTTCAGGGTTGCCGTGGCTGGGTATCTTGCCGGAAGGGAAACGCATGAAAATCGAACAATTGCTCAAACGGGTTGAACTTTTTAATACCTTGGATGATGCTGATCTGGAGGCAGTAGCCGCCCTTTGCAGCCAGCGTGTACTCGATGCGGGTGAGGTACTTGCTGTACAGGAAGAGCCAGGTACGGAACTGTTTATCATCGCCGATGGGCTGGTGGAGGTTGTTGTTCAGCGACAGGGGGCTCCGCGTGTTGTAGTAAACCTGGGAAGCGGGCAGTTAATTGGAGAGATGTCTTTGATTGACCGGGGTTTGCGCTCGGCAACGGTGCGGGTAATTCAGACTCCAACCGTGATTTATGCCATCCGGTACCGCGATCTTCAAAATCTGTGCGAATACAACACGCGTATTGGCTATCGTGTGATGCGCAACTTGGCGGCTGATTTGTCGTTCAAGTTGCGCCAGCATCATTGGAGTGGAGGGTAAAATGGATGTCTGGAAAATAAGTTATGTTGTGAATGACAGCAGGCAGCCAGGCGGAATTACAAACCTTGATCATGCTCCTGTAGTTGGTGAACGGTTCAGTGTTGGCGGCAAACAACTTGAGATTTTGGAAGTGCTGGAACTGGTTCCCCCTCGAGGGCCGTTCCACTACATGCATGTAACCTGCCGGATTGTTGACGATGCGAAAGGTGATGCTTGAACAGCAAAATGTTTTGGCGGGCTTGCGGGGTATGGGTATGCTTGCCGGATTTTTATTCAAGACCTATCTAAAAAATCACGATGCTATCAACCAGGTGCGTTTGATATGCTGTGGTGTCATTTCCCCCGCCCAATTCTTCCCCCGGCCCTCACCCCTGACCCCTCTCCCGAAGGGAGAGGGGTAAAAAGCGGAAATTTTGAGGGGGCAGGGGCCCCCTCTCCTGCCCGTTGCTACATCTTTTGCTTGCGCCCGTATAACAGCCTCTATCCCAGTTCGGGTTCAATTAATCCATATGTGCCGTCGCGTCGCTTGTACAGTATGTTGACAGCGTTTGTATGGGCATTGAAGAAGACGAAAAACGCTTCATGCCCAAGCAGGTTCATTTGCTCAATGGCCTCCATCTCATCCATTGGGGCGATGAAGAACTTTTTCCGGCGCGCGATTACGGGGGTTTCATCTTCTTCTGTGGTTTCTGCTGGTGCATCCAGGGGAACAGTTACCTCGGCAGCCGAACGGCCGTCTCCACGCCCGCGTTGGCGTTTCCCCTTGTATCGTTCGATGCGCCGCTGCATTTTGGAGAGTGCGGCGTCAAAGGCCGCCAGAATATCGTCGGCGCGCTCCTCAGCCCGCAGAATATAGCCTTTTCCTGTGATTGTAATTTGAGCAACATAACGGTCTGCTGCATTGCGGGCAGATTTTGCATAGGCCAAGTCAACACGTGCCTGGTCGATATTGTTGAGATAGCGGTCGAGTTTGGACGCTTTCTTGTCAACATAGGTTTCAATTCGTTCGGTAATTTCCATGTTGCGCCCGTAAATGTCAACTTCCAGTGTCATTTTTTTTGCCTCCGTTGTAAAAAGTATAGGTGTGCCAGGGGTTCTGGCGGTTAAGTGGTCAGCACCGCTCTGGCGACAGTTAGCCCAAAGGCGGATTTTGCACCGGCTTTTAGCAGTGCATCGGCACAGGCATCCAGCGTAGCGCCGCTTGTGGCGACATCGTCAATGATGAGAATGTTTTTTCCGCGAACGTGCCGCGCATCTGCCTGAAAGGCATTTTCCATATTCCGATGCCGCTCTGCCAGAGAGAGTTCTACCTGCGAACGGGTTTCACGTGCCCGCACAAGAACTTGAGAATGATACGGCAATTGTAAACGAAATGCGAGCGGCTTTGCAAGCAAGTCCGCCTGGTTGTATCCGCGTTCGCGCTGCCGTTTTGTCCCCAGCGGTACCGGTACTACCAGGTTGACAGGCCAGTTTAATTGTTGCAACAGCGCGGCGATGTTTTGTGAAAGAGCAATCCCTAACCCGATATTTTGCCGATATTTCAGTGCATGGAGCGCATTGCGAATTGGTCCGCCGAACACTGCCCAGGAGCGAATGGCAGTAATTTGGAGATGCGTTTGCTGGCAGCGTTGGCATAAATTCCCCTCAGGGATAGGCTGCCCGCAAACTTCACAAATTGGGGGGTGAATTCTGGGGGTTTGTTCCTGGCAATCAGCACACCAGCGAACACCCGGCTTTTTGCATCCCCCGCAAGCCGGTGGGTACAACAGGTCAATTAAGTCCCAATAGAGACCGTAAAATCTGCTTTTCAAATGTATAGTGGATCCGGTTTCTGGTTCAGGGCTTTCGCGCTGAACGCTGGTTTGTGGTTATGATCTGACAGATTGACAAATCTTTCTGGACACACGGAAGAAAAGCGGGGCTATAGCAAATCACTCGGTGCGTAAGATGCTAGAAAATTGAGCCGCCGCCGAAGGTGTGGAGCAGCATGATTCCGGCCGGGCCGAGCAGGATAATCAGAAGGGCAGGGAAAATCAGAAAGACCATCGGAAAAAGCATCTTGACCGGGGCCTTGTGGGCTTCTTCCTCGGCGTGCTGACGGCGTTTCAGCCGCATTTGGTCGGATTGGATGCGCAATACTTTAGCCATGCTGACGCCCAACTGTTCGCTCTGGATGATCGCGGCTACGAAACTGGTCATTTCCGGGATGCCAATACGTTCTGCCATATCGCGCAATGCTTCGCGGCGCAACTTGCCAAGTTGAATTTCGCGCAGCACGCGCCCGAACTCCAGCGAGAGTTCATTATCCCATTTTTCGCTGACTTTCCCCATCGCGCCGTCGAACCCAAGCCCTGCTTCAACGCAGATGGTCAGCAAATCAAGTGCATCGGGCATGGATTTGCGGATTGCTTTCTGGCGGCGTTCGATTTTGCTTTTGAGCAGCATGTTGGGCAAGAAAAAACCGAAAACCGAAAAAAGGCCGGTAACCAGCAACTTTCGGCTCCAGGGCCAGTCAATGGTGCCTATGGAGAAGATAAACAGCATAAATCCCAAAATGCCAAACGCAGCCAGAAATCGGGAAGCCAAGAAGATGGTTGGATCCATCCTGCTGTCGGCCAGTTCCAATTTGAGTGAGATGTCTTGCAGCGCATTTTGCGGTGTGAAGCGGACGGCAAATTCTCCAAATTTACGCGCCGCCGGAATGAGGATGCGCTCTGAAATCGGTTGTGAAAGTTCAATCTCCTCCAGGGTGGCTGCTTCTCCGCGGCTGGCGTAATCGGCCAGCCGTTCTTGCAAGGGGTCAACCCGACTGTTGGAATCCCGCAAGCCGACGACAATGAGCGCGATTGCCCCACCCACAACCAATACGCCGATGATGATCATAAAAAGCGTTCCCATAGCCGTCCTCCTTGCTAAACTTCGATATTCGCGACACGGGTCATCGCAAAGTAGCCGGCAGAAACCATCAGGATGATTGCGCCGATCATAATTGCGCCGCAGATTTTGGGGTCATCGAAAAACAGCAGCATATAAGGGCGGTTGATGAACCACAAAATTGCGCCCAGAATGAAAGGGAGCATTGCCAGAAAGCGGCCGGAGTAAACGACCTGTGAAGTCAGCACTCGAATTTCACCTTTGATGCGTACCCGCTCCCGGATAGTGTACGAGATGGTATCAAGAATTTCGGCCAGGTTGCCGCCGACTTCGCGCTGCACATTGATTGCCGCGATGATCAGGTCAAGATCCTCACTGGGAATACGGCGGAACAGGTTATCCAGCGCTTGTTCCATCGGGATACCGATTTGCATTTCCTGTACCAGCCTGCGGAACTCGGTTGAAATTGGCGGCGGCAGTTCCTTGCTGACGGCTTCCATGGCCTGCACTGTCGAGTATCCTGCGCGCAGCCCGTTGACCATCAGATTCAGCATATCGGGCAATTGATCATTGAATTTTTGCAGCCGCCTGCCTTTCTGGCGTTTGACGTAAAACCCTGGCAAAATCAGCGCAACTACAACGCCAATCCCAAGTGAAATCAGGCTGCGCCCCCCCAGGAAATATGCCGCGCCTCCCAGTACAATAACCAGAATAACGATCGCCGCCACATACTCCGCGGGCTTGAGTTTTATGTCAGCCTGTGCCAGGTTTTTGGCGATTCCCTCTCCCCAGGAAGAGCGGACAACCTGGTCATTCACCCAGTCCGTGAGTGCCGACGTGTCACTTTCTGCTGCCGCTGCTGCAATACGCTGATCAAATTCATCCTCCGCGTATGGCCCCAGCCGCTCTTCCACGAGAGACCGTTCGCCCCTGAAAGAGAAGACGATGCCAATAACGAGCAAAAGCACCGCAACTACACCGCCGCCGATTAGTATTATAGTAGTCATTGCATGTTTTCGCTGATTTCTGGTGGATTGTTGCCGCCGGGCACAATGGAATGAAAAACAACAGCGGTTTCCTAACCGCGCCTTGATCCAATTCCGAAGGTTGTTGGTGGCAGATGGATTCCGGCAGCCTCAATTTTGCTGATGCATTTGGGGCGCAGCCCGGTGGGGCGCAACCGCCCGATTACCTTGCCGTCCTCTATGCCGCTTTGTTCGAACACAAATATATCGGTCATTGTAATGACATCACCTTCCATGCCGTTTACCTCGGTGATGTTGACAATTTTGCGCGAGCCGTCCCGCAAGCGTTCCTGGTGGCAGACCAAATCGATAGCAGAGGCAATTTGCTCCCGAATGGCGCGCACGGGGAGTTCAATGCCGCCCATCATTGCCATGGTTTCAATACGGGATAAGGTATCGCGCGGTCCGTTCGAGTGGGCGGTAGTCATCGAACCATCGTGGCCGGTATTCATGGCCTGGAGCATATCCAGCGAGGCTTCGTCACGAATTTCCCCCACGATAATGCGGTCCGGCCGCATACGCAAGGCATTGACCACCAATTGCTGGATGGTTACTTCCCCGCGCCCTTCGATGTTGGGAGGGCGGGATTCAAGCGTGACAACATGCTCCTGGCGAAGTTGCAGTTCGGCTGCATTCTCAATGGTCAGAATCCGCTCATCGGAGGGGATGAACGACGACAGGATGTTGAGCAGTGTGGTTTTCCCGGAGCCGGTGCCTCCCGAAATTACGATATTGAGCCGCGCTCTTACGCAGGCTTTTAGAAACTGTAAGGCCTCTGGCGTTACAGTTCCGAATTTAATTAGTTGCTCGATGGTAATTGGGTTTTTTGAGAATTTACGAATTGTCAATGTCGGCCCGACCAGTGAAATCGGGGGAATCACCGCGTTAACACGCGAGCCGTCCGGCAAACGGGCATCCACATAAGGGCTGGATTCGTCAATGCGCCGTCCAAGCGGTGCTACGATGCGGTCGATAATCCGCATCACATGCTCGTCGCTTTCAAAGGAAACCGGAACACGATGAATTTTGCCGCCGCGCTCGATATAGATGTTTTTGGCACCGTTGACCATAATTTCTGTGATGGATTCATCTTCCAGCAGGGGTTGCAACGGGCCAAATCCCAGAATTTCGGCAGCAATTTGTTCAAACAGCCGATGTTTTTCCTGCCGCGAGAGAATGATGTTTTCTTCGGTCAGAATCTGCTCAAAGAGATCGCGGATTGCATTGCGAACCACGCCTACCTGGGAAATATCAATGGTCGGGTCAAGTTCAGCAAGCAGGCGGTTTTGCACGCGTGTTTTCAAATCGGAATATGTATCGCGTTGCGCACTGACTCCCGGAGGAGCAACTCTGCGCGATTGCAGAGACATTAAGCGGGATGAACCTTCAGCGCCGCGTTGTGCCTGGTCTCCGTGCTCAATCCGTTTTAGTAAAGACATTGGGGTTGCCTCCCGATCAATCGGTCGCGAAATTTTGCGGTAGGAGTTTTGCCTGACGCAGTTACTCAACGGCTCAGGCTGCTGGCCTTGTTATTTCAAAACTACGAAGCAGTGCTGCAAACAAATGTGTGGCGGGGCAGGAAAGCCATTTTGGCACGGCTGCGGGTTTTCGCGGCAAATGGCTTCACTCACTGCGCCTGCAAGAGCGGCCGTTGCCATATGCGTTGCCTCTAATCGCTTTCTACTGTGGCAATTCGTTGCCGGACAATTTCTGCCAGTTCGAATATTTTGCGCGAAATTGCCCCGGCGCGCCCCTTGGGGTTCAGCACAAACGGAACCCCGCGGTTAATGGATGGAACCACCGTTCTGGGGTCGTTAGGAATGGCGGTTTCAATTTTCTGATTCAAATTCTCGCCAACCTTTTCGGGCGGAATTGCAATTCGCTTGTCGTAACGGTTCATTACAAAAATAATATGCTCTCTGGGGATCTCCAGCATATCCGCCAAATCGAGGAAGAGCCGGCAATTGTTGATTGCCGGAATATCCTGCGTCACCAGCAGCACAATCAAACTGCTGGCGTCAAAGGCGCTCAGAACAGCATCGGTTAAGGACGATGAAGTATCAACAATTACATACGAATACATCTGGCGGAGATATCGAAGCACCTGCCCGAATTGCTCGCCGGTCACATTTTCTGCGAATTCGGGTTTGGGTGGGGCCGCCAGAATTTTTACACCCGAATCCCCATGAGATGCCAAGACGTTTTCCAGAACTTCCGGGTCAAGTTCGTTTGCTCTGGGGGCCAAATCCAGAATATTGTTCCGGCTGCGTTCATTCAGCGCAACCGCAACATTCCCGAATTGCAGATTCCCGTCCACAATCACTGCCGGGGTTTCTGAATTGTGCAAGGCAATTGCCAGGTTTGTGGCAATAGTTGTGCTGCCAACACCGCCTTTGGGGCTGTAAACTACGATAATGTCTCCTTTTGGCCCTACAGATGGCCGTCCCCCGGCAACTCCGGGAGCGGCGGCCTGCACCTGGTATTGCGTGCTCGACTTCTCGCGTTCATCCCGTGCCATTTTGCCCGCCCGGCGGATGGCCGCAATCAACTCATCAACCATTGGCGGCTTGGTGAGAAAATCGCGGGCTCCGGCCAGCATGGCGCGCCGCATATAGTTAGGGTCTCCCTGTACTGAAAGGATGACAATCTGGGCAAACGGAACTTCCTTGCGAATGGTTTCCGTCGCAGTGATGCCGTCCATATCCGGCATGTTGATATCCATCAGAACGACATCCGGGGAGATTTCCTTGCTTAGTTCAATCCCTTCCCGCCCGGTTTTGGCTGCACCAACAACTTCGATATCGCTTTCAAACTGTAACAGTTTACGGATGTTTTCCCGTGTTTCTGCAATATCATCTACAATGATTACCCGGATTTTGTCACTCATTCAACACTCCATTGAAACACGAGCCGCCAACGCTGACTCGCGTGTTGGGATTATCATACCCTCAATCGCTTGTGCGTCAAGTCGACAAGGGTACTACGCTTCACCTTACAGTCTATAGTCTACCTGATATTGCGCAGAATTGCCACCCTTTTGCACCCTGCACTTTTTGCAGCAGATACAATCTTACCGCACCCACTCGTCTTCCTGGAAGTAAAACATCCCCTGGATCATCACCCCCAGGAGCGTCAGCGACCCCAGCATGATCATCTCGACCCGATAGGGGTAAGCCATCCCGCTGACAATAATGGCGGCACCTGCCAGCGAGGAAAGAATAATCGCTCCCCAGTCGAAGTAGCGCATGATCAGCAGCCCGCTGATTATACCTGCGGCAATCGGCACGGTATGCTCAAATTCTCCCAGATCAAGCGACAGGTAATGAACCAGTATCACCGTCAGGTACCAGCCGGTGGCATAGCCGATGAGCCCCGCAGCGACTCGCTGCAACGCATAAGCCAGCAAAGCCCCCAAAAGCGCAATGGTGGCGCTAATCAGCAGAATCATCCACTGGGGTTGTGTACTGAGATATTGCCCGCCGTAAATCAGCCCCAGGACGAACCCCATCCCGGAGACGAACACCCAGAACAGGTGCCGTCCAATCACCAGGACGGCGAACCCGATCATAGTTGTCAGGATGACCATGCCTGCCTCCTGATCCGATACCTGACAAAGGTGGGCCCCGCCGCACTCATCGCTTATTCTGAATTTTCTGTTTGGAAGTGCATCAGGCGGTTATTGCCGGCATCGGCAACCCAGAGCCCGCCTTCAGAGTCAACTGCCAGCCCCGTGGGCAGGATGAAACTGCTCAAATCGGAGCCATACTGCCCCCAATAGCGGATAAACCCGCCGTCGGTGGTGAACTCCAGAATGCGGTAGCCTTCCGGGTCGCTGACGTAAACCCGGTCGCCGCTCACCCGCAGGTAAGGCTTGTTGTCCAGCGATTGCCCGTACCAGCCTGCAATCGGCCACTCGTTGACGGGGGCATATTGCCCGATTTCGGCATCGTACTCGAAGACCTGGACGCGCTGGTTCCAGGTATCGGCGACATAAACGCGCCCCTCCGCGTCCACCGCGATGCCAACCGGCTCGTCGAACTGCCCGGTGAGCAGTCCCGCGCTGCCAAACTGGTTGATGAAATTGCCGTCCTGGTCGAAGATGGCGACCCGCTTGTTGCCGGTATCGGTGATGTAGAGCAGACCGTCCTTGTCAATGGCGATGTCGCGCGGCCCCCAGAAGGCATCCGGGGTTTCGGCCTGACCGAAGATGCCCCATTGAGTGAGAAAACGCCCGTCGGATGTGAACTTCTGGATGCGGTGGTTCCAGGTATCGGCCACGAAGACCGAGCCGTCATCGGCGATAGCGACGCTCCAGGGTTCGTAGAACGTCCCTGGGGGTGCGCCGCCCTCGGTGGCGGCGCTATCTGCGAAACTGCCCCAACTGTGCAGCAGTTTACCGTCCGCGGTAATGTGCAGGATGCGGTGGCTGCCGGTGTCGGCGACGTAGAGGGTGCCGTCCGGGGCGACGGCGAGGTTGCGCGGCAGGTTGAAGACCCCTTCGCCGCCGAGACTTTCATCGGCCAGCAGAATCACGCCTTTGCCCTCGTAGGGGTCAGCGAAAATTTCTTCGGTATCGGTGGATGGGGCCGCACCCAAATTCCAGACCTGGGCGGCGACATCTTTGCGGATGTAGAGCCGCATCCGGTCGGCGGGGTCCCAGGTGGGGAGCGTGAGGGTGGTCGAGCCGGTGACTTCAGCGTACTTCGTGTAGTCACGGTTGAGCCAGATCTCCCACAGGGCTGCCCGCATCTCCGGGTTGGTGAGCGCGTTGACGATGCGTCCCCAGGTCAGGTCGTAGTAGTCCTGGTTGGGCCACCAGATGCGGTTGTAGTCAAATTCGTAATAAGCCTGCCCGACGACCGGTTCGATTTTTGCGTAGTTATTATCGCCGACCAAAATTGCCGGGGCGTCACGCAGGTCGCGGGTCGGGCTGGCCGCGTAGTACCGCTGGTTTGTGTAATTGCGCAAGTACCACCAGTAGGGGTAGGTGGTTTCGTCGTCGTAGGCCACCAGCATATCCAGCCCGTCGGTGGTGCGCTCGGAGAGTTCCTGAATTTGTGCCAGGGCACGTTTGACGCCGGTTGCGCTGTGGGCGTAAACCAGATATTCGGTCGGGTTATCGTAATTGATGTAGGCGGCGCGGTAGGCGGCTCGGGCGGTCAGCACCGCCAGGATGCCGAAGAACACCGTCAGCCCCAGCCGCCCCAGCATTGCCAGGTCATCCCAGCCTTTGAGCAGCCAGGCGATGGCCGCACCGCTCCCGATGGCGGTCAGCAGCCCGAAAACGAAGCGCAGGGTGCTGTTGAGTTGGTTGAGTCCCTTGCCGCTGAAGGGGTGGTTGGGGCTGAGCAGACTGCCCAGCGCGGCAGAGAGACTGACCAGAAAGACGAGAATCAGCAGCACCATCAGCAGCCCGCGCTGGGAGCGGATGGCCTTCCAGTTGAGACCCTCGACCAGTTGCCCGAATCCCCACCCGCTGAACAAAATCAGCGGCAGGGCGATGTGGACGGTGAGCCAGGGCATTTTCTCCCCGGCGATTGTGTAAGCGACGGTGCTGGTGACCAGCCAGAAGCCGGTCAGCAGGAGGTACAGCAGTTGCCCCTGGGGTTGACTCTCCCCTTTGGGAGCGGAATCCTCCCCGGTTTCCGGCGAGTCACTCACCAGCGGGGTGCCGCTCACCTTTCGGGCAATCAGAATCCCCACCGTGACCCAGGTTCCCAGGGCGGTCAGAAATTCGTATACCGGCACTTGCAGCAGCGTGTAGTAATACCAGGGCTGGCTGCCGCGCTGGACGCCCTGCTGCTCCAGCCAGTACCCCAGGGAACCGACCAGCCCGGAGAAAAATCCGGTGCCGTTGGTGAAGAAGGTGGTGTAAAGCAGCGTGAAGGGGATGTAGAAGATCGCCGCGTTGATCAGCCACAGGCGTTTATCCCAGAAAATGCCGATGCCGATGGCAAGCAGCCCGATGGGGACCAGGAAAATTGCCGTGCGGATGATGCCTGCTGTGGAATAGTCGAGCGGGTCCCAACCGGTCAGTTGCACAGGGAAAGCGACCATATGCGGCAGAATCAGGGTGACGAGCAGGAGTATCAGCCCGAAGGGGCGGTTTTTGCGCAGACGTTCCCAGGTATAACCGCGTACGACAAAAAAGAGTGCCACCAGCAGGCTGACTCCGCTGAGCGCGGCCGGGAGAACGGTAAAGATAACGGGCGTGCCGCTGCTGCTGATTTCCCCTTCCACGGGCGCGGTGGCTGAGGCTGCAAGCGCCTTAACTCCAATAGCCAGGGCAAGGAAGGAAAAAGCGGCAATCAGCGAACCGATGAAAGCGGTGCGGTCGCTTTTGCGTTCCCATTTTTGCTGTGTAACCTGATAAACGAACAGCAGCCCCAAAAAGAGCAGTACCTGGGCGGTGTAGATGAAAGAGGTTTCCTTGGCGGTGAAGTGCAGGACGGTTGCGGCTGTCAGCCAGTAGGTGTATTTGTCTTTGCCGGTTTCCAGGTAGCGCAGCACAGCCCAGATGGTGATGACCCCGAAGAGCATAATGAAGGCTTCGTTGCGTACGTAGCGGCTGTAGTAGAGCATATAGGGCGAAATCAGCATCAGCCCGGCGGCAATCAGTGTTCCGGCACGCCCCAGGTAGCGGCGATACGCCCAGATGAAAGCGACCGCCGCGAAACCGAAGAGCGCGTAGGGGATGCGGGCGCTGGTGTCGCTATCCCCAAACAGGAAATAAGAGAATGCAGTGACGTGGAACAAGAGCGGCCCGTGGGTGATTGGGGTGTGCTGGTAGCCATCCCCCTTGTAGAGCCGCCAGGAGTAGTAGACGTGCGAGTTCTCGTCGTGGCTCATCACGCGCGGTTCCAGGTTGTAGAAGCGCGAAAGGACGGCCAGAATCAAAATCAGTGCGAAGACCAGCGTCTCCCAGTCGGCGTTCAGCAGCGCGGCAACAGGCCGGTCTAACCAGGATGTGCGATTTTGCGATGTTTCCATGAAGGCTCCTGAGAAGGATGGTTCCCTGCACCCAGGCAACTATCCGGGTTCAGCCAAGTTTACAGGGTTTTCGCGCTGAGCGGTGGTTTGTGGGGTTTGTGCGTGCTTCGCACGCACAAACCCCACTTTTCCCTGCGTTTCAGCGAAAATCCTATTTTACCCTTTTTTGCGTTTGCGCGGCGGATTTTCGAGGGCGCGGACTTCTTCGGGAGTCAGATGCCGCCATTCGCCGGGTTTGAGTTTCCCCAGCCACAAACTGCCGATCCGCACCCGCCGGATGCGCACCACCGGCAGACCGGTCAGCCGCCCCATCTCGCGGATCTGCCGTTTACGCCCCTCCCGGAGGATCACCCGCAGCCAGGCACCTTTGCCGTAAGTCCCCGCAAAACGGACTTCGGCGGGCTGGGTGCGGTAACCGTCTTCAAGCACCACGCCCCGCCGCCAGGCGTCGAGTTGCTTCTCGTCGGGGCGGCGGGCAACCAGCACCTTGTACTCTTTCTCGTGCTGGTATTTGGGGTGCGTCAGCCGATAGGTGAGATCGCCGTCATTGGTGAGCAAAATCAGGCCCTCGCTGTCCACGTCCAGCCTGCCGACGGGATAGAGATGGCCGGGTTCATCCACCAGATCGCGCACGGTTTTGCGGTTATCCTGCGGGGAGGCGGCGGAAATCACATTGCGGGGTTTGTTGACGGCGATGTATTTGAGTTTTTCCTCCGCCTGGATGGGACTGCCATCCACCGCGATTTTGTCTTTGGCGGGGTCGGCTTTGGTGCCCAGTTTGGCGATGTGCCCGTTGACGGTGACGCGCCCTTTGGCGATCAGTTCTTCACAGGCGCGGCGTGAGCCGTATCCGGTGCGGGCAAGGATTTTCTGTAAGCGTTCTTCCATGAGGTTGGTAACTGATGTGTGATAAGTGAAAATATGAGTTGCGGAATGCAGGCTGCGCCTTGGCCGCCTCGCCAACTCGCCGCCTCGCCGCCTCGCTGACTCGCTGACTCGCTGATTCATTAAGCCGCCCGCTATTATAACGCGGGAACGCAAATATGCCGCCCCCGGCAGGATGGAGGGATCGGGAGGGGGAACACCATCACGCCGGTTGACCTTTCAGCGGTTCGCTTTGCGGTTTACCTGGGGGAT
>CAZPSL010000126.1:0-21375 GCA_964589145.1 uncultured Anaerolineales bacterium
CCGCCCGGCCCCTGGATGGGGCTTGCGACCATTTTCAGTTACGTTATGCCTTTTCTGCTGCTGGGGGGGGTGTTCTGGTTTATCTTTCGGCAGGCGCAGGGCAGCAACAACGCGGCGATGGCTTTTGGGAAATCCCGCGCCCGCATGAGCGGCGATCAGCCTACGGTAACGTTTGCAGATGTTGCCGGTGTGGAGGAAGCCAAAGAGGAATTGCAGGAGGTTGTGGAATTTCTCAAGGAGCCGGAGAAGTTCATCGCTTTAGGGGCACGCATCCCCAAGGGGGTGCTGCTGGTCGGGCCTCCGGGGACCGGCAAAACCCTTTTGGCGAAGGCCGTCTCCGGGGAGGCGGGTGTCCCCTTCTTCTCGATTTCCGGCTCCGAATTTGTGGAGATGTTCGTCGGCGTAGGTGCCAGCCGCGTGCGCGATATGTTCGACCAGGCGAAAAAACACTCACCCTGCATCGTCTTCGTGGACGAGATTGATGCCGTTGGCCGTCAGCGCGGTGCGGGGCTGGGCGGCAGCCACGATGAACGCGAACAAACCCTCAACCAGATGCTGGTTGAGATGGACGGGTTCGATACCGATACCAATGTGATTATCATCGCCGCCACCAACCGCCCCGACGTGCTTGACCCCGCCCTGCTGCGCCCCGGCCGCTTTGACCGCCGCGTGATTTTAGACCGCCCTGATATGCGCGGGCGTGAGGCCATTCTCAAGGTTCATGTGCGCGGCAAGCCCCTGGCTCCTGATGTGGATCTGGGTGTTCTGGCGCGTTCCACGCCCGGTTTTGTGGGCGCGGACATCGAAAATCTGGTCAACGAGGCCGCTATTTTGGCTGCCCGCCGCGACAAAAAGATCATCACCCAGGATGAGTTTGAAGAGGCCATTGAGCGTGTGATTGCCGGTCCGGAGCGCAAAAGCCGCCTGATCAGCCCGGAGGAAAAACGGATTGTGGCTTACCATGAAGCCGGGCACGCGGTGGTTGCCCATGCACTGCCGGAGGCCGACCCGGTTCATAAGGTTTCGATTATCGCCCGCGGGATGGCAGGCGGTTATACGCTGATGCTCCCGGAGGAAGACCGCACCCTGATGCCCCGCAAGAAACTAATCGCCGATATGATCGGTCTGCTGGGGGGACGCGCCGCCGAGGAGTTGGTTTTCGATGACATCACTTCGGGGGCCTCCAACGACCTGGAGCGGGTTACCCGCATGGCCCGCACGATGGTTACCCGCCTGGGGATGAGTGATAACCTGGGGCCAATGGTCTATGGGCAGAAGGATGAGTTGATCTTCCTGGGGCGCGAAATCTCGGAGCAGCGTGATTATTCCGAGAAAGTTGCAGAGCAAATTGATGAGGAAGTGCGTTCGCTGGTGGCCGAGGCGTATGACAGAGCCCGTCAGATTCTGACGCAGTATCGTGATAAACTGGATGCGGTCGCCGAACGGCTGCTAGAGGTCGAAACGCTGTCCCGCACCGAATTTGAGGAGATTTTCCCCTCCCCGGTGAAGAAGAACGGCGGCACTCCCGTTCCGCAAGGGGCATAAAAACCTCAGGAAACAAACAAAAAAAACCGCTCAGAGAGCGGTTTTTTGTTTCACCAGGTTTGTTTACTCTGCCGCAGTTTTTACTTTCGTTTCCAGTGTGCGGGCGTAAATTGCCTCCAGTTCGTCATTGGATGCGGGGTGCTCCGCCGGTTTGCTGGCGGTGACGGGTTCGGGCTGTTTGGATCGTTCCATTGCCTGGCGGAGAGCAACTTCCATCGCGGTGGGAACGGGTTGAGCGTTCTCTTTCGCTACTTCCTTCAGCGCGGCTTTGGTCACTTCTTCGGGGTCTTCCTGCAATGCCTTGATGCTCAGTTTGATCTGCTTTTTGCGGCGGTTTACGCTGAGAACCTTAACTTCAACTTCGTCTCCCTCGGAAACGGCGTCTCCGGGGGTGCGGATATAGCCATGCGCCAGTTCGCTGATGTGAACCAGCCCGGGGCGTTCTGCGCCGATTTCAACAAACGCGCCGTATTTTTCCAAATGCGAAACCGTTCCTTTGACAACCATTCCCTCTTTGATTTCACGCCATTCCAGAGCCAGCGGTTCTATCATTGTCAGTTCCACGCGCTTCCGTTTGGGAGAAACCTGTCGGACCCATACCTCAACCGTATCCCCGACCTGGACAACATCTTCAACCCGGTTGATTTTGCCGTCTTTTGTCAATTGTGAGATATGCACAAATCCCGGAACATCCATTCCGAAATCAACCACCGCTCCCCCTAACGTGATTTTTACAACAGTCCCGGTGAACTTGTCCTTGCGCTTGAGGTCAGTAATGCTTTGGGGGGTTCTTGTTTCTGATTCCATAATACTACTCTCCAATAGGTAAAAAATACAGCAATGGTACAACGAAAGTGATAGTTCCGGATTTCAGAACTACCACCCATCAATGTCCATCGCAAAATTACAAATGTGTGACTTTACAGCCGAAGGCTGATTATACTCGCCGCCTAGAGATATGTCAAAGAAAGGTACAAGCGGGGTGCAGGCAAATGTTGTAGAAATTCCTATGAGTTTCCCTCGCCCCGCGCGCAAGACTGGCAGTCCTGCCAGGACTGCCAGTCTTCATTTTGCGAACAGGACAGGCACCGAACACCCCGCACCGCCGGGGGACGGGCAGAGACATGTGGCTGCTCAATTTCTACATCTTTTGTCTGCACCCTTTCCCGAAAAACCTGTCGTATCATGCCAGTAATGGCTATAATTCGTTGTATGAATAGCAGACGGTACCTTCAGTTGTTTGGGCTGCTTACATGGGGTATAGCAGTTTTGCTGGCTCGCTTGCCGGTGCCCGCAGCAGGGCAGAGCTCTGATACCCAGGCCTACCTGCCATTGGTCTTCTCCCCGCTTCAGCCTCCGGCCTGGATCGGACCGTATGGCGGCCGTATCACTGCGGTCGCGGCGCACGCTGAAGTCATTTTTGCTGGAACCTGGGGATCGGGCATTTACAGAAGCACGGATTACGGCGCAACCTGGACGCATCAAAGCACAGGGCTTGGCAGTCTCTATATCGGCGCACTCGCCATTGACCCTGAAAATAACCGGATTGCTTACGCAGGGACGCGCGGCGCAGGCATTTACAAAACACTGGATGGCGGTGCAACCTGGTTTCCGGCAAATAACGGAGTTGAACCTTACCGGCAGGTTTACACTATTGCCATTGACCCTCACGATGGTGAGAACATTTTGGCCGGTACGCGCAGTGTCCGCCCCGAAGAAGAACACCCTCCCTGGTATGGAATCGTCTACCGCACTACGGACCAAGGCATCACCTGGAAGCCGCGTCTCACCGGCATCGGGGGCAGCCAGCAGCGGGACTGGGTTTATTCCATCGCGGTTTCCTATCAGAATTCGCGTTTGGTTTATGCCGCCACGCATGAGCATGGCATATTTCGCAGCAACACATTCGGCAATAAAAACTGGGAGGCCGTCAATACCGGTATCAACAATTTCACCACCCGCGGCATTGTTGTCAACCCGTTGTCGGAATCACCAAACATCATTGTGTACACCGGAACATGGACAAAAGGCAACATCTTCCGCAGCAACAACGGCGGTGATACCTGGTTCCTCACCAATGGCACATCAAATGACAATCGTATCCTGCAAATGCGTATTGACCCCGGAGGAAACATTATCTACGCAGCAACTTTTCGGGATAAAAATGGAAATGGCGGCGGAATACTGCGAAGCACGGATGGCGGAAATACCTGGCGTATATCCGGATTGAGCGGAATGGATGTGGTCGCAACTGCCATTGACAGCCAAAACGCAAATCGGGTTTTTGGAGGCACAAACGGACAGGGATTGTTCCGAAGCACAGATTACGGTGCAACCTGGTCACCCTGCCAAAACGGACTGCACGCGGCCAGCACCAGCGACCTGCTCGTTTCTGCTGGCAACAGCCAGAAATTATATGCCGGCACCGACACATTAGGCGTGCAGTCCACTGGCAACGGCGGCGCAACCTGGTCTTCATTGGGCGTTGGGCTCGAAAATGCACAAATTTTGGCGCTGGCCTCCCCGCCGGAGGCTCCGCAAACTTTGTACGCCCTCACAGCCGCATCTGGCCTCTACCGTTGCAACCTCAGCCAGATCGCCAACAACTGCTGGATTCCGGTGCCCATCAATTTCCCCCTGACCGGTTACCCGGACCCCGTTGCTGCTCCACAGTACCCCATCCCCGTCATCCCTTTCCTTGATGACGAAATCTCCGCGTTTTCAGCATCCCCTGCCGGGAAACCGGCTTTGCAGGAAATGATCTTTGCCCCCTCTAGCCCGCAAACCGCCTATCTGGCAACCTATGGCGCAGGCATTTACAAATCCCTGGATGGCGGTGCAACCTGGAGCAGCGCAGGGTTGAGCGGCAAATCGCTGCTTGCCCTAACGGTGGATGCCAGAGATGAAAACCATGTCTTCGCCGCCAGTTATACCCATATCTGGTATAGTACAGATGGCGGCGCATCCTGGGCTGACAATGGCTTCAGCGGAGCGGATGTTTACGCACTGGCGATGGACAACGCGGGAACCCTGTATGCCGGAACATCCAACGGGATTTACCGCTATCAATCCGGAGGATGGACTCACCTGGCACTGCCGGGAGTCCCCGTTACCGAGATTGCTCTGCGCCCCGATAAAGACGGTTGGCTCTACGCAGGGACACCCGGCGGGTTGTACATCTCCCGCAATGGCGGCGATTCGTGGCGTCCCGGCCCGCCCGAACTAAACGGATTGGTTGTCAACGCAGTTACCTTCGACCCTGGCAACCCTCGCTGGATCTATGTCAGCACGGCCACTCAGGGCGTGCTGCGTATACAGGATTACCAATGACCAACAAAGAACTGCACACCACACTGATACAACTTGCAGCCAAAGCCCGCAAATGGGCTTACGCACCCTATTCAAACTATTCCGTTGGAGCAGCCCTGCTGACCGCCTCCGGGAAGATCTACGACGGCGTCAACGTGGAAAACGCCGCGTATCCCGACGGGATTTGCGCAGAGCGGGTGGCGGTATTCAAAGCCGTCTCGGAGGGAGAACGGCAATTCGAAGCCATCGCCGTCGTCACGGACAACGGCGGTTCACCCTGCGGCTCCTGCCGTCAGGTGCTGGCAGAATTCGGCCTGGAAACGGTGGTGCTGATCGCCGACGGGGATGGGAATCTGATCGAAGAAACGACCGTCGCCGACCTGCTGCCGACAGCGTTTACTCCAAAGGATTTGAACCAATGAAACGATCAGGCCACCCAATTGCGATGCTGACTGTCATCGGCATCGCAATTGTTTTTTTCGTCACAGCCTGCGATACGCCCGCGTTTGCTGCGCCGATGGGAGATGATACGCAATGCGCCCCGCTGCCGCCGCCAGGCGGAAATACGGTCACCGTTTCCAGCGTGACGGCGTTGCAGAACGCGGTCAACAGCGCATCGGAAGGCGATACCATCCTGGTCATGGACGGGACTTACAACCTCGACGGCGTGTACCTGCGCTTCGACACCCCCAACGTGACCCTGCGCTCCTCCAGCGGGAACCGCGCAGCCGTCATTCTGGATGGCAACTACCAGACAACCGAAATCATCCAGATTGTGGCCTCCAGCGTCACCATCGCCGACCTGACGCTGCGGGAGGCTTATAACCACCCGATCCATGTGATGTCCTCCGCCAGCGGGGATGTGACCGGCACGCTGATCTACAACGTCCACATCATTGACCCCGGCCAGCAGGGCATCAAGATCAACCCCTACGTTCAGGAAAACGCGCTCTACTTTCCCGATGAAGGGATCATCGCCTGCTCGCATATCGAACTCACCGACGCAGGGCGCCCGCATATCCGCGATAACTGCTACACCGGCGGCATTGATGCACACCAAACCCGCGGTTGGATTATTCGCGACAACCTGATCGAGGGCTTCTGGTGCGAAACGGGATTTTCGGAACACGGCATCCACTTCTGGCGGTCAAACCGCGGCACAATTGTGGAACGCAACGAACTGCGGAACAACGCCCGCGGCATCGGTTTCGGGCTGGTGACCAGCGGCACCGGCATCCGCACCTATGATGACAACCCCTGCCCGGCGGCAAACGGCGGCTATGTGGACCATTACGACGGAATCATCCGCAATAATTTTGTCTTCGCCAGCGATAGCGGGCTGTTCGCATCCGAATACGGGTTCGATTGCGGTATCTGCTTGTGGCAGGCCTGCGGATCGAAGGTTCTTCACAACACCGTTGCCTCAACGGAAGCCCCGTTCTCATCTATCGAATGGCGGTTCGATTACACGGATGTGGAAGTTTCCTACAACCTGGTCAGCCACAACTTGCGGGATCGCGGCGGCACGGCGGTACTGACCGGAAACCTGGAGAATCAGCCGCTCTCGCTGTTCGTGGATGGAACAAATGGGGACTTGCACCTTGCAGCAGGAGCCGTCATCGCGATTGACCAGGCTGCTCCGCTCGCGGAGGTTCCCGATGATTTTGACGGGGGATTACGCCCGAATGGTGCGGCGCCCGACGTGGGTGCCGATGAGTATGGTGCTGTCCCCGTACCGACGCCGACTCCCACGCCTTTTGCCGCCACCGACTGGAACTACCTCCCCCTGATTCTGCGGTAAAGCGGCTCCGGTTCGCTCTCATCCGCCCCTGTGCCGCGGTAAGATTAAGAGCCTATCCGAAAAATCGCTATGCGACAAACCAGGTTTGTTTTGACACGCTGGGGCAGCATTTCCTCCACCCCAACCCCCTTCCTGCCCTCTCCCGAAGGGAGAGGGGAACCAAAGCGGAAGTTTTGGGAAGGGCAACAAAAAGTGCGCGACAACAGCACTACAACACGTCCCCCCTTCCCAAAAACGCAATCACCACTCCGGCGCAGGGGTGGCGGCCAGCAGGGTGCTGTCCAGCATCCAGCCTTCGCGCCCGTCAGGGATGCGGACGAGGTGCCAGAAGTAGCCCTGAATATCCTCAGACGGTTTCTCGCTCAAAATCTGGACGGTGGTACCGTTGAGTACGGTGGTGATGATTTCGCTGCCGAAGCCGGGCTGGGCACGCAGGACCGCGCCGCCGCCATCTTCGGCGTTGACCACCGCATAAACCGGCGTCGGGCTGGGGGTGAAGGTCGGTGATGGGCTGGGGGTCAGGGTCGGCGAGGGGGTGAGAGTCGGCGTGAGGGTGGGCGGAACCGGCGTGGACGAGGGCGTGAGCGTCGGGCTGGGGGTCAGGGTCAGCGTCGGGGTGGGAGTCGCGGAGGGGATGGGGGTCGGCAGGGCGACCTGCCCCCCAAAGGCCACGCCAGCCCCGGAGAGGGCGATCACCACCAGAATGCCGAGCAAGAGCATCGTCCCCCCCAGGGTGTAGCCGAACACCGTGAGCGGGCGAAATCCCAAAACCAGAAGGGTCACCGCGCTCATCAGGGCTGCCCAGGCGAGGTAAATCACAAAAACCACCAGCCCGTCGGGCCAGAGGTGTTCCATCCCGTACCCCAGGCCGAAACCGGCAATGGTGAGCGGGACGTACAACTCATAAGCCAGTGCCACGCTGGCGACGGCTGCGCCGCGCTTGTCGCGCACCAGCCAGTAGGTGGTCATCACCGCGCCCAGAGTGAGTACGGTGAACCCGGCAAGGGTGATACGGGCGTGGAAGTAGGGCTGGATCAGTTCCAGCGGGAAAATCAGCAGGATTTGTACCCCAATTCCGGCGGCCAGCCCCACGAAGAAGACAATCAGCGCGCCGATGAGCAGCCCGCCGAAACTGCGCAGGAAAAAGTTGAGCGAGCCGGTTGCCGCTCCGAGAGAGATGCCGACCAGCGGGGTCATCAACGGAGCGAGCAGCGCGCCCAATACCAGCAGCGAGGGCGAATCCAGCAGCACGCCCAGGCCGAGTACCAGCGCAGCAATCAGCGAGAAGAGAAAGAAATCGAAAGACGGGGTCAGGCGGCGGGAGAACGCGTCCAAAAAGGCTTCGCGCTCGGAGGCCGCGTGCGGCAGCAGGGTGCGCTGCGCCCGTCGGCGGCGCGCCGGGGGCATTTTCCTGGGGTCGTCCGGGGTTTGTTTGGATTGAGGGAGGCTCATGGGTAAGGTGTGAATGTGGCAAGTTGCAAGTTGAAGGTTGAAGGTTGCAAGTTGGAGGTTGTTTCTTTCTTCAATCTTCAATCATCAGTCTTCACCTGCGCTTCGGAAACGGAGGTCAGTCCCGCAGGGTTGCCACCATCCGCAGGGGATTTTCCAGCAAGCCCAGAGCGGCGAAGATGTCGGGAACGAGGATGTCGGCGGCGAGCAGGGTCTCCTTGGCGATGCCCTCCTGCGAGAGGATGCCGATGCCGATTGCGACAACTTCCAGCATCTGGGCGTCGTTGGCGCCCTGCCCGATGGCGATGACGTTCTCCGCACCTAACTGACGCACGAAAGCGGCTTTTTGTTCTGCCTCGTGCCCCTTGCGGACGCGTTCGGCGGTCAGGTTGAGTTGACGGTCAATTTCAGCCTGCCTGCCGTGGGTATCGGCGGTCAGCAGGTGAACTTCCAGGCGGTCTCGCAGGGCGTTCAGGGCCTGCGGCAGTCCTTCGGGCAGGATGCCGTCCACCGCCAGCGTGCCGTTCACATCGCAGACCAGGTGTTTCAGTCGGTAGTGTCCCTTGCCGGGGATGTCGAGTTCGATCATGGCGCAATTATAGCACGGCACTTTATAGTAAAATATGGCAACCATGCACTGTGGTACCAAATGGATGAGCCAGGACTTTCGCTCTGAGCGATGATTTGTGGTGTTTTGCGCGTGTCATCCGTTTCATTCACAGATTTTCGTGTTAAAAAACAGCGTTCTTTTTGTCGCTCTCACTTACGGAGAACACCTTGTCCCGAAACACTCGATTGATTGGTCTGATGCTGCTTTTGCTCGCTGTCCTGACTTTGGCCGGATGCTCCGGCGGCCTGCCGGGAACCGGCGAAACCCCCGAAGCGACTCTGCCGCCCACAGAGACGCCCGCGCCCACCAGCACGCCGGCCCCGACGGTAACCCCGCTGCCCCCCATCGGGGCGCTTCTGGTCCCCGAAGGGTCAGATGCCGACCTCGCCAGCCGGATGCAAAGTTTCCTCTCCGAGCAGATTCCCCAGCACGGGATGCGCTTCCAGTTGCGTCCGTCGCTCGACAAGGACACCATTCAGCGTGACGAGATTCAATGGGTGATCGCCATTCCCCCGGTGGACGGGCTGGACACGCTGGCGGCATCCACGCCGGATACCCGCTTCCTGGCAATCGGCTTCGAGAACCTGGAACCCGCCGCCAACCTGACCGTCATCGCCATCCCTGAAAACTGGTATCTGCAACAGGCCTTCATCGCCGGTTACATGGGCATGGTCATCACCTACGATTGGCGCGTCGGCATGGTACGGGTCAACCTCCCGCAGGACGACCTCGCCGCGCAAGCCTTCCGCAACGGCTCGCTGTTCTTCTGCGCCAGCCCCAGCGGAGATTTGAACTGCTACTCGCATTTCGCCCCGGTAATCGCCTACCCGATCATCGTCTACGGCGAGCCGGAACTGACTCCCGATGAATGGCCCAGGCTGGGGCAGTACCTGCTCAATCAGGCGGTTGAGACCGTCTTCGTCTCCCCGCTGGTGGATAGCGACCCCCTGATGCGCCGTCTGGCCCAGGAAGAAGCCGTTATCATCGGGACGGAACCGCCTTTGGAAGATGTCCGCGCACAATGGGCGGCCTCTCTGGAATTTGATTTGTTCGCGTCTTTTGAGCGTTACTGGCCGGAATTTGTGGCGGGTTCGGAGGGCCAAAGGATAGATGTCCCCCTTGAGATTACCCACACCAACCCCGACCTGCTCAGCCCCGGACGCCAGCAATTTGTCGAGAAAATGTTGGATGAAGTGCAAGCCGGAAACATTTTGATGGTTGAAGAGAACAAGGCTGACAATCCGTAAAAGCACCGCTTTTGTCTGCACCCGCATAAATTTGTGTATTGTCTGACAGTCGTTTTCATGCTAGACTTACCCTCGAACAGGGAAGACACTTCCCTGTCAAACGCAAACCTTTTTTAGTTCTGTAGGAGGAACTCTCTATGTCGAAGAAACTGCTTTTTGTACTCTCTCTGCTTGTTCTTGGCGCTTTGCTTCTGGTGGCCTGCGGCGGTGGCGGCGGCGAAGCCGGTGAAACCAGCAGCGCCCCCAGCGAAGCCGACTGCGCAAAAGAAGAAGTCCTGTGCGTCGGTCTGGTCACCGATGTCGGTGAAATTGACGACAAATCCTTCAACCAGTCTGCCTGGGAAGGCGTCAAGCAGGCCGAAGCCGAGCACGGCGCACTGGTCAACTACGTGGAAACGAAAGACCCCAAGGACTACGGGGCCAATATCGCCCTCTTTGCCGACAAAGGTTACGATATCATCGTCACCGTTGGCTTTGGTTTGGGTGAAGCCACCACAGAGGCCGCAAAAACGTACCCGGACATCATGTTCATCGGTGTTGACCAGTGGAACGACGGCTCGATTTCCAATATGACCGGGCTTCTGTTCCCCGAAGATAAGGCTGGTTTCCTGGCTGGTGCGCTGGCCGCCATGATGAGCAAGAGCGGCACCGTTGGCGCCGTCTTGGGCACCGACCTGGTTCCCCCGGTTGTGGCCTTCAAGGAAGGATACGAGGCGGGCGCGTTGTACATCAACCCCGATATCAACCTGATCTCCACCTACCACCCCGGCGGGCTGGACGTGGCCTTCACCGACCCCGAATGGGGCGCGACGACCGCCAAGCAGGCCATTGACAACGGCGCAGACGTGATCTTCGGCGCCGGCGGCAAGACCGGTAACGGCGCGCTCATCGAAGTTGCCAGCCACGAAGGAATGTACTGCATCGGCGTTGATACCGACCAGTGGGAGACCGTTCCCGAAGCGCATCCTTGCCTGATCTCCAGCGCGATGAAACTGATCACCCCCGGTGTTTACGACCTGATCACGCTGGCAAAGAACGGCGAGTTCCCCGGCGGCCTGTACTTCGGCGAGGTCGGCCTGGCCCCCTTCCACGATTTCGACAGCCAGATTCCGCAGGATGTCAAGGACAAACTGGATGAAATCGACGCCGGCCTGAAAGATGGCAGCATCACCACGGGCTACACTCCCTAAAAGAAATTACGACAAACCCTCGCTGTGGCGCACTTGAAATTCAGGTGCGCCAGAGTTTGACTTTCTGGTTGCAGGAGATGGCGGGGTTTCCCGCCATCTCTTGCTGGCAAAAACAGGCTTTCTATGAGCGCAGAGCAAAAGGCTACATCGAACTCCGGACAGCATCAAGAGCGGGGATGGCTTTATAAAATCTGGCAGCAAGTCAACATTCCGCTGGCCGCGGTTTTTTTCGCATTGCTAATTGGCGCGGTTCTCCTCGTCATTTCGGGTGCCAACCCCATCCAGGCGTATGCTGCGCTGTTTGACGGGGCATTTGGCAGCATGACAGCCCTGGGGCGCACCCTGGAAAAGGCCACGCCGCTGATCTTCAGCGGTCTGGCGGTGGCATTCGCATTCAAGGCCGGGCTGTTCAATATCGGCGCACAAGGCCAGTTGCTCTTCGGTGCAATCACCGCGGCCGCGATTGGTTTTGGGGTTGAGGGTTTACCGGCCTATATCCATGCGCCGCTGGCCTTGCTGGGCGGCGCGGCTGCGGGTGCATTGTACGGGGCAATCCCCGGTGCCCTGAAGGTTTACACCGGGGCGCACGAGGTCATCACGACCATCATGCTCAACTACATCGCCATCAATATCACCGATTACCTCGCTGACGGTCCCTGGAAAGACACTTCCGCAGGCAATATCATCGCCCGAACACCGGAAATTCACGAGACCGCCCGTATCCCCGCGATTGCCGGTATCCCCCTGGGGTTTGGACTGGCAATTTTGGCGGCGATCCTCGTCTGGTGGATTTTGAGTCGCACCACCCTGGGGTTTGATATCCGCACCGTGGGGCTGAACGCCAGCGCCGCCCGCTACGCGGGGATCCGGGTAGGGTTCACCATCATCCTGACGATGGTGCTGAGCGGTGCCCTGGCGGGCATCGGCGGCGCAGTGGAAACCCAGGGCGTGGTCGGACGCTATCAGCCGGGCTTCAACGCCGGTCTGGGGTTCGACGGCATCACCATCGCCCTGCTGGGGAAGACCAGCCCCTTCGGGGTGATCCCGGCCGCGATTTTGGTTGGGGCAATGCGGGCCGGTGCCAGCAATATGCAGTTCACTGCCGGTATAGCAAAAGAGATTGTTGATGTCATCCAGGCCCTGATGCTGTTCTTCGTTTCCGCGGATATGGTCGTCCGCTGGATTTTCCGCATCCGGGAATCCGGAGAAGAAGAGAAGATTACCCTGAGTTCCGGCTGGGGGCATCAATAAGGAGCGGTGATGCAAAATTCTTATTCATCTATCCCGACCTGGAAGTATTTCTGGCACCGTTACGGCCTGCTAACCGGATTTGGCATCTTCATTCTGGCTTTAATTTTGTTTTTCTATTTCCAGGATTCCGAGAAGACCATTGCGGTGCTGGCGGCTTCAGTACGCCACTCGACCCCGCTGGTGCTGGGCGCGTTGTGCGGGTTGATGAACGAGCGCGCTGGCGTGATCAATATCGGCATCGAGGGGCAGATGCTGATGGCAGCCTTCATGGGTTACATGGTCAACGTCTGGACAGGCAACCTTTACATCGCCATCCTCGGTGGGGTGCTGACCGGCGCAGTGATGGGGCTGTTCCATGCCTTTATGTCCGTGACCCTCAAACTCGATCAGATCATCGGCGGCACGGTGATTAACATCCTCGCTCTGGGGCTGACCGGTTATTTTTACCAAACCGGGCTGACAACCGAAGGCAAGTTCACCGCCATCCCTTTAGGCCCGCTGGCTGAAATCCCCCTGATTGGGCCGGTACTGTTTGATAACCCGCCGATCACCTATGCGGCGATTGTGCTGGTGTTCGTGGTGCAGTTCGTGCTGTTCCGCACCAAATGGGGCTTGCGTACCCGCGCGGTCGGTGAGCACCCGCGGGCGGCGGACACCGTGGGCATCAATGTTTATTTCATGCGTTACGCCAACGTGATTTTAGGCGGTGCAATCGCCGGGTTAGCGGGCGCATTTCTCACCCTGGAAGCGGTCGGCTCCTTCGAGCGCAATATGACCAACGGGCGCGGCTTCATCGCCCTGGCGGTGATGCTCTTTGGCAAATACACTCCGCTGGGGGCCTGGGGCGCGGCGCTGTTCTTCGGGTTCACCACCGCCATGCAGACTCAGTTACAGTTCGCGGGCATCAACGTCCCCCATCAGTTCATCGGGATGATCCCCTACCTGACAACCATCCTGGTGCTGGCCGGATTTGTCGGGCGCACGCGCGTCCCCGCGGCGGACGGCGTCCCATACGAGAAGGAGTGACGATGAGCGACGAAACCCTTGCCCTCGAAGTCCGCAATATCACCAAACGTTTCCCCGGTGTGCTCGCTAACGACCGGGTGGATTTCAAACTCCGTAAAGGCGAGATTCACGCCCTGTTGGGGGAGAACGGGGCCGGAAAATCCACCCTGATGAACGTGATTTACGGCCTGTACAGCCCCGATGAAGGCGAGTTTTTCATTGACGGGCAGCGCGCCGAAATTAAAAATCCGCACGATGCCATTCATGCCGGAATCGGCATGGTACACCAGCACTTTATGCTGGTGCCGGTCTTCTCCGTGGCGGAAAACATCATCCTCGGGGCAGAAACCGTCAAGGGCATTTCTCTGGATTTGCGCACCGCCCGCCGCCGCATCCGCGAACTCTCCCACGAGTACGGGCTGGACGTTGACCCGCGGGCGATTGTTGAAGACCTGCCGGTTGGCATCCAGCAACGCGTGGAAATCGTCAAAGCCCTGTACCGCAACGCCAAAATTCTGGTGCTGGACGAGCCAACCGCGGTGCTCACCCCGCAGGAAGTCGAGGGCCTCTTTCGGGTGATGCGCCAACTCACCGAGCGGGGCGTTTCCATCATTTTCATCACCCACAAACTCAAGGAGGTGCTGGAGATCTCCGACAGCATCACGGTGATGCGCCGCGGGGTGGTGGTCGGTTCCACCACTCCGGCGGAGACCGACGAACAGGGGCTGGCGGAGATGATGGTCGGGCGTGAGGTGCTCTTGCAGGTTGAGAAGGAACCGGCACAGCCCAAAGATGTGGTGCTCTCCGTGGAGGACTTGACGATCCACGATGAGCGCGGCGTGGACGTGGTGCGGAACATCTCGTTTGAGGTGCGATCCGGGGAGATTTTGGGGATCGCCGGTGTTCAGGGGAACGGACAAACCGAACTGGTGGAGGCCCTCACCGGGCTGCGAGGTGCGGCCTCGGGACGGGTGACTCTCAACGGGGATGCGGTTCCCTTTGAAAAGCCGCGGCATCTCACGGAGGCCGGGTTATCCCATATCCCCGAAGATCGTCAAAAGCACGGGCTGGTACTCTCCTACTCGATTGCCGACAACCTGGTGCTCAACACTTACTATCAGCCGCCGTTTGCCCACCACGGGCGGCGCGATTTCCAGGCGGTGGCGGAGAACGCAGAAAAACTGGTGGAGCAATTTGACGTGCGCACACCCAGCCCGATGGTGCCTGCGGGAAACCTTTCGGGCGGCAATCAGCAAAAGGTGATTGTGGCACGCGAACTCAGCCGCCCGGTCAGGCTGCTGATCGCCAACCAGCCCACCCGCGGCCTGGATGTCGGCTCGATTGAGTACATCCACAAGCAGATCATCAAGGAGCGCGACGGCGGCGCGGCGGTGCTGCTGATCTCTGCTGAACTGGACGAGGTCAAATCGCTGGCCGACCGCATCGCAGTGATGTACCACGGCGAACTGGTAGCGGTCGTCCAGGCGGATGAAATCAGCAAATCCGAGTTGGGGCTGCTGATGGCCGGTTCCACGCGGGAAGCGATGACGCATTGAGCGCAATGCGTTAATGCGAGAAGAAAAGACCCCGGTTCTTTCGAATAACTTCAGGACTTTCGCTGAAAAGCAGGAACCTGCCTGAATCTCTTTTGCGGTTTTCCCCCGGCCTGCATCTCTTACTCATCCACAAAAATCACCTGGGGATACCCCAGAGTCTGGAACAGGCGCAGGAGGTAGTATTCCGCGTTGGTGCGTGCCTGATCGAGAATGCCATCTTCCAGGGCGGCTTTTTCGATCTCGTCCTCGGCTGCCTGGCGCGCCAGGGTTTCCAGATCAACATTCCCTTTGGTAAAGATGCCGGTGTCGCGGTCGTAAACGTAGGATTTGTCGTTGTCCAGCGTAGCGACAAAAACCTCCGGCTCCGGCAGGCGGACGTAAAGCGCACCTGCATCCACCCACAGATCTTCTGGCGAGAGTTTGGCGAGGTCAACCCCGGCAATCACATTGCCGTGTGCGACGAAAATCAGTTTATCCCCGAACAGAATCCACAGTTCCTGCTGACCGCTGTCGGCCTTGATAACTTTTTCGATGGAGTACTCGATAGTCTCCAGCCGTGCCAGCGAACGTACATCGTGGATCACGGTCATCGGGTCGGGCAGGATGGTCGGTGTGGGGTTGAGGACCTGTGCCATCTGAGTCGCCAGGCTGCCGGTCATCTCCGCTACATCGTCAACCGGTTGTACGGCCCGGTCTGCGGCCTCGCTGACATTCTGGGTCATCGAAACCACTGCCGAAATCAAAAAATATGCTGATGCTGCGACAACCAGCAGAACACCAATTACAAGTACCCAAAGTTTTGTCTCTTTCATGGCATGAATTATACTTGAGATTAGCAAATTGGAGATTGGAAATTTCCGGCGGGTGCAGGAAAAAGATGCGGAAAGTGAGTGAAGTTCAAGATTTAATCAGGACTGGCAGACCTGACAGGTCTGCCAGTCCTACGGGAGAGCCTCATGGATTTACAACTCAACGGCAAAAAGGCCTTCGTCGCCGGGAGCAGCCGCGGCCTGGGATACGCTGTCGCCCGCCGATTGGCGATGGAAGGCTGCGCGGTCGCCCTCAATGGACGTGACCCCGAAAAACTGGCGCGCAGTGCGCGGGATTTGGCGGAGGAAACCGGTGTTCAGGTGATTCCCGTCCCCGGAGATGTCACTGACCCCGCGCTGGCCCCGCAGTTGATTCGTCAGAGCGCGCAGACGCTCGGCGGGCTGGATTTGCTGGTCACCAATGCCGGTGGTCCCCCCGCCGGTAAATTTGAAGATTTCGATGATGATGCCTGGGAGCAGGCCGTGGAACTCTCATTCCTCAGCCATGTGCGCCTGATTCGGGCTGCGCTGCCCTACCTTCGGGAATCTGCTGCTCCCGGCATTCTGACAGTGACTTCCATCTCAGTCAAGGAGCCGCTGCCGGGGCTGATTCTCTCCAACAGCGTGCGGCTGGCGACCATCGGGCTGACCAAATCCCTGTCACAGGAACTGGCAGCCGAAGGGATTCGCGTCAACTCGATTCTCCCCGGCTGGACGGCCACCGAGCGGGTGCAGGAACTGATGGCGCACCGCGCAAAAGTCAACGGCACCGCCATCGAGGCGGAGTTCCAGAAGCAATCCGCCGTCATCCCCCTGGGACGGATGGGTACCCCGGACGAGTTCGCCAACGCGGCGGTTTTCCTGCTTTCCCCGGCGGCGGGTTACATCACCGGCGTCATGCTTCAGGTAGACGGCGGGCTGTATCACGGGGCGCTGTGAGGTGCCGGGGCGTGCGATTTTATCCGCCTGGCAACCCATAAACAGCAGGGTGATAAAGATCAGGTTAAACAGAATCACCAGCGAGATGAGAAACAGGTTGCGCTGCGGAGGGCGGGGAGGCGGGTTCCGGTTTTCGTCCATTTTCGTTCAGGACTGGCAGACCTGCCAGGTCTGCCAGTCCTTAGCCTACTGCAAATGCAAAATCACTTTGCCATCCTGCCAGAGTTCTTCAAGGTTGTAGAACTCGCGGCGGTCGGGGGAAAACAGGTGCAGCACCACCCCGCCGTAGTCCGCCAGCATCCAGCCGGTACGGGGATCGCCCTCAACCCGCGGGCGGACGTGATACTCGCTGCGCACCCCGCGCTTAACGGCATCAACCAGCGCGTCCAGCATCCGGTCGCTGGAGCCGGTGCAAATCACAAAATAATCGGCGATGGGGGTGAGTTCGCGAATATCCAGCAGCAAAATATCTGCCCCCTTTTTCTCTTCGAGGATATCAACAACGGTATGGGCCAGTTCTAAATTGTTCAGGGTATTTCTCCTTTCTGATGCGCGGCAACTTCACAGGGCCGGGGAATAATTTCGCGCCGGGGAGGTGTTATCAGCGGTGCGGCAACCCCCGTCTGGTGCGCGAGATTACTTCGCTGCGCTGGCAATCGTATCTCGTTTCCCCAAAACGCAGCGCGTTTTGGGGATTCTAAACCTCCCGGTCCACGATGTACGCCGCCAAATCCTCAAGGGCGGCGTGTTCAGCGTTCTCTGGCAAACCGGAGATCACCTCCAGCCCGCGGGCGACAAACTCGCGCGCTTCGTCCATCGCCTGCTGCACCGCGCCGCTCTCCCGAATGGAGTCAATCAGGCGCGGCATCGCAACTTCATCGTCATAAACCCCGTTCAGCACCAGTTGCATATCGGCATCGTCCGGGTGCCTTTCGGCGTAGTAAATGGCCGGAAGCGTAACCAGCCCCATCCGTAAATCGCTGGCAACCGGCTTGCCGACAGTAGCCTGCTCGCCCGTAAAATCCAGGATGTCATCCACAATCTGGAAAGCCATCCCCAGGTTGTACCCGAAAGTCTTCATCGCATCCATAACGGGTTCATCCACCGGGCTGAGCAGGGCGGCACAATACGCCGAGGTCTGGAACAGGGAGGCGGTTTTGGCATAAATGCGGCGGTAGTAATCCTCCCGGCTGGCCGTGCCGCGGCTGGTGAACAACTGCGTGATCTCCCCGCTGACGATGGTCGCCAGAGTCTCCGAGAAGACCCGCATCAAATCCACCGAATTAGTGCTGGCCGCCGAAACCGCAGCGCGGGCGAAGATATAATCGCCTGCCAGCACGGTTGCCGCCGGAGACCAGCGTGCGTTTAGCGTGGGGATGCCGCGCCGCAGCAACGCGCCATCAATCAAATCGTCGTGTACCAGGGTAGCCGTGTGCAGCAACTCCACCGCCGCGGCCAGGTACAAAAGCGGATCCTCCTCAGCCCCCAGCATTCCGCCAGTCAGCAAAGCCACCGTCGGGCGAATACGCTTCCCGCCCGAAGAAAGCAAATACGCCAAAACCGATTGCAAATCCGGGTGGTGGTGTGCCGATTCATTTCGCATCCGCACCTCAACCAGTTGGATGCGGTCTTCAACAAGTTCAAAAAAACTGGGTTTCAATCAGTCACTCCATTGAAACAGCCGCCGGGCGTTCTCCGTGGTCGCTTGGGCCACAACCGCAAGGGGCTGGTGATGTATTTCTGCTATCGTTTCGGCCACAAAACGCACATGCGCCGGTTCGTTGCGCCGTCCCCGGTGGGGCTGCGGCGTCAGAAACGGGCTGTCGGTTTCAGTCAGCAGGCGGCCCAGCGGCACGGCAGCGACCACCTGCCGCAGTTCGTCCGCTTTTTTGAAGGTCACCGGGCCGGTGATGCCGAGATAAAAGCCGAGGGCGAGCACCTGCTCTGCTTCGGCGGGATTGCCGGAGAACGAGTGCAGGACGCCGCGCCCGCCGGATTCCGCCAGAATTTGGAGGGTATCCGCCATGCAGGAACGCTCTGCGGGGCTGGCATTGCGGGTGTGTACCACCACCGGAAGGTTCAGCCGTCCCGCGAGTTCCACCTGCTCCCGGAAAATCCGCCGTTGAAGATCGTGGGGCGCGTGTTCGCGGTAGTAATCCAGCCCGATTTCGCCGATGGCGACCACCTTCGGATGCGCGGCCATCGCCTCCAGAAAATCGAGGCTGCGGTCGTCCCAGGTGGTTGCGTCGTTGGGGTGTACCCCGACGGCGGCGAAAATCCGCGGGTCGGATTCGGCCAGTTCCAGTGCAGCCTGGCTGGAGGGCAGGTCAATTCCGGGGACGAGAATCCGCTCCACTCCCGCCGACCACGCCCGGGCCAGCACCGCCGGTCGGTCTTCCTCGTAAGCGTGGAAATACAGGTGGGCGTGGGTGTCCGTCAGATGCATGGATGATCGGGTCGGATGTTGCAAGTTACATGTTGAAGGTTGAAAGTTCTCTCAACTATCCATTTTCAACCTGTAACCTTCAACCTGCAACCTCAAACGATCCCGGCAATCTTCAGCCCGTCCTGCAAAATCGCGTCCACCTTGTCTTCGTGGAGGGTTTCGCAGTAAACGCGGATAATCGGCTCGGTGCCGGAGAAGCGGATCAGCAGCCAGCCGCCGTCTTCGAGCAGGAACTGGTAGCCGTCAATGGTCACAAAGTCGGTTACTTTCAGTCCGCCGATGGTTTTGGGTTCGGCGGAAAGGATGCGGTCAATTTTCTCCTGCCGCTCGCCCTGGAAGGGGGTGTCAATGCGCTTGTAGTAGTGCGCGCCGACCTTGCTGAACAGCAGGTCGAGCAGTTCGGAGGGCTTGCGGTTGAGACGCACCATCATGTCGAGCATGTACAGCCCGGCCAGGATGCCGTCGCGCTCCGGCACGTTGCCGCGGAAGGCGTAGCCGCCGCTCTCCTCGCCGCCAATCAGGGCATTCGTCTCCAGAAACTTGGGGGCGACGTACTTGAAGCCCACGCCGGTTTCGTACACCGGCACGCCGTACATCTCGCCCAGTTTGTTGAGCATTTTGGTGGTGGAAAGGGTTTTGACAATCGGGCCGCGCTCGCCGCGCACTTCCAGCAGGTAGTATGCCAGCAGGCCGTAAACTTCCAGTTGGTTCACAAAACGCCCGTTCTCGTCGCCGATGCCCACCCGGTCGGCGTCGCCGTCGAAAATCACCAGCACGTCGGCGCCGTTTTCCACGGTGGCGCGCAGCCCGGCATCCACGTTGGGCGGAATCGGCTCCGGGCGCTTCATCTCCGGGAAAATCGGGTTGCGGACGTTGTGGAGCTCCAGCACCTCGGTTTTGCCGCCCGCTAGCAGTTCGGGCATCCAGCCGATGCCGTTGCCCCACATTGGGTCCACCATCACCTTGAAACCGGCTTCTTTGATAGGCTCCAGGTCAATCAGTTCCTTGAGATGGGCGATGTACTTAGGCTTGGGGTCGAACCTGACGATTTTGCCTTCGGATTCCGCCTGGGCGAAGGGGATTTTCTGCACCCCGGAAACGGTGTCAGGGATCAGGGCTTCGATGCGCTTCAGTCCATCGGGGGGAATCGCGCCCCCGTGCTCATCGCGCACCTTGAAGCCGTTATCGGTAGGCGGGTTGTGCGAGGCGGTGATGTTCACCGCGCCGACCGCGCCCTGCGCCAGCACCGAATACGAGATCACCGGCGTCGGGGCGGAGCCGTCCGTGAGGTAGACGTTCAGCCCGTTCCCGGCGAGGACCTCGGCGACCGCGGCGGCGAAATCCTCCGCCCGGTAGCGTTTATCGTGCCCGACAACGATCCACTTCCCGGCATGGCCCTGTTCGAGCATGTAGGCCGCGAAGCCCTGTGCGCAGCGGCGCACGCTGTCAAAAGTGTAATCCTCGGCGACGTGTCCGCGCCAGCCGTCGGTCCCGAATTTGATGTCTTGTGCCATTCTGTCAGCCTCCAAAAGTACGAGCGGATTGCCAATCCGCTCTACGGTAGATGTTTTTGCGGCAAGGTCATTTTTACACGAACACCGCCGGGCAAGCGAATGGCAGCGTATTCACGCTGTTTGAACACTGCCGCAAATTTTTTGCGTTGCCTGTCAGCGTCATCCGCGCAAAAACGGCTCGAACTCCAACAGCCGCTATTATAACAAAGAGAAGACGCGCTGACAGAGGAAAAATGTATGAGAAAAAAAGACCGGCATCCCAGGCGAATTGTCGGCCTGGATTGTATCACCCCGTTTGGAAATTTGCGCCCGCCGAAGCAAGGCATTGGTACGCGGGCAAGACTCTAAAGGTCTCCTGCGGGGGAATGTTTTTTCCCTCACCCCCGGCCCCTCTCCCTAAGGGAGAGGGGGGAGGCCCCTATCGGGGCTGAGCCTGCCGAAGCCTGCATGTCAGGGAGACCCTAAAGGTCTGCGAGACCTTTAGGGTCTGTTTTGCGTTTCACCCGACGCGGCGACATCCGTTCATCCGTTGCCCATCTGCTGCCCGTCCGCTTAACCGAAGACTGGCAGTCCTGCGAGGACTGCCAGTCTTGGGTGTGCGGGGGGCGTTTTTTCCCTCACCCCCGGCCCCTCTCCCTAAGGGAGAGGGGGGAGGCCCCTATCGGGGCTGAGCCTGCCGAAGCCCGCACGCCAGGGAGACCCTA
>CAZPSL010000127.1:0-5416 GCA_964589145.1 uncultured Anaerolineales bacterium
TCGACGATCTCTTCAACGCCCTGCGCGGCATTGTCACCGCTGACACAGACACGGACTCGCCCGCATCCGAAACCGCCAGCCAATCTGCACCCCCTTACCTCCTCGTCGGGCTTGGCAACCCCGGACGGGAATACCGCGCAACGCGTCACAACATCGGCTTCATGGCCGTTGACCGCATCGCGGAGCGCCTGGGCGTCGCCTTCACCCGCACGCAGTCCAAAGCCCTGCTCACCGATGCCCGCTACCGTGAGCGGCGCATCTACCTCGCCAAACCCCAAACCTACATGAACCGCTCCGGGCAGGCGGTCGCCGCGCTGGTGAAGTTTTACAAAATCCCGCTCGAAAACCTGCTGGTGATCTACGATGACGTAGACCTGCCTTTCGAGACCCTGCGCCTGCGGCCCGCGGGCGGCTCCGCCGGGCACAAGGGGATGCGCTCCATCATCGAGCAACTGGGCACGCAGGAGTTTCCGCGCCTGCGCCTGGGGGTGGGGCGCAACTTCGGCTCCCGGCAGGCGGCGGATTACGTGCTCAAGCCTTTTGCCCGCCCGGAGCGCGAGTTCCTGCCCGCCTATCTCGACCGCGCTGCCGACGCCGCCCTGGCCTTCGTCTCCGAAGGCATTCAGCAGGCGATGACGATCTACAACCGAGTCGAGAGTCGTTAGCAGTCAGCCGCGAGCAACGCCCCACTCCCGACTCCCACCTCACGACTCCCGACTCTCCACTCTCCACTCCCGACTCCCCACTCCCCACTCCCCACTCCCGACTCTCCACTCTCCACTCTCCACTCCCGACTCCCAACTCACGACTCCTCGTGACTCTCGCCCCCGCCCTCTCCGCCATCCAATCGCAGCAGGCCTTCCGGGAAGTGCTGGATGCCCTCGGCTCGCCTCGCGCACAGCACATCTCCCTGGGGCTGATGCGCTCGGCGCGGCTGCCCGTGCTCGCCGCGCTCTACCGGGCGCGCCCTGCGCCGCTCATCCTCGTCTCCGACCGCACGGATTACGCCCTCAAACTGGCGGACGAACTGTCCCTCTGGCTGCCCGATGCGCCGCGCTGTTTCTTCCCGGAGCCAAACCCTCTCTTTTACGAAAATGCCGCCTGGGGCGTGACCACCCGCCGCGACCGGCTGCTGGCGCTCACTGCCCTGGCCGCCCGCCAGATTCCCGCTGCGGAGGCCAAAACCGCCGCCCCGCCGGTGATCGTCGCTCCCGCCCGCGCCCTGATGACCCGCACCCTGCCGCGGCGCGCCTTCATCAAGGCCGCGCACACCCTGCGGACAGGGCAAATTGTCCAGCCCGGTGAACTGGCGCGCCGCTGGGTGCGTCTGGGCTACGAACCCGCCAGCGTGGTGATCGCCCCCGGTCAGTTCGCCCGCCGCGGCGGCATCCTGGACATCTGGCCGCCCGCTGACCCCGCGCCCGCCCGCATTGACTTCTTCGGCGACGAGGTGGACACCCTGCGCCGCTTCGACCCCGCCACCCAGCGCACCACCGCTCCCCTGGAACGCCTGCTGATCACCCCGGCGCGCGAATTCGTGGCGGATAGCAAATGGCGGATGGCAGATGGCAAATGGCAGATGGCGGATGGCGAGCGGCAAACCACTGACCACAGACCACTGACCACAGACCGCGGTCAACCGTCCCAACCTTCAACCTTCAACCTGGAAACCCCCACCGAGTTCCACCTCCCCCTCATCCACCCCGCGCCCGCCAGCCTCCTCGACTACCTGCCGCGGGACGGGCTGGTGCTGATCGAGAACCGCGAGACCGTCTTCGCCGCGGTGGACGAACTGGAGGAGCAGGCCCTCGAACTGCGCCGCGAAGCCGCCGCGGACGGTACCATCCCCGAGGACTTCCCCCGTCCCTACCTGACCCGCGACGAAATCGAAGATTCGCTTCCCCCTGGGCGGACGGTGTTTTTGGGGCCGGTGAGCAGCGAGCGGCAAATGGTGGATGGCGAATGGCAGGGGGCGGATGGCGAATGGCAGATGGCAGATGGTGAGCAGCCGACCACGGACGACAGACCACTGACAACTGACCGCGCCCAGCCGTCCGCCGCCCGTCGTCAACGACCAGTTTTCAGCCTGCAACGACAATTCATCCCCAACCCCCGCTTCGGCGGCCAACTCCGCCAGGTGATGACCTACCTCGCGGAGAATCTTGCCGCGTCACCCCCCACCCGGCCCTCCCCCCGTCCCCCTACCCAAACCCTCCCCCCGGTGGGGGGAGGGCAGGGTGGGGGGAAAAGTGGGGAATCCCCCCCGGCCTTCATCATCGTTTCGCGGCAGGTCTCCCGGCTGGAGGAACTCTGGCGGGAGCAGCATCCCCCGCAAAGCCGCGCCGCCGCGCCGCCCCGCTTTGTGCGGGGTTCCCTCGGGGACGGGTGGACTCTCCTCGGCGACGACGGTTCCCGCCTCCACCTGCTCACTGACGGCGAAATCTTCGGCTGGCGGCGTCCCCAGCCGCGGCACCGTCAGCGCCCGGTGGCCGAAGCCCCCGAAGCCGCCTACGCCGACCTCCAACCCGGCGATTGGGTGGTTCACGCCGACCACGGCATCGGCAGGTTCGCCGGGCTGGTGCGCCGCACCATCGAGCGCGCCGAGCGCGATTACCTGTGCATCGAATACGCCGACGGCGACCAGTTGTTCGTCCCCGTGCATCAGGCCGACCGGCTGACGCGCTACGTCGGCCCCGACGGGCGCGAACCGGCCCCCACCCGCCTGGGCGGCGCGGCCTGGAGCCGCGTCAGGGGCAGGGTCAGGGAAGCGGTGCAGGAGATGGCGGAAGAACTGCTGGAACTCTACGCCAGGCGCAATGTGGTGCAGGGGCACGCCTTCAGCCCCGATACCCCCTGGCAGGCCGAACTGGAGGGCAGTTTCCCCTACATCGAAACCGAAGACCAGTTGCGCGTCCTCGCCGAGGTCAAGCGCGACATGGAAGCCCCCCGCCCGATGGACCGGCTGGTGTGCGGGGATGTGGGCTTTGGCAAAACCGAAATTGCGCTGCGGGCGGCTTTCAAAGCCGTGATGGATGGCAAACAGGTGGCCGTGCTGGTGCCCACCACCGTGCTGGCGCAGCAGCATTATCAGACCTTCCGCCGCCGCATGGCCGCCTTCCCGGTCACGGTGGAGATGCTCTCGCGCTTCCGCACGCCCGCCCAGCAGCGCAAAATTCTGCTGGGCCTGGCAGCAGGCGCGGTGGATATCGTCATCGGCACGCACCGCCTGCTCTCCGGGGATGTGGTTTTCAAGGATTTGGGCCTGCTGATCATTGACGAGGAGCAGCGTTTCGGGGTTTCGCACAAGGAGACGCTGAAAAGGATGCGTACCGAGGTGGATGTGCTCACCATGACGGCGACTCCCATCCCCCGGACGCTCTACCTGACCCTGACGGGGGTGCGCGATATTTCGACCATCAACACACCCCCGGAGGAACGCCTGCCTATCGTGACTCATGTCGGCCCCTACAACCCGAAACTGGTGCGCCGCGCCGTGTTGCGCGAACTGGAGCGCGGCGGACAGGTGTTTTTCGTCCACAACCGGGTGCAGACCATCGAGGGGATGCGTGCCCATCTGGAGCGCCTGGTGCCGGAGGCGCGCATCGGCGTGGCGCACGGGCAGATGCCCGAAGGTCAACTCGCTGCCCGGATGCGGGCGTTCAGCGCCGGAGAGATTGACCTGCTGCTCTCTACCACCATCATCGAGAGCGGGCTGGACATCCCCAACGCCAACACGCTGATTGTGGACCGCGCCGATACCTTCGGGCTGGCGCAACTTTACCAGTTGCGGGGGCGCGTCGGACGCGGGGCGCAGCGGGCGTATGCCTACTTTTTCAAGCACCCCCGCCGCAGGCCGACCGCGGAGGCCGCCGAGCGGCTGGAAACGCTGGCGGAGAACACGCAACTGGGCGCGGGCTTCAACATCGCCATGCGTGACCTGGAAATCCGCGGCGCGGGGGATATTCTGGGGTCGCGGCAGCACGGGCATGTGGCTGCGGTGGGCTTTCACCTCTACACGCGGCTGCTGGCGGATGCGATTCAGCACCTGCAAGGAGTGCGCGGCGAAACCCCGAAGCGCGATGACCTCCTGCGGAGCATCCACCGCCCGCTGGTGAGCGTGGACCTGCCGCTGGATACGCACATCCCGCCTGAATACGTCCCCGACCAGACGACGCGGCTGGGGCTGTACCGCCGCATTGCCGATGCCGCCGCCCTCGACGAGATGGACGCGCTGGCCGAGGAATTCGCCGACCGTTTCGGGCCGCTGCCCGCCTCGGTGGAGAACCTGCTGTTCCAGATGCGGGTGAAAATTCTGGCGGAGCGGGCGGGGTTGAGCGCGGTCAGTTTTGAGGGCGGGCAGATGGTGCTGCGCTTCCCGGAGGGGGAGAAACCGCCTTCGGAGGCGGGATTCCCGCCCCGGGTCCGCGTTGGAAAGTCCGCCTTGTGGGTGCGGGTGAATCCCGAAGAGGATTGGCGGGGAGTTTTGACGGGACTTCTGAAAATGATCTGAGCCGACAGCGGGGGGAGGGTTAGGTGGGGGGAAACAGCGTTGTTCCACATCTTTTGCTTGCACCCCTTTGTTTGGGTGCAGGCAAAAGATGTGGAAATCGGACAGCCGCATGTCTCTGCCCTTCCTCCGGCGGGGCGGGGTGTTCGGCGCTTGTCCTGTTCGCCAAATGAAGACTGGCAGTCCTGCCAGGACTGCCAGTCTTGTGTGCGGGCGAGGAAAACACATAGGAGTTTCTACAACATTTGCCTGCACCCTTTGTTGTGAGTGTTTCAGTGAAAGTGCTGATTGTGATATACTGCAACTGGAGGCAGCCGAAAAACGAAATGACCCGTGACCTGCGAAAATACGCCCGCGATACCAACCTTCGCCTGCTGGCGGGTTTCATTCTGATGCTGATTCTTGTCGGGGGCGGGCTGATTTACCTGTTTTACGGCGTGAGGGGTATGGTTTTCGGGTTGATGTGTCTGCTGGCGGGGTTGACACCATTGGTATTTATCGGTCTGCTGCTGTGGGGGATGGAGTGGGTTGTCGCACGTGCGAACGAAGAATGAAACGGTCAGAGATTCCGTTTTGGTCAATGGTTGTGGTGTTTCAGCGAAAGCCCTGACGGTTTTGTTGGCGGGATGCTGGCAGTCGTCTGGGTGTTTGCTTCCGAATGGTGGGAATCAAGAACTGAAGAAGAATCGGTTGCGGAAACGCAATAAAGCAAAAAAGGCTGACAGCCCAGGCGGGGCTGCCAGCCTTGAATTTTCAAGTTGGCTTCAGTCTTTCAGCACCTTGTCATCTGCCGGTTCCCGGGGCTTTGTTGCGGACAACTCCTCCAGGTTGAGCGGAGGCAGTTCATCCAGCGAGGTCAGCCCGAAGTAGCCCAGAAATTCGGGGGTGGTGCTGTACAGGATGGGGCGT
>CAZPSL010000128.1:0-15756 GCA_964589145.1 uncultured Anaerolineales bacterium
GACACCATCCGGGAACTGATCCCCCTCGCCCCGCTGCACAATCCGGCCAACCTGTCGGGCATTGAAGTGGCGGGCGAGGTCTTCCCCGATGCCGTCCAGGTGGCGATTTTCGATACCGCCTTCCATCAGACTATGCCGCCCCCGGCCTACCGGTACGCCATCCCGAAGGAACTCTACGAGGAGCAGCGCATCCGCTCCTATGGCTTTCACGGGACTTCGCATCTGTACGTCTCCCGCAAGGCGATTGAACATTTGGGCAAACCCGTAGCAGAAACACGCATTATCACCTTGCATCTTGGCAACGGCGCCAGCGTGACCGCCGTACGCGCTGGAAAATCGGTTGATTCCTCGATGGGTTTCAGCCCGCTCCCCGGTTTGATGATGGGCACCCGCAGCGGCGATATTGACCCGGCCATCGTCTTCTTTCTGCACCGCAACCTGGGGATGACCGTGGACGAAATTGACCGCCTGCTGAACAAGAAGAGCGGTCTGCTGGGGATTTGCGGCGACAACGATTTGCGCGATATCGAACGCCGCACTGCCGAGGGCGATTCTGATGCCCAACTCGCCCTGGAGATGTACACCTACCGCATCAAAAAATACATCGGCACTTATACCGCCGTCCTCGGCGAACTGGACGCAATTGTGTTCACCGCCGGGGTAGGGGAGAAGAGTGCCACCGTCCGCCGGATGGCCTGCGACGGGTTGGAGAATCTTGGTATCCAACTGGATGCCGGGAAGAACGCCCAGGGTGTCACCGCCCCCGTGACTGAAATCCAGAGTGCAGCCAGCCGCGTCAAGGTGCTGGTCATCCCCACCAACGAGGAACTGGAAATTGCCCGCCAGACTGTGGAAGTGCTGCAAGGGCAGTAACGCCGCAGGAGCGTGATTGAATCACGTTCCTCATGGACAGATAAAACCATGTACAAATCTATCTACCTCACCACAACGGAACCGCACTGCGGCAAGTCGGTCGTCTCCCTGGGGCTGACCCGCCGCCTGCTGCGCAAATCCCAGCGGCTGGCAGTCTTCCGTCCGATTATCAACACCCCGCCGCAGGAGGGCCGCGACAAAAACATTGACCTGCTGCTCACCTACTTCAAACTTGATGTGCCCTATGAGCGGACTTATGCCTTCCAGTACGCCGAGGCGGTTGATTTGCTGGCGCAGAACGAAATTGACAAATTCCTGGCGCGGGTCATCGAACGGTACAAATATCTGGAAGATAATTACGATTTTGTGCTCTGCATTGGTTCCGATTTGAGTGAGGAAAGCACCGCATTCGAGTTTGACGCCAACGTTGCCATCGCGCAAGCGCTGGGCAGCCCGGTGGTCATCCTGACGAATGCCAGCCAAAACGACCTGGACGAAGTACTCGGCCCGATTCACATGGCATTGGACGCTTTCCAAAGCAGGGGCTGCCCGGTGGTGGGGGTGATTGTCAACCGCGCCAACCCGGAGCAGACCGAACACCTGCGCGTCACCCTGGAGCGTGACCTGCCGAAAGAGATTGCCTTCTCCGTCATCCCTGAAGACCCCATGCTGAGCAGCCCGACTATCAAAGAAATCGCCGAACATCTGAATGCCGATGTGCTTTATGGGCAGAATCGTCTTGACCGGCTGGTAAGCGGGTATATGGTTGTTGCCATGCAAATGCAAAATTATCTCGATCGGCTTAAGGACCGCTCCCTGCTGATTACCCCCGGCGACCGGGGCGAGATCATCCTCAGCGCGCTGGAAGCCCACCGCTCTGCCAATTACCCATCGGTGGCGGGGCTGCTGCTCACCACCGGGGAGCCGGTCGCCCAATCCGTCCGGCGGCTGCTGGATGGGCTGCCCGACATCCTGCCTATCCTGTCGGTGGAGAGTGAAACCTTCGAGACAGTCGCAAACGTCAACACGGTGCGATCCTACATCACCGCGGACAACAAAACCAAAATCAAGCGCGGGCTGCAACTCTACAGCGAGCACGTGGATGCGGATGCCTTCGAGAACCGTATTTCCACCATTGAGCGGCGCGGCATCTCCCCGCAGATGTTCCTGTACAGCATGTTGCAGCGCGCCAAATCTGATAAAAAGCATATCGTTTTGCCCGAAGGTACGGATGAGCGCATCTTGCAGGCGGCCGAGCAGTTGGTTGCTCAAAATGTGGTGAAACTGACCCTGATTGGGAGTGAACCCGAACTCCGAAAGAAGGTGGATGACCTGGGGCTGCTCTGCGATCTGAGCCGCGTAACCATCATCCAGCCGGAAAATCACCCCAAATTTGAAGAGTATGCCGAAACCTATTATGAACTCCGCAAGCACAAAGGGGTCACCCTGGAATACGCCCGCGACACCATGCGCGATGTTTCATTTTTTGGCACGATGATGGTGTACAAGGGCGATGCTGATGGTATGGTTTCCGGCGCAGCGCATAGCACCGCCCACACCATCCGCCCGGCGTTTCAGTTTATCAAGACCAAACCGGGGTTCTCGGTGGTTTCCTCGGTCTTCTTCATGGCATTGGAAGACCGGGTGCTGGTTTATGGCGATTGTGCCGTTGTCCCCCGCCCCACCGCTGAGGAACTGGCGGAAATTGCCATTGCATCGGCGGATACGGCGCAGATGTTCGGTGTTGAACCGATTGTTGCCATGCTTTCATACTCCTCCGGCGATTCCGGCTCCGGTGAGGAGGTGGAGCGCGTGCGCAAAGCGACTGAATTGGCGCAAAAACGCCGCCCCGACTTGCTCATCGAAGGCCCCATCCAGTACGATGCCGCCGTGGATGCCAGTGTCGGTCAGCGCAAAATGCCCGGCTCAAAGGTTGCCGGACGCGCCACCGTGCTGATCTTTCCCGACCTGAACACCGGCAACAACACTTACAAGGCCGTCCAGCGTGAGACGGGGGCCATTGCCATCGGCCCGGTGCTGCAAGGGCTGAACAAGCCGGTTAACGACCTGAGCCGCGGCTGCACTGTGGAAGACGTGTTCAACACCGTGGTGATCACTGCGATCCAGGCGCAGAACGCATAAACCAAACGCAAAGAGCGGCAGTCCGGCTTGGACTGCCGCTCTTCGTTACTGCCCGGACAGGGACGGGAGAATCCGTCCGGGCAGCGACCGGGGGCTTGCACATTGTGAGGGGTTAATATCGCAGTATGGCGCCAATTTTCCCTTTCTCATCCAGTGACGGATTTTCGCGGAGTACATCCACATCGCCGCCGTCTTCCAGCACACGGCGAACGGCCAGATCTACCACATCTGGAATCTCTGTGAACGGATTCCCGCAGTAAGGGCAGGTTTCTTTTTTCTGGGCGGTAATGTACCCGCATTCCTGGCAGCGATAACCGGGCGCACGAAAGCCTTTGATCACCATCAGGGTCTGGATGCGGCCTTCCTGCACCATCAACAGGGTATCTTCCAGGCCGAGTACGCCGCCCTGTTTTTTGGCGGCGGCGGTGATCAGGGCCCTGACGGCTTCTGTTTCGCGCCGCTGTTCTGCCTCCTGCCCGATTTTTATGGCCCGCTCAATTACCTCGGTGTTGTTTGCCGTCATGCTGATTGAGAAGGTGCCAATCACCAGGCTTTGCCACCGTTTTGGCAAATAGCCGCGAAACAGGGCTACATTTTCTTCTGTGCCACCGAGCAGCACCCGGCGGACGTTATTTTCCTCGAAGAACTTCGCAGCAAACTCGGCAGATGCCCGCATGTTCCGTTCGGCAATTTCGGCAGTATGCGTGGTCTGACCGTTGCCTCTGCCGCGGCTTCCGGCTGACTGAGTGCCGCCGGTTTTTGTGCGTCGGATACTCTCGCCGAATATTTCAGCCTGTTCGCGGATTTCACCCAGGTGAAAGTGAAACAGCCGTGCACCCTGCTTGTCTATCAGGACAATTCCGTACCAGCCGTAAGAATCAAACAGGCTCGCCAGCGGTTTCACATGCGGCCGGTTGCTAATACGTACCCGGCTGCGCATGGGGACCTGAAGCGGGTAAGCCCGGAAGAAACCTTCGGGCACGCAGGAGAAAATTGCCGCGCTGCGCCCGCCGGTGTATTCGTGCTCGACGTAGTTTTCTGCCGCCGCAGCATCTTCGGGGAGCCCCGCATCTTTCAGCATGGAGCGCAACTTAAGTCTGTAGACATCCGCGCTGCCTTGCGATGGGTCAGTATTCAGGTAGATGCTGAGCACAGGATGCTGGGGTTTGAAATCCAACAGTTCTTGCAGGTCGCGTTCAGTCAACATAGGATGCTCCTCTTTATGGATTTGGAACTTTCGCTGGAATGCAGGGAAAAGCGGAGTTTTGTGCGCGCGAAGCGCGCACAAAACTCCACAGGCCGTTATCCAGAGCAAAAGTCCTGGGATTGTGCCGTCATCCGCAGTTTCCCGTTTGAGCAGGAGGGTTCCGGGCGGGAATTTGAGCGGGTGCCGGTAAATGGGGTTGTTAATGTACCTTAATGCCGATCCGAAAATTCGAACGGGGATGTTGCAAGTATGGTGTCGGGTTTGGCGGAGATGCGCGCTTTTAAGGCCGCTTTCCTAATACCAGTTCAATCTGGAGTTCCTTGCCGTTGCGCAGCACAGTAAGAACCACCGTATCGCCTGGACCGGTGTTGTTGAGCAAGTAACTGATCAGGTCACTGAAATCGCGCACGGTTTGACCGTCAATCGCGATAATCAGGTCGCCACCGGCAAAATAGCGGGAATCGGCCGTCGGAATGTCGCCGCCGCGCAACCCGGCGATGTCTGCCGGGCTTCCATCGGTCACTTCCAGAATATAAACGCCGGAAGTTTGCGGCAGGTTTAGGGCTTCCTGATCCCGGAGCGTGATTTCCGGGAGACTGCTGATACCGATGTAAGGGTAATCGTAACTGCCGGACCGAATCAGGTGCGGCACCACGCGTTTGACGATATTGATTGAAACAGCGAAGCCAATTCCGGAGTTGACCGGCTGCCCGAAAGCATCCATGCTGGTACTCTCGATGGCAAAATTGATACCGATGACTTCCCCATCCAGGTTGAGTAACGGCCCGCCGGAATTGCCGGGGTTGATTGCGGCATCGGTTTGGATGATGTCACCGGCAGTAAAGTAACTGCCGCCGGGGCTGGCGTGCAGCGAATCCAGTGTACGACCCAGGGAGGAAACCACCCCGGTTGTCATGGTGCCGTCATAACCGAGCGGGTTGCCGATGGCAATGACAATTTGCCCGACCTTGAGGTGGCTGGAATCTCCCAAGGGCAGCGGGTGCAGTTCTTCTATCGGGGCGTCTATTTTGATAACGGCAACATCTGAATCGCTGTCCGTGCCAAGCACCTTGCCGCGTGTCCGATATCCATTGGGGAAGGCGATCTCCAACTCTTCGGCAGCGCGCACAACATGATAATTGGTGAGGATATGCCCCTCCTGGTCGATCACGAATCCAGAACCAAGGCCGTCTTCATCTGCCCCATAGACTCGAATCGAAACTACACCGGGGCTGGCCTGTGCATAGATTTGAACAAACTTGTCTTCCTGGCTGACGGGGGCGGCAGCGCCGCCGGAAGTTTCTGGTTGCTGAGGTGTTGCAGAAAGTGTGGGGGCTGGATTTGCCGGAGTGAACACCCCGCAGGCAAAACTGGCAAATACGAGAACCGATAAAAAGATGGTAACCTTTCGGGAATGTGATTTCATGAAGCGTCCTTTTTTCTGGCTGCCCGATCCCCTGTTCCGCAAATGCGGCTGGCGTATTACCATCGCCTGCTGATGCCAGCGGGCAAATGCACATCTTGGCATCAGCAAACCGGGCACAACATTGTTTGGTAAACCGGTTACTGAGATTGTATGCTTTCTGGGGTGGTTGAGTCAAGTTCTTTCGAGCAATCGGGGGCAGGCAAATGTTGTAGAAGGGCGGTGTTCCCCCCACCCAACCCTCCCCCCATCGGGGGGAGGGCAGGGGAGGGGGGAAAGGAAGCAGCGCCCATACGATTGCCCAATTTCTACATCTTTTACCTGCACCCCGGAATATCAATCTCCCATTTTTTTTGCAACCGTGCTATCATTAACCCATGGCTGCATCTAAAGAGCGTATTTTGTTGGTGGAGAGTGACCCGGAAGTCAGCGACCTGATTGCCCGGCAGGCATTGAGACCGCTGGGCTATCAGGTCCGGGTGGTTGGGGATGCTACGCGTGCCATCCAGGATGCAATGCAGTTTTTCCCGGATGTTGTGTTGGCAAACCTTAACTTGCCGGGATTGAGCGGCAAGGATATGCTGGTGGCGTTAACTTCTCAAGGCATTGATACGCCAGTGATTGTGATTGCCGAACAGGGGCAGGAAGGGGACGTGATTCAGGCTTTTCGGCTGGGGGCTTCGGACTATTTGCGTTCCCCCGTGCGCGAAGCCGAGGTTGTTTCCGCAGTGGAACGCGCTTTGCTGCGAGTACGGGAACGCAGAGAGCGCAAACGGCTGGCAGCCCAACTGGAAAAAACAAACCAGGAACTGCATCGCCGTGTGCGCGAACTGACCACCATCTTCGGAATTGGCAAAGCGGTCACATCGGTAACCGACCAGCAAACACTGTTTGGCAAAATCATCGAAGGCGGTGTTTTTGTCACGGAGGCAGATAAAGGCTGGCTGCTCTTGCGGCGCGGAGAAAGCAAAACCTATATTTTACGCGCTTGCAAAAACCTGCCCAAATCCATCCGGGCAAAAATTGGCAAACCGTGGGATGATGGCATTAGTTCACTGGTTGCGCTTTCGGGAGAGACGCTTTCCATCCACGGCACGCCGCTTAAACGCTTCAAAGTTGCCCGTCTGGGCCAGGCCGCACTAGTGGTTCCGGTAAAAGCACAAAAGGAAGTTGTTGGGTTGCTGGTTGTCGTCCGCGAATCTGCCAGGGCCTTTAGCCTTAGCAACCAAACCATGCTGGAAGCAGTGGCAGATTATGCATCAATTGCATTGGTAAACGCCCGCCTGTTTGACGCGCTTGAAAAACGGGCACATTCGCTTCAGAAAGCAGTTGAAAGTTCCCAGGAGAGCGAACAGATCAAAGCACAGATTTTGCAGAATGTCGCTGAGGAACTGCGAATCCCAATCATGTCAATGAAGCATCAGATCGATCTGATGCTTGAAACCCTGGAGTTTATGCGTGCCGATCACCAGGAATCGGTACGCCTGCTGGATGGCTATCTCACGCAGGTGGAGCGCGTGGTCAACGCACTTGGCAGTTTGCAAACCGCCAGTGCACCACAAAACCGGATTACGGTAGACCTGGCCGATCTGATCCGCCAGGCAATAGAGCGTCACAAAGCCGCTGCCAGTGAAAACACCATTGAACTCTCTGCCAATTTTCAGAAACAGCCCCTGCTGGCACGCATAGACCCTGACCAGATCAACCAGGTACTTGATGCACTGCTTTCAAACGCACTGCGCTTCAGCGCTGGCGGTCAGGTTGCCATCCAGGCAGGCATCGGACAGAACGGCATGATCCATGTCAGCGTGCAGGATACTGGCCCCGGCATCCCGCTGGAACACCAGGCACAGATTTTTCAGCCGTTTTATCAGATCGACACAACGGCCATGTACCCCCACGACGGCTTGGGGATTGGCCTTTCCCTGGCGAAGGATATTATCAAATTGCACGGGGGTGAAATCTGGGTCAAAAGTGATTCGTCTGCTGGCGCAGTCTTTCACTTCACACTTCCGCCTGCCGAAAGCCGGGGCATGGGGTAAACCGGATGTCAAACGAACAAATCCTTGTTATCACCGCAGATGCCCAGTTAGGGCAGCAATTAACCAACGTGGTTTTACGCCCGGCTGGCTATCAGGTTATCCTGGTTCAGGATGCACAAAGTGCAGAGGCTTCTTTCCATTCTCTTCCGCCGGATTTGGTAATTTTGGATGCTCGTGTGGATAACGGCGGCGGGCTTCACCTGGCGGAGAAACTGAACGAATCCATCCCCATTGTTCCGATTATCCTTGCAACTTTGGAAGACCGCCTGACCATGCTGGATGCCGCACTCGATTCGGGCGCCGCGGATTGCATTTCCCCGGCATGGGAAGACGACAGACTGCTGCGGGCGATTCGCCGCGCCCTGAAACGCCGCACACGCCTCGAAACCTGGATAAACCGCCGCTCAGTTGAACGCGATGCCTCCTTGCGCCGCCGTCTGGACGTTCTGGAAACTTTGCAGCAAATTGGGCAGTCGGTCAATTCCTCTCTCGATCTGGATGAAGTACTGACGAAGGTCGTCGAAACCGCAGTCAGTGTGACCAACGCCGAAGAAGGAAGCCTGCTGATTCTGGATGAAAATACCGGCGAACTCTCCATGCGGGCGGCGCTCAATTTTCAGGATGATTTTGTGCGCACCTTTCATTTGCCCGTTGAAGACACGCTGGCCGGAGAGGTTATCCGCACCGGACGGGCAGTGGTTTTGGATGAAGACACTCCCCAGAAGATCAAAACGGCCTACCTGGTTCGCTCCCTGATGTACGTGCCGCTCAAAATTCAGGAGCGGGTAATTGGCGTTTTGGGCGTTGACAACCGTACCAGTTCACAGCCTTTTCGCGCAGAACACCTGACGGTGATGTCTGCTCTGGCAGATTATGCGGCCATCGCCATCGTAAATGCCCGCCTGTTCCGCAGCACGGATATCGAACGCCAGAAACTGGAATCCATCCTGACCGGTATCGGGGACGGTGTCATCGTGGTGGATGAATCCAACCGCATTATCTTGCTGAATCCGGCGGTGCGGGACGCTTTCAACATCCCGGTAGACGAGAACGTGATCAACCGCCCGATTGATCAGGTATTTACCCACGAACAACTGCTGGAAATGTTCATAAATTTGCCCGCTGCTTTCCCGTACCATTGTGAACTCACCCTCGAAGACGGGCGGATAATGAGCAGCCATCTGGCAAAAATCCCCGCAGTTGGCCTGGCACTCACCTTGCAGGACATCACCCCTCTCAAGGAACTGGACCGCATCAAGAGCGACTTTGTCCACACCGTCTCGCACGACTTGCGTTCGCCGCTGACGGCCATTTTAGGATATGTGGAATTGCTCAATCGGGTTGGCCCGCTCAACGAGCAGCAAACTGAATTTATTGAGCGTATTCAGGTTAGTGTGCGCAATATCACCACTCTGATCAACGACTTGTTGGAACTGGGGCGGATTGAATCGGGTTTTGACGCGCGCAAGGAATTTGTCCCCCTGCCGGTAATTGTGCAGTATTCATTGGACAGCCTCGAAGGCAGCATCATGGAGAAAGAACACCGCGTGGTGCTGGATTTGCCTGCCGACACCCACAAAGTCTTTGGTGATCCGATCCGCCTGCGTCAGATGGTGGATAACCTGCTGAGCAATGCCATCCGCTACACTCCCCGGGGAGGCGAAATCCGGGTAACACTCAAATCCGAGGTGGATCAGGTTATTTTTCAGGTGCAAGATACCGGCGCCGGTATTCCTCCTGCCGACCAGCCTTACATTTTCGACAAGTTTTACCGCGCCAGCAATATCAACGCCGATATCCCCGGAAGCGGGCTGGGGCTGGCAATTGTCAAAAGCATCGTTGAGAACCACCAGGGGCGTGTCTGGGTTGATTCCGTACCCGGAGAGGGTTCCATCTTTACGGTAGTATTGCCCGTCGCAGATGATTCACTGTAAAACGCCGTGAACATCCTTGACCAAAATCAGCGCCGCGACACCCAGCAGCACCCAGCCGAAAACTTGTTTGACCGTTCGGGATTTCATCCGCCCGGCCATCAGCCGCGAACCGAGTTGGCTGCCTAAAAGGACGGCGATCACCGTTGAAAGCCACACACTCCATTGGGGTTGGGCGGCGGTCGCCAGATGAGATGCAAAACTCGACAGCCCGGAACACGTCACAATGAAAGCCGATGTCGCCGCGGCAGATTTGGCTTCCAGCCCGGCGATGTAGAGCAGCGGCACGATGAACGACCCGCCGCCGCGCCCGATCATCCCGGCAATGGTGCCCAGCCCGCTGCCAGCGGTCACGCCCAGAATGACGCGCCCGCGCGGGGACATCGCCCCGCGTTTCGGCTTCCATCCGGAGAGCATCAGAATCGCCGCCGCCGCGGTGAACAGCGCAAAAAAGGTCAGCAGCGGCTTGACGGGGAGTTGCACGTTGAGCCACACCCCCAGCGGGGCGAAAGCGATCATCGTTACCGCAAAGGGCACCGCCACGCCCCAGATAATCAGTTTTTTGCGCCCGTAAGTGATAGCCGCCGACCCGCTGTTGACCACGTTGAGCAGCATCCCCAGCGGGATAGCCTCGGTTTTGAAATCCATGCCCATCCAGTAAAGAATGGGGATATACAACTGGGAGCCGCCCATCCCCAGCATTGAAAACACGAAAGCGATGACAAAGAAAATGGGCGGCACCAGATAAAACGCAGACATTGGCTATTTTCTCAATTTGCGGAGTTTTCCAGGCAGCAGTTCGCCTGTCAGGTCGGCGTAACCGCCTTTGAAGACGCGCACGTTGTCGAAGCCCTGCGCGTGCAGATAGGCGAAGGCCACGTTTGCCCGGTCGCCGCCGGAGCAGAAGGCCGCCACCAGTTTGTCGCGCGGGATTTCGTTCAGGCGGTCGGGCAGCCGGTTGACCGGAATATGCAGGGCAAACGGCAGGGTGAGATACTCCCTTTCGGCGTCGGTGCGCACATCGAGCAAAACGGCATCGCCCTTCGCCCACTTTTCAAAAAAGGCGGCGGGCATGATTTTATGTTGTCCGGTACTCCAGTAGTCAAAGTCGAGGCTTTGCAGCCATTGGGTGAATGAATTTTCGGGCATGGGAACTCCTTGGGGATTCAGCGATTCAGCGATTCAGCGATTCAGCGAGCCAGCGAGCCAGCGAGTCAGCGAGTCGGCCGGGAAAGGGATCAATCGGGAAGCGGATTGCAGAGAGGGCAGCAGCATTTTGGGTGCGGGTCGGTGTTCAAAAGTGATTCCGCTTCCGCGGCGGATGCCCCGAACAATTTTCCGATTTCAATGAGCAGCGAGAGCAATTCGGGCCGGGTCAGGCGGTAGAAGATGTACCGCCCTTCACGGCGGGTTTCGAGCAGCCCTGCATCCCGCAGGGACATCAACTGCTGCGAGATGTACGCCTGCCGCATCCCCAGCACGGTTTCCAGATGGCAGACACAGGCCTCCCCCTCGCCAATTGCCATCAGAATCCGCAGGCGGACCGGTGTGCTGACTGCCCGCAAAATCTGGCTGATCTGTTCTTCAATTGGACGTGTCGACATATTCGTAACTCCGAATTTATTGTAACCAAATATCCGTGATGATGAATGTGTTACTTGTCCCAGGTTATTGTGCCGTTTGTCAGGAAAACAAAACAGGGACTTCGCGCTCAGGCGAAAGTCCCTGCTTGTTGGCTTGGCTGCTGCGGACCAGTTCCAAAGAACTCACAAGGTTTCTTTGTAATCAGGGATGCAGCGTTACGGTAGGGTGGTGCCAGTCGCCGCCGTGCTCTGTCGGTTGCGGAGGAGGTGGCAACTCGTGCGTAGGCTCAACCGTCGGTGCGTGGGTCGGCGGCGGTGTGTGAGGCGGCTCATGCGTGGGTTCGTGCGTTGGCGGCGGTGTGTGAGGCGGCTCGTCAGTGGGTACATGGGTTGGCAGCGGCGTATGAGGCGGCTCGAATGTGGGTTCGTGCGTTGCTCCCTGAGTGGTGTACGGAGTTTTGGTCAGGTTGTGGCCTTCTGTAGGCATCGCGGTTGGGGTATCCGGCCCGGGGTAGGGATTGCCGCCATTTTGGGGGATGGTGTCCAGCACAGTCAGTTTGTCTGCCCGGAGGGTGCCGTCCGCCTGGACGGTGGCCGCAACGCTGACCTGTACGCCCACAGCCGGGTCGCCGATGATGACGGTTTCGCTGCTGACCTGTACGCTGATGCCGCCGACATTCCAGGATGCGTCATCAAAAGCCAGCAACTCGCCGATGAAGTGGACTTTCGCCTCCCGCCCGATCTGAATGAGTTCCTGTACCTCCTCGCGGCGGGTGTTTTGAATCTGCCACTCCAGTTCTTCGCGGGCCTCGGGCTGTAAAACCAGGGTCAGGCGCAGTTTTTCGAGTGCCAGTTTGGCGGGGTAGAACGTATCGCCGGGCAGGGCGCTGGCAGAAGCCATTGTAACGCCGCTTCCGACCACGATGAAGACTGCAACAGCAATGGCTGCAAAAGCAAAACGGGTAATGAGTTTCATATCTGGGTTCTCCTTTCCAGTTATCCAGGTGATTAGTTGCCCTGTATAACGGGCGAGGAGCGATTCAGATACGGGTGCAGATTTGGATTGTTTGGCGAACTTCCGGTCTACGGCGGCGAACATGCGGGCGCGGCTGCGCTCCACGGCAGACGCGGGGGCCGCGGGAACTTCCATTTGTCCCGCGAACATTGCCGCTTCCAGCAGGGGGCGAAGTTCATCCGCAAACTGCGGGTAACGCGCCAGGCAGGCTTCCGGACTGTCGCCCGCTTGCAGGCGGGAGATGCTTTCATCCAGGGCTTGTTCCAGGGTAAGTTCACGCTTCATAGCAGCCTTCTCTTTCAATCACGCGCCGCAGCGCCGCCAGCGCCCGGTGTTGCAGCGATTTTACCGAGCCTTCGGTTTTTTCCAGGATGCGGGCGATTTCGGCATTTGAGCGGCCTTCGATGAATTTTCCGATAACCACCAGGCGCTGATCCTCCGTCAGTTGGCGGATTGCCCGCCCCAGGCATTCGGCAGCGAGATGGTTTTCCGCGGCCTCGCTGGGGTTGTTCGGACTGGCGAGGGGGAGGTCCTCCAATGGAAGGTTCTCGGCATCCCGCCCGCGGCGGCGGTAGTAATCCGTCAGCAGGTTGCGGGCGATGGTGTACAGCCAGGCGACGAAAGGCTTGCCGCGGGGGCGGTACCTGTCAATTTTCTCAACCATGCGCACAAACACCTCTGCCGTCAAATCGTCCGCGGCGTCCTGGTTATCCACCCGGTAGTAAACGTAGGTGTAAATCGCCTGCCAATAGCGGTCGTGGAGCGCGGCAAAAGCATCGCGGTCTCCGGCCTGGGCGCGTTGGACAATTTGAATTTCATCACTGACAGACATACCTGGTTTCATCCTGTTTGGTGTGTATAACGAAGAAAGATGCGTTTGGATACGGGGAAGTTGAAAGTTACGGGTTGCAGGTTGTCACCCCTCGTAGCGCAGCAGCCGCAGGGCGTTGAGCACCACCAGGATGCTGCTGCCCTCATGAAGGATCACCGCGCCGCTGAGCGCCACCCAGCCGAACACCGAAGTCACAATCAGCAGGCCGATCACGCCCAGCGAAATCGCCAAATTCTGGCGGATAACCGCTCGGCTGGCGCGGCTCAACCCCACGGCAAAGGGCAGTTTGCCCAAATCGTCCGACATCAGGGCAACGTCGGCGGTTTCCAGCGCCACCGCCGTGCCCGCGCCGCCCATCGCAATGCCGACTGCCGCGGTCGCCAGCGCGGGGGCGTCGTTCACCCCGTCGCCAACCATCGCCACCGGCCCGTGTTCGGCCTGCAATTCACGGATGGCGGCGAGTTTGTCTTCGGGCAGAAGTCCGGCGCGCACATCGGTCACGCCCGCCTGCTGCGCCACCTGCCGTGCCGCGGCAGCGTTGTCGCCGGTGAGCATCACCAGTTTGCGGATGCCCAAATCCCGCAGGCGGCGCAGGGTCTCGCGCACCCCGGGGCGGGGCGTATCGGCGAGCGCCAAAATGCCCAGGTAGCGCGCTCCCCGGCGCACCAGCATCGCGGTTTTTCCCTGGGCCTCGAGCGACTCGATGGTTTGGATCACCTGCAAATCCGGCGCGTGCGGCTCCCCTTCAAACAGGGCGGGCGACCCAATCCACACGGGAACCCCGTCCACCGCGCTGATCACCCCGCGCCCGGCGACGTTCTCCAGTTTCTCCGCCTGCGGGATGGAGAGACCGCGCCCTTTGGCGGATTCCACCACCGCCAGCGCCAGCGGGTGATTGGAGTGCTGCTCCACCCCGGCGGCGAGTTGCAGGATGTCTTCCGGGCGGGTTCCGTCAAGGGGAATGAGGTCTGTGACCCGAAAATTTCCCTCGGTGAGGGTGCCGGTCTTGTCGAAGGCCATCACCTGCACCGCGCCCAGGTTTTCCAGGTGCGCCCCGCCCTTGATGAGCACGCCGTTGCGGGCGGCCTGCGCGATGCCCGCCAGCACCGAGGCGGGCGTTCCCAGCGCCAGCGCGCAGGGCGAAGCCGCCACCAGCAGCAGCATCCCGCGGTAGAGGCTCTCTTCCAGGGGCATCCAGTTGACGAGTGGGGGCACGGCGATCACCAGGGCGACGAAAACCAGCACGGCGGGCACAAACCAGCGCGTGAATCGCTCGGTGAAGCGCTGCGTGGGGCTTTGCTGGCTTTGCGCTTCGGCCACCAGGCGCATCACCCGCGCCAGGGTGTTGTCTTTCGCCAGGCGGGTGACCGTCACTTCCAGGGCGTTCTCCTGGTTGATGGTTCCGGCAAACACCTCGTCACCCGGCGCTTTGGAAACCGGCACGCTCTCGCCGGTGATCGGGCTTTGGTCCACCGCGCTTTGCCCGGAGCGCACGCGCCCGTCCACAGGGACGCGGTCTCCGGGGCGCACAATCACCGTCTCGCCGATGCGCACCTGCGCCACCGGCAGGGTGACGATTTGCCCGCCGCGGCGCACCTGCGCGGTTTTGGGCATCAACTGCCCCAGGGCGTTGACCGCGTTGCGGGCGCGGTCGAGGGCGTAATGCTCCCCCGCGTGCCCCAAACTGAACAGAAACAGCAAAAACGCGCCCTCCGCCCACTCGCCGAGCATCGCCGCGCCCCCCGCCGCCGCCAGCATGAGCACGTCGGTGTCAAATCGCCCCCTGAGCAGGCCGGGCAGGGCGTGCGTGGCGATGTCGTAGCCTCCGGCGAGGTAGGCCAGCACAAAGAAGGCCAGGGCGACGTTCTCCGGCATCCCGAAAAAGGTCTCGCCCGCCCAGCCGGTCAGCAGGAACAGCCCTGCCAGAGCCACCAAAATCAGTGTCCAGCGCTCCTGCACCCAATGGGGGAGAAACGCCGGCGCGCTGCCGTGATCGTGTTCGTGCGCATGATCTTCCGGCTCCGGGGGCCAGCCCAGCGGGCGGATGCCCTGCTCCCGCAGAACTTCGGCGATGGTTTCGGGCTGCAAGACGCGGGTGTCGTAAGCCGCGAAAATCAGTCCGGCAGCGTAGTTGACGTTGGCGTGCAGCATTCCGGGGATGCGCTCCAGGGCGCGGCGCAGGTGCGGGGCTTCGTCGGCGGTGTCCATCCCCTCGAAGGGGATTTGCTCGTGCCGGTAGCGGCCGGAGAGTTTGGTACCGGCTTTGCGGGCGGTGCGTTCCACCGATTTGAGGCTGATCTGGTTCGGGTTGTAGTGGATGCACACCCGCGGTTTGCCGTCCTCCCGTTCCAGGTGGACGTGGGTGATGCCCCGCCGGGCGCGCAGCGCATCTTGCAGGCGGATCAGGCATTCGTCGTGCGCGTCCGTAACTTCGGGGAGCAGGACGCGGGTTTCAAGTTCAACGGTTTTTTCGGGCATGGGGGGATTGGGGATTGGGAATCAGGGATTGGGGATTGGGAGTTCACATGCTACATGCGAACATGCACGCCTGCAAACTTGCAACTCCCGACTCGCCACTTACTGCTCCTGAACATGATCCAGCCCGCGCTGGAAGAGTTCATTCACGTGGTCGTCATCGATGGCGTAGTACACCTCACGGCCCTGCTTGCGGGCGCGCACCAGGCGCATCTGCCGCAGGGTGCGGAGTT